>MNEA01000167.1:0-16754 GCA_001917435.1 Acidobacteria bacterium 13_2_20CM_2_57_6
GCGGTGTGAAGTGTTTCCCTGCAGGAAAATACTTAATCTACTATCGCAATACGCGCGGCGGCACAGATATCCTCCACATTTTTCACGGTGCTCGGGATCAAAGGCGCGCTCTTAGAGCGGCAATGAAACGCAAGTGATAGCTTTTTGCCGTGGTTATTTTCAACCCACAACCCAACCCACAAAAAGTAGGTCTTGTATGACTTCCGCGTACTTTGGCAGTCCCCGCGGTCTTGTAAGTTATTGTAATACCTATCCTTGCCACCCTGACACGGTAGAGGTCTGGGGTTCGAGTCCCCACGGGCCTACCATATTTTCAATAACTTCCGCCGCTTGTCCTTCAAACACATCCTGCTTTGTGTCGTTGTTTGTGTCGTGACCTGTGCTTTGATTCTCAGTTAACCAGCTTCCTGCAGGCCTTGCTGAAAGTGCCGCAACAGCTTGCCGCCTCGCCTCGCTCCGCACCTGCGAATATCGAGCCAACATCTTTTGGCTGACATGGCCTGCGATGGCAAAGATGGTTTGATCAGAGACCTGGGACTCGGCGAGCTCAGTGATTGCAAGGTGCCTTAGATCGTGAAACCGTAATCCGGCGAGTTGACTCTTGATGCCGTGAATTTTGGCCCGGCATTCTTTATCGGCACACTTATTTCCGGGCGGCCGCAACTTGCCACAGGCGGGACACTGAATCGCTCTGGTTAAGTTGCGCCATGCGGTCCTAAAGCTCTTCTGGTGCCGCGTGGGATCGACGTGGCCATGCTCACAGGCAGGAAAAATGTAGTGGCGTTTTTCGGTACCGTTGAATCGTTTAGCGCGTTCACGCAGACGCAAAATGACTTCGTGGGAATAACCACATCCACTGGTGTCGCGGGCAGTTTACGAATTACCAGAGATTCGACAGTGAGGTGAGGATCGTAGCCAATTAAATGGGCACCTAGGGTCCGAGCTCCAACGAAACAGTAAAATGGAACGTGGAACCACGCCCGACTTCACTTTCAAGCCATATTTGTCCGCCCATCATGCCAACTAAGCGCTTTGAAATCGCTAGGCCGAGCCCCGTGCCCCCAAACCTGCGTGTCGTTGATGAGTCCGCCTGCGAAAATTCATCGAAAATCATTTGCTGTTTTTCGAGCGGAATCCCAATCCCCGTATCTCCCACACTAAAGTGAAGCGTAGCGAAGTTATCGCTTTCCACCTCTTTTCGTACTTCCACCACGACTTCTCCCCGGTCAGTGAACTTTAGGGCATTTCCTACAAGATTTGTGAGTACTTGACTCAGCCGAGTGGGATCACCCACCATGGACGCGGGTATTCCCGGATGTACTGTCAACAGAAGTTCGAGTCCTTTGCTGCGAGCCTTGATCGCGAGCCCCTTGATCACATCTTCCAAGCGCTTTCGTAAATCGAAAGTGGTAGCATCCAGCTGCAATTTTCCAGACTCGATTTCTGAAAAATCTAGAATGTCGTTGATAATCGTCAGCAACGAGTCAGCAGAACTCTTTACCATCTGAAGGTACTCGGCATGTTCTGGGGTCAACTCCGTGTCAAGCAAGAGTTCGGTCATTCCAATAATGCCGTTCATAGGTGTTCGGATTTCGTGACTCTTGTTGGCGAGGAATTCGCTTTTCGCCCGGTTTGCTGCTTCTGCGGCTGCCTTGGCCGCATCCATCTCTTCCAGTGTTCGTTTGCGGTCGGTAATGTCTTCTGCAATACCAACAATCCGCCGCAAATTACCTTGTGAATCTTGGACTGGAAAGCTGCGAGCATGAATCCAACGCACGGATCCATCGGGCCGACTAAAGCGGTATTCCATGGCCGTTGTGACGCCTTGCATGGCTTGTTCAAAAACGCTCCGCACATGACAGCGATCTTGTGGATAGACCGAGTCGATCCAAGCATCAGCTCGGTCGTAAAGCTCCAGACGGGGCCTTCCGGCAACTTCCTCGTAGGCCGGGCTGACATAAACCATTTTCGGAGGGTCTGGCGCCACAAGAAAAAAGATTTCACGGATATTCTCCATCAACTGGCGGAACATTTCTGCACTTTGCTGCAGAGCGTGCTCTGCTCTTTTCCGCTCGGTGATGTCAACGAAGGTTACTACCGCACCAATTAGAACGTTCTGATCGCGTATCGGATAGGACCAATACTCAACCGGAAAGCTCGTCCCATCGGCGCGCCAGACGACTTCGTCATCCACATGGCTACCCTCGCCGCCACGAAACGCTAAGTAGATACGGCATTCATCGCTGGGGTAAGGAGTTCCATCCGGACGAGTATGATGCATTATTTTGTGCATGTGCTTGCCGATGAGTTCGACCGGATCACTGTAGCCGAGCAATCGCAGACAGGCAGAGTTACACAACGTACAATTACCCATCATAACTATCCCATAGATCGCCTCTCCTGTGGAGTCCGGTAGGCGCCTCAGTTCTGAGCTTTCGATGTAAGGCTTCGTTGAGACGCGTCTGCTAAGTCTCTCTATCATCGGCTAGTGTCCTTCGCTGGGCTCGTGGCGTGTTGGTGCGGGGTTTGTAGCGTATGCCCTGAGCTTGCGATAGAGCGTGGTCTTGCCAATGCCTAAGAGGCGAGCAGCGCCGAGCTTATCTCCTCCCATTTCCCGCAAAGCATTTGTGATGGCCCGTCGCTCGAGTTCCTCCAGAGGGACGAGCTCGTTGCTATGGGGAGCATTCGGGGCCGATGCGCCATAGGGGACCGAAGCCAGGTCATGCGCCGTCAGAACACTGTTAGAACTTAAGACCAAAGCACATTCGATGGCGTTTTCCAGTTCTCGGACGTTGCCTGGCCAATCGTAGGCCATCAATCGCCGCAGTGCCTCATCGGAGAGCGCACGAACCGGCTGCTTCGGGTCAGAAAATTTGTCCAGGAAATGGGTCACCAATAGGGGAATATCGACCTTGCGCTCGCGCAGCGCCGGGAGCCTGATTTGCACAACGTTCAATCGGAAATACAAGTCCTGGCGAAATGTCCCCTTCCAGACTCCCGCTTCGAGGTCGCGATTAGTTGCGGCGATAACCCGGACGTCAATTGGAGTTCGCTCTGTCGAGCCGACAGGCCTTATCTCTTTTTCTTGCAGCGCCCGTAACAATTTTGCCTGCAAGAACAGGAGAAGCTCGCCGATCTCATCTAGAAAGATCGTTCCTTCATGAGCGGTCTGAAGGAGACCCCACTTCGAGCGGTCTGCACCCGTGAAGGCGCCTTTGATATGTCCAAACAACTCGGACTCCACCAGAGTAGGGGTCAGTGCCGAGCAATCAACAGGCACAAACGCCTTCTCTCGTCGTAATCCCTTGAAGTGTATGGCTCGTGCAACCAGTTCCTTTCCTGTTCCGGTCTCTCCAATGATCAGAACCGGGGAAGTGCTCTGGCTGACCTTTCCGATGAGCTCGTAGAGAAGCTGCATCGGAGCAGATTGACCAATCAGCCCGCCAAATCCTGCTTGGCTGGGCGGCACCGCGCGCGAGAGGTTCGCGTGGTCTTCCATATTCTTCGGTATTTAGACGCCAAGCTAACCGCGATCTTGATTAACGCAGCGTTGTCGTTCCAATGGGCAAAGCAGGCCATGACTTTTTTGGCCGTATTTGTCTCTTTTTGGCCGCGTGGATGCGGCTGCTCGGAGTCCCTTTCGCAGGCAGGATATCCATACGCCATTGGTCAAATGTTCTGGTATTGGTTAGTTCTTCCGATTGTCGAGTCGAGTGCTTCGTGGATCGGACCAGGTTGAGCGGCACGATGGTTTTTCGCTGAATCGTGAGTGTCATGCCGATACAGTTCCGCCAAACGTTCTGAAGTTCCTTGGTCAGAAATTTCGACATTGGTCAATTCTTGCGGATTTGTGATGTGAAACTGGGCGTGAGAAGCTTAAAGCGTTGTCTTTGGATTAGTATTTCATCAGAAGCATTATGCAGCACCGTAGGAAAACCTGAGGAGACCGCGTTGCAAGACAAAACAGGGGTTGTTCCTGTCGAGGCAGTTGAAGTCCTTCGCAGTGGCCGGATAGTGTCGCCGGTCCCGACGCTCTCGACGCTCTCAAGCCGGCACGCGGGCTGGGATGGCATTGCAATGGAATCGTTCAACGATGTACCTGCCTGCTCTGTTCCCGAACATGAACATCCGACTCATTTTCTGAATCTCCAGAGATTGGGACAAGTTACCTTCGAGTGGACGACGGATGGCCGCACCCGACGCGCTAAGCATGGTCCAGGGAATCTCTATATCCTTCCTGCGGGAACCCGCGATCGCCTTACACGGTCGGGGCCCACAGATCAAATCGTGCTGGTGATGGCACCCCAGTTTCTTGCCAGAGCGTTGGACGAAACAGCTCACCTGGCCGACATTGAGTTGATCACTCATTGGAATCTGCGAGATCGGCACATTGCCTCCCTGATGGTTGCTCTACACGCCGATTTGGAAGATGGGTCCCCGGCTGGGCCGCTTTACGGGGAGTCACTGGGTGTGGCGCTTGCCCACTACCTCATCCGGCGCTATTCGACGCGAGCGCCGCGCGAATTCAAATATGAGGGTGGAATACCGACTGTGCGACTGAATCGTGTTCTTGATTTCATGAGGGGAAACTGCGCGAAGGAGATGCGGCTTTGGGAGTTAGCGCAGCTCGCGGGAATGAGCCCGCACTATTTTTGTGAACTATTCAAGAAGAGCACCGGCTTAAGCCCTCACCAGTACTCCCTACGGTGCAGGATAGATCGAGCAAAGATGTTCCTCCGGAGTGCCCAATTCACGATCAGTCAAATTGCAAAAGCGACCGGGTTCGCAGACCAGAGCCATTTCACCAAGGTTTTCCGCCGAATCGTGGGTGTCACGCCGACACAGTTCCGTCAGATGTCTTAACATTGCCTGCCCCTAGCCAAATTTGTAAGAGCGTTTTTGAACAGCGCGTCAACATTCAATTTTGCATCCCGCACGAATCGTTGACAATCCGGAAGCAATCCAGATGGGCATCGAGCGGATCGGTACCGGGACATGTCCGATTATCGGGTTTCCAGGCCGACTTCGCCTTCCTGCTTGGAGCCAGCTTTGCCGACCCAGACCACGCCGCAGCGCTCGAAGATGGGAGGATTTTCATCGAGGATAACATGAACAGGAGTCTACTCGACACGACCAAGTGGTGCATTTGAAAGATTTGTCACGCGACAAAGACCTGCCTCAATATACTGTCGAGTCTTTGCTGCACAGTGACAGGTAAGCTAGGATCGCATCGACATTCCGGATTTCAGATACGAGGATTTTGACTACGAGATGGTAGTGAAATACGCATGGGTAAGGCGTGTCCAAGCTCTTACGATCTGGTGTATGAAGGATGACCGGCTTCTCGAGTGCAAGAGCTGCTCCAATCTCGACTTGCGTTTCGTAGCCTCCAGGCAAAAGCACGATGAGTACGTCGGCCTCGCGCACGGCCGCGAGCTCGCTGGGATTGTGTCGTGCTTTGTGTCGTAACTCTGGCATCCCTCTCCATCTCGAAGCGCCTCGCTTGATGTCAATCGGCGAGAGGTGAGAGGTAGAGAATAGTGGCTAAGCCTGTGCAAACAATGTCTTTCCCTATCACTTGGAGTTCTTCTGTGTGGTGTCCTATCGGACCGGTTTGAGATTTGACACGGTAGAGGTCTGGGGTTCGAGTCCCCACGGGCCTACCATAGCTCACTGGCGATGCCGTGCTTCCAATTCTCCTGCGGACCCGTTCTCTCAGTTTGGCGATCCGTCCAGATGGAACTCGCGGTGAGTGGTATTCAGAGCCGTTTTGACGGCGTTCTTGTCAATCACGAAGGAAATGTTGGATTCCGAAGAGCCCTGAGCGATGGCGATCAGGTTCACGTTGTCCCGCCCCAGCGCGTTGAAGGTTCTGCCCGCAATTCCCGGCGTTCCGCGCATGTTCTCTCCGACGACGGCGACGATCGCGATATTCGAATCCACGGTGATGTGCTCCACTTTGTGATGCGCAAGGTCGTGCGCAAACTCCTTCCGCAGGGCTTCAACCGTTCGCTGAGCATCCACAGTGGAAACGATAAAGCAGATATCGTTCTGCGAGGACGATTGTGAAATGAGCAAGACGTTGGCGCGCACTTCGGCGGTGGTGGAGAACGTCCGCCCCACGACGTCAGGCAAGCCGACAATTCCCGGACCGCCCACACTGATTAATGTTACGTCGCGGATAGCCGTCAACGCCTTTACGCCGCCGCCGATGCTGCGGCCTTCGGGCGTGATTTTTGTCCCGGGCTTTTCAGGCGTAAAGCTGTTGCGAATCCATACGGGGATTGCAGCTTGTACGACCGGATTCAACGTTTTCGGATGCAGCACTTTCGCGCCAAAGTAAGCCAACTCCGCGGCTTCGCGATACGAAATCACCGGAATCGTGCGCGCCTCCGCCACCAGCCGCGGGTCGGCGGTCAGCACACCGTCGACATCGGTCCAAATGATGACTTCATCGGCATCCATCGCCGCACCCAGGATCGTCGCTGAGTAATCGGAGCCGCCTCGCCCCAGCGTGGTCAACTGGCCTTCCGTGGTTGCGCCGATAAAGCCCGTCACCACAGGCGCAATTCCTTTTTCCAATAGCGGCCGCAAGCGCGCTTGCGATTTCGCGCGCGTCAATTCCATCTGCGGTTCCGCACCACCATGAAAGGAATCCGTCACGATCAGCTCCGTTGCTTCAATCGCTTCGCTTGGCAGTCCGAGTTCTTTGACGGCTGCCGCCACCAGCGGTGCGGAAAGCCGCTCTCCCAGGCTTGAAATTGCGTCGAGGGCGCGCGGCGTGAGTTCGCGCAGCAGGGCCGTTCCTTCGCAGAGCCGCCGCCCTTCCGCCAAGACCTCCTCCAACCGAGGACGAGTCCGCGCATGTTCCTCCTCCCGCGGGATCAAGCTAGTCAGAGTAATTTCGTGTTGTTTCCGCAGTGCATCGATGACCGCGCCGGCTTCTCCAGCGTTTCCCAATTCCGCCTTCTTGGCCGCCTCGATCAGCCGGTTCGTGACGCCGCTCATGGCCGAGACCACGGCTATGCAAGGATTCTCCTTTGCCGCGTTCGCAATAATCTGGGCGGTCCTGGCGATACATGAAGCATCGCCAACCGACGTGCCGCCGAACTTCATCACCTGTAGCCGCGCTTTCATCTCACTCCCCATAAATGAAACAGCGATTGTCTCATTCTAATGCCCAATGCGCTCATTCCCGCGGCCCTGGAAAATTCGCGCACGCGTTGACATTCTTTCCGCCACGCTTCTAACATGACAAGCGGAAATTCCACGCCAGTCCGATTGGGACAAGCGATCTCGCATCGGCGCGGCGGATTTTCGGCAACTTGTGCGAAAGGCGGTCTGGCATGAATCCACGGCTTATTCTCGGTCTGATTCTCGTCATTGCCGCAATTGGAGTTGCCATCGCGCTTCGCTCTTCCGCAGACAACAAGGCCAAACCGGGCGACGTGAACGAGACGCGCGTCATGTCCGATGCGGCCATTGGAAGCAACTGGCTGCTCAACGGCCGCACTTTTGACGCCAGCCATTTCAGCCCGTTGCAGCAAATCACCGACAAAAATATTGGTGGCCTAGGCCTGGCCTGGTCGCTGGATATGGACAGCGCCATGGGCGTCGTGTCGGAGCCGATCGTTGTCGATGGAGTGATCTACGTCAGCGCACCGCTTTCGAAAGTTTATGCGGTGGAGGCAGCCACGGGGAAACTGTTGTGGAAATTCGATCCTCAAGTGCGCTTGGACCAGGCTATCAACGGTTCGTATTCCGCGCGGACCAATGGCGGCGTTGCCGTTTGGAACGGCAAAGTATACGTCGGCACAGGCGACTGCCGCCTGGTGGCCATCGATGCGGCAACCGCGAAAAAAGTTTGGGAGGCCACAGTCTGCGAACCGACGCAAACCGGCATCACCGGCGCGCCACATGTAGCGAAAGGGAAAATTTTGATGGGCTACAACGGTTCGGATGACGGCGTGCGCGGCGCACTGATTGCCTATGACGCGGAAACCGGCAAGGAAGCGTGGCGCTTCTGGACGGTTCCGGGTGATCCCTCGAAGCCATTCGAAACGAAGGCTCTGGAAATGGCCGCGCAGACTTGGTCCGGCGACGGATGGTGGCGGGTTGGCGGCGGCGACGTTTGGAACGCCATAACTTACGACGACGCGACAAACCAGGTCATTTTCGGAACCGCGGGCGTGGGTGTGGATTACGGAGAGTTCCGGCTGATTAAGGCGAAGGGCGACCGGCTGTTCGGCGAATGCATCATCGCCCTGAACGCAAACACAGGAGAATACGCCTGGCATTACCAGACCGGCACCGAAGGCGTGCACTCCGAAAACAATCACATTGTGATGGCCGACCTCGTCATCGACGGCGAGAAACGCCACGTGGCCATGACCGCGCCAAAGAACGGGTTCTTTTTCGTGCTCGATGCCAAAACCGGAAAACTTCTTTCCGCGAAGCCGCTCGTCAAAACTGTTTGGGCGGCTTCGATGGACTTGACGACGGGACGCGCCGTACGGATTCCCGCGTCCCAGGGCGGCGGAAGGCAGTGGACCGTTCACAACTGGTGGCCGATGAGCTACAACGCACAGACCGGCCTGGTGTACGTCCCCACGACCGATCGTCGCGGCGATGCTAAGCGCGCGTCCGAAGCAGGAGAAGGCGGCGAAGGATTATTCGGCCGCCTCATCGCCTGGGATCCAGTTACGCAATCGGCGCGCTGGTCCGTGGAAGAGGAAATCGCTACCAATGGCGGCGTTCTCTCCACAGCAGGCAACCTGGTTTTTCAGGGGCAAGGCACTGGAGAATTTGCGGCTTATACCGCCGACACTGGCAAAAGAGTTTGGTCGGTCAAAACCGGCTCCGCCATCGAGTCGATCCCCGTCACGTTTTCCGTGAAAGCCGAACAGTACGTCATAACTCCCGTCGGGTGGGGTTCAGGCTCACGCTTGTTCGCGCCAGCTCGCACGATGGCTACGCCCGAATCGAAACGTGGGCCCGTGCGGCTCTATGCGTTCAAGCTCGGCGCAACCACACCTTTCCCGTATCCTAAAATTGTGATTCCGCCCGTGCCCAAGCCTCCCGAGCAAAACGTGAGCGAGGAAATTATTCGCAAGGGCGAAAAGCTGTATGGAACGTTTGTATGCGACGGTTGCCACTCTCCCAATCTTGACGGGAGCGGCGCGTGGGTTCTCGACGGCGCGGTGCCCGATCTACGCTACATGCCGCACGACGTTCACAAAGATTGGTATCAAATTGTCCTGGGCGGCAGCCACTGGAGCAAGGGCATGCCCGGTTTCGCCGATCCACCGAAGTTTGCTTTCCCGCATGAAAAGATGACCGTGCAGGATGCGGACGCGATTCACGCTTACGTCATCGACGGAGCCTGGAAAGCATACAAAAGCGAACAAGCGGCGGCGCACTCCAAGCCCGAGAAGCAATAGGCAAGCTTCAGCTGCAGACGGGGATCTAAACTAAAGGGATAATCGGCATGCGAATTTTGCGGCGCGACTTCGTGCGGACTCTCAGCGCCTCCAGCGCGTGGGCTTCTCTGCCGCCG
This sequence comes from Acidobacteria bacterium 13_2_20CM_2_57_6, assembly GCA_001917435.1. Taxonomy (GTDB): domain Bacteria; phylum Acidobacteriota; class Terriglobia; order Acidiferrales; family UBA7541; genus Acidiferrum. The sequence continues at coordinate 9,557 of MNEA01000167.1, forward strand.
TTTCTCTGGAAGAGTGAGGATTTGCGTGAGCGCCTCGTTGCCGATCCGCTTCGCCCCCAATATCATCTGCTTCCAGCAAAAAATTGGATGAATGATCCCAACGGCCCCATTCACTGGAATGGCCGGTACCACATGTTTTTTCAATACAACCCGAACACAGCCGTCTGGGGCGACATGCACTGGGCTCATGCCGTGAGCGATGACATGATCCACTGGCGCCATTTGCCCGTTGCGCTTGCTCCGACTCCCGGTTGGGACGACGCCGACGGATGTTTCACCGGAAGCGCCGCAGACGATCACGGCACCGCAACAGTTCTCTATACCGGAGTGAAGTCCTGCGCTCCTGAACAAGCGACTCTCCGCGACGGCGTTCACAACTTCCGCGAGGTCCAGTGCCTCGCCACTTCATCTGATCCGCAACTGCTCACCTGGAACAAATGGAAGCAGCCAGTGATACAGCCACCGAGCGAACCCGGTTTGACGGGATTCCGCGATCCCTTTCTCTGGCGCGAAGATAACCAGTGGTATCTCGGCGTCGGCTCGGGTCTCGCCAAGCAAGGAGGACGCGTGCTTCTCTACCGCTCGAAGGATTTGCGCGCGTGGGAGTACTTGCACCCGCTGGCTTCTGGAAAGTGGACGGGAAAGGAGTCTATCAATCCCGTGGAGTCCGGGGAGATGTGGGAGTGCCCGGACTTTTTCCCGCTGGGAAAGAAGCACGTGTTGCTCTACTCGACTGCGGGCCAGGTGATTTGGGAATCCGGCGAGCTCGATCCCAAGGAGCATGTTTTTCATTCCGAGAGGCGCGGCACCCTCGACCACGGCGCCTACTACGCGCAGAAAACTCAGCTCGACGCCAAAGGCAATCGCATCCTCTGGGGCTGGATACCGGAGACGCGCCCCGAAGCCGAATTCAGCGCCGCCGGTTGGGCGGGCTGCATGGCCTTGCCCAGAATTCTATCCATCCATTCGGAAGGCGTCCTTGAAATGCGCTTTGCCTCGGAAGCAAAAACGCTCCGCGCGAAGTCCTTCGCTATTCCACCGCAGCGCGCGGACTCCTCCCAGCTTGGGCACGCGATGGATGAAATCCAAATCGAGAATCTCGCCGGAGAAATAACCTGGAAATCCGACTCGCTGCCTGCCGCATTTACGCTGGCCGACCGCGGCGGCTTCTGGTGGTCCGCCAAGCTGGAGCCGAAAGGCGCCGCCTCGGCAATGCTCTCCGTCAACGGCATTCCGCTGGACGTGCCGCTTGGACCAAAGCGCGAAATCGAGTTTCATCTTTTTCTTGACGCTTCTGTCGCCGAGCTGATCTGCAACTCCAAACATGCCGTCACAACACGGTACTATCGCAAGCCGGACGGACCTCTCCGCATTCGCGTCAGCGACAATGATCGGCTTGCGCTGACTTCGCTTGCGGCCTGGCAATTGCGACCCATCTCTCCCGATCGTTTGACGACGTGATTCTCTGCGCTGGGAGTTCCGCTTAATGGGACACGACCGGTCTTGAGCTGGCCAAGCCGGCCGCCAGGCTGAGCAGGCCGACTCCGAGGTGGATGAAATTGAAATGCGTGTTCAAGTCCAATTGGATTGGGCCGAGATCGCGCATACCGGCGAAGCCCGAGACGGCCACGAACGTATAGATCGCGCCAAAAATCACGCCAAACCGCCGCGGGCCATTGGCACTCTTCCGGAGACCGGCCCAGAGAGCGACTACTCCACTGGCGAGGTGAAAGATGTTATGGGCGGCAGGAAATGTGAGGTTGAACATTTCATGGCGAAAGAACCCCACCGCGCCGACCACAACCAGGATCGCCCCGCTCAGCACAATATAGATCTTTGCCAGCCTGCTCGCCATTCGCTCCTCTTGGATGCTAGTTCGCCGATGATGCAATCGCGAAATGCCGTGGAGCTTACGGCTCGCACGGATGCGCCGTCAAGTCCACGCTGATTTGGTGTCACGCTGATTTGGTGTCCACGCTGATTTGGCTGCTCGGAAAACGCCGAGCTTTAAGGCTATAATCTGCGCCGATCTTGAATCTATCGCGCTTGGATTACAAATAGGCAAAATATGAACACGCCTGAACCGAACACGAACGCGCGCGGCCGGTGGGCCAGCATTCTCAGCGACATCCATTTTTGGGTTCCCGTCGCGGTCCTGATGGGTGGATTGCTGCTTCTTCGATTTATTCGCTGATTTCGGATTGGAGCAAAATGCCGCCGGTCGTTTATACGCAGACTACCAACGCAACCCAAACACGTGCGAAAAAGCTGCAGCTCCTCGGCATCCTTTCTGGCTTCGCGGCGGGAGCGTGGCTGGGCGCTGCGGAAGCGCCCACCAAACTCGTTTCCATCGGCATTTCGCCGATGGTCATTTCGCTCATCATGGTCATTGGCGTTTTTCTCGCGCGCTGGAGCCTGCCCGCGCTCATTCTAGGCACTTCGTCCGTTCGCGCCGATGTTCGCCGCGCGCCTCACCTGGTGATTTGGGCTCTGCTTGCCGGATGCCTTTGGGCCGTGGCCAACACGCTGACGATTTTTGCCATTCGTGACATCGGCCTGAGCATCGCCTTCCCTTTGTGGAACTCCAACAGCCTTCTCGGCATTCTCTGGGGATTTCTTTTCTTCAACGAGCTGCGCCAGGCCGGCTGGCGCCGTCTCGCCGGCGTCCTCGGCGGAGCGCTGGTCATGTGCGCCGGTGCGACGCTCCTGGCCATCGCGTCGTCCTCAGGGCACGGCCCCGCCGCTCATTCTCTCCACGGAGTCTGGGCCGCTCTCGGCGCCGGAATTCTTTGGGGCACGATGTACATTCCGTACCGCAAGGCTTACCTGACCGGCATGAATCCGCTTTCGTTTGTCACTTTCTTTTCGTTCGGCGAACTGGGCATGATGACGCTCCTTTCAGTCAGTTCGCTGGGACTGGCTCCGTTGTGGCAGGACTTGCTCAGCGCGCGCAGCGTTATTTTCTGGCTGATGCTCGGCGGCTTCGTGTGGGTGATTGGCGACATCTTCCAGCAATTTGCTGCAAAGTACGTGGGCATCAGCCGCGGCATCCCGCTCTCCAACTCCAACCAGCTCTGGGGGCTGTTGTGGGGAATTTTTGTTTTTGGCGAGTTGCACGGCCGCAGTTCTTCCATCTACCTCGAAGTCATCGGGGGCTCTTTCCTCATGATGCTGGGAGTCGGCGCCATCGCGTTTTCTTCGGCCACTGGCCAAGAGCAGACCCACTGGAAAGAGGCGGCCATTCGCGAGAGCGACCGCTATGGCGTCGCGGCGGATTTCGTCGAAGCACGCATGGACGGCCGCCAGCTCCTCACCGAAGCCAAACCTTCCCGCGACGCGCTGGACTGGCTGTTGGTTGTCCTCGCCACCAGCTTGTTCGTGATCTTTGCGGCAATGGCTCGCGTCCCGCAGTTGTCCCTTCACTGGGGACCGGCCGCGCTCTTGACCGCGGCCCTGTTCCTGCTCCTTATTGTTTGCGGTCTCGCCCTCTGGCGCACCACGCGCTTCCACTGACGCACTTGCTCCGCCTTTGAAAACGTCCACGCATCCGGTAAAGTTGCCGGGTCCTTTATGACGAATCCCTCCAAAGTGGATGTAGTCGGCGTCGGGCTCAACGCTACGGACACTCTGATTCCCGTCGCGCACTATCCCGCGCGCGGCTCCAAAGTCGAGTTTCGCTCAGCAAAAGTGCTGCCCGGTGGCCAGGTGGCCACGGCCGTGATTGCCTGCGGGCAGTGGGGCTTGCGCGCACGTTACGTTGGCAAGATTGGGGACGACAGCGCCGCCGCGCTTCATCGCGCGGAATTTGCGCGCCTCGGCGTCGAAGCGCATCTTTTCTCGGCGCCTGGCTGTCCGAGCCAGCAAGCTTTCATCCTGGTCGACGACGCCGGCGAGCGCACTGTCCTTTGGAAACGCGATGACCGCTTGATCCTCCGTCCCGAAGAGTTAGATCACGAGTGGATCGTCACTGCCCGCGCTCTTCACGTCGATGGCCACGATACGGCTGCGGCGGCTGCCGCTGCAGGCTGGGCGCGCTCCGCCGGCGTTCCCGTCATCGCGGACTTGGACGAACCCTATCCCGGTGTCGAGGAACTTTTGAAAAGCGTTGACTACCTCATCACCAGCAGGGATATTCCCGGGCAATTGATGGAAGAACCGGATTTGCGTAAGTCTCTCCCCGCGCTCCGCGAACGATTTGGCTGCCGCCTTACCGCGGCGACTCTTGGCGAAGAAGGCGTATTGGCTTGGGATGGCTCGCGCTTCTCCTACGCCGCTGCTTTTTGCGTGGAAGCCGTGGATACCACCGGAGCCGGAGATATTTTTCACGCGGGCTTCATTTACGGACTCTTGCAAGGCTGGCCGCTGCAGCGCCAGCTCGATTTCGGCTGCGCTGCCGCTGCGCTCAACTGCACTGCCATCGGCGCCCGCGGCGGCATCCAGGCCGTCGACTCCATCGAGCGCCTCATCACCACCGGCGCCCGCCATACTCACGCATACAACGTTTCAAGTTTGACTTGAACGAACTCCTCGAAGCATGTCTGTGGACCAACTCGCGGCGGTGTTAAGTTGAGCCTCCGCCAACGTGGGTGTTATCCTGCCTTCTATGGCGGATCCCGTCATTTCACCGCCCGAAGTTGCCTTCGCCTCGCCCCTCGAGCATTCCCGGCGTCAGCTCGAAGCCTTGCTCGAAGTCAGCGAAGCCATCGCCCAGCAGCGCGATCTCCCCGCGCTTTTCCACGATCTTGCGGGCCGCCTCCATTCTGTTATTGAATTCGACTTCCTGACCCTCGTCCTGCACGATCCCGTCCGCAACGTCATGCGTCTTCATATTCTCGAAAGTCGCATCCCCACGGAAAAAGTCGCTGGCATGGAATCGCCCATCGAAGGCCATCCTTCCGGCTGGGTCTGGCAGACGCAGCAGCCTCTGGTCATCAACGATGTCGACGAAGAAACGCGCTTCCCGGACTTCATGCGGCGCCTCCGCGAACACGGCGTCCGTTCCATGGCGATTTTTCCGCTGACCACGGCGCAGCGCCGTATCGGTTCGATGGGCTTCGGCCGCCTTGTGCCGCAGGGCGTCACGGACACCGAGCTACAATTCATGCAGCGCGTCGCCAGCCAGGTCGCCGTGGCCGTCGACAACGCGCTCAATTTCGAGAATTCTCAGGCCTACCAAACGCAGCTTGCCCGCGAACGCGACCGCCTGCGCGTTCTCCTGGAGATTAACAACGTTCTGGTGATCAGCCGCGAGGTCTCCGAAGTTTTCCGCGGCATCGTTTCCACCCTCGAACGCGTCATTCACCATGACTACACCAGCCTCGCGCTCCTCGATCCCGCCACCGGCTTGTTGAAAATTCATGCGCTCGATTTTCCTGGCCGCCCCGGTTTGCTCAACCGCGAAATCACCGTGCCGCGCGATACATCTCCTGCTGGCCACGCCATCTCCACCGGTCTGCCTCTCCTGGCGCGCGGCGCGGAACTCGAACGTTATCCGAGCGAAATCATCGCCATGCTGCGCAAAGACGGCATCCAGACGATCTGCTGCGTTCCGCTTATCACCCACGGCCGCACCTTCGGCTCGCTCAATCTGGCCAGCCGCCGCAACGATGCTTTCGCCCCAGAGGACGTCGAGCTGCTTCGGCAGGTCAGCACGCAAATCGCCATCGCCGTCGAAAACGCCCTGGCATTCAAGGAAATCGACGCTCTGAAAAACAAGCTGGCCGAGGAAAAGCTCTACCTTGAAGAAGAAATCCGCAGCGAATTTAATTTTGAAGAGATCATCGGCGATAGCAGTGCGCTGAAACGCGCTCTCGCCCAGGTGGAGCTTGCCGCTCCCGCGGGCACTACCGTTCTCCTCCTGGGAGAAACCGGAACCGGCAAGGAAGTCTTTGCCCGGGCCATCCACAATCTCAGCCCGCGTCGCGAGCGCACGTTCGTCAAGGTCAATTGCGCCGCTATTCCCAGCGGCCTTCTCGAATCCGAGTTATTCGGCCATGAAAAGGGCGCGTTCACCGGCGCAATGAATCAAAAAATCGGCCGTTTTGAACTGGCCGACCGCGGCACGCTTTTTCTCGATGAAGTCGGCGACCTCCCACTCGACCTCCAGCCTAAATTGTTGCGCGTCTTGCAGGAGCAGGAATTTGAGCGCCTCGGCAGCAACCGCACGCAGCGCGTGGATGTCCGCGTGGTCGCCGCCACGCACCAGGATCTTGCCAAACTCGTCAGCGAGCGCGCCTTCCGCAGCGACCTTTATTACAGGCTCAACGTTTTCCCTATTCAGATCCCTGCGCTTCGCGAACGCCCGGAGGATGTTCCTCTTCTGGTGCGGTACTTCGTGCAGATCTTCAGCCGCCGGCTCAATAAAGATGTCCAATACATTCCGGCTGACATTATGGACGCCCTCTCGCACTATTCCTGGCCGGGCAACGTGCGCGAACTCGAAAACCTCATTGAGCGCGCCGTACTGCTCTCTCCGGGCAAGGAGCTTCGTGTTCCCGTTTCCGAACTCAAGGCCACGGGCCTCGCAGCTTCTCCCGCCGAATCCTCTTCCTCCTTTACTTCATTCCCTTCCTTGCCCTCCCCTGCCGCCTCAATCTCCACGCTCGAAGAAGCCGAACGCCAGCACATCCTCCGCGCCTTGAAGCAGACACAATGGCGCATCGCCGGCCCCCAGGGCGCCGCCGTCCTTCTCGGCATGAAGCGCACCACGCTCCAGGCTCGCATGCGCAAGCTCGGCATCCGCCGCCCGGTCTAGGCGAGCGGCGCCTGCGCCAACTTTTCGCGAGTCTTCGGGTTCTATTGACAGGTCGTCGAGAAACGCTGGTATCCTGAAGGTCTCACCAGCCGTGCCCAGCCTCTACGCCTGTGGTGAATAGAGGCAGCGAGTCATGACTCCAGAGAAACTCCGCGTCGCGCGGGAAAAGCTCACCCGTGTGTTCCGCTACCTGGAAGCCCTCAATCAGCATCGCAATCCGGCCAAGCGCCAGGTTCGCGAACAACTCTGGAGCTTCTGGTTGCACGATCTCCCGGACCATCCCGCCATCAAACGAGGCGACACTAAATCTGGTCCCGCAAAAAGCAAAGCCGCGGAGTTTCAGAATGGTGACACGAGTTCCGGCGGATTCGTTCTGAAGGCGCAGCGCCCGGCGCTGACTTCTACTCCTGATCCTCCCAGCACAATCGCTACGTGGCTTGAAGC
>MNEA01000167.1:16789-21928 GCA_001917435.1 Acidobacteria bacterium 13_2_20CM_2_57_6
GGCCTTCTCTGGACCACGGTTTTGGCGCAGGTAACTCGAGAACTTGAGGGCGCCCACGGCAAACATCGCGGAAATGCAAATACCCAGAACTACGCCAAATATCAGTTGTTTTCGTTTTGCGGCGACGTATTTCTGCACGGGAACCAACTCTGACGGTCGTAACTGTCTCGTCGGTTCCTCAAAAAGCGGCGCCGGTGTATCGGCGGTTATAGAACTCTCCAGACTGCCGAAAAGTGTGGAGTGCCGCGGCCGCGCTTTGGAGACGAATGCCGCCACTGCGTCGAATTTGCCTTTTCCGAACTTGTCCGGCCTGCTCTCGGGGCCGGTTTTGCGTACGGACTCCGCTTCGGCGGCTTGTCGCCGGGAGAATTCCGTCATCCATCGGCGAATCTGTTGGCGAGCTTCCTCGGAAAGGCGCAAAAACCTCAGTCCACCGCATTTTCTTGCCGCATTCGTCCAAACCACCTCACCCCACGCCTCGATCCGGTCCCGAAGATTGAGCGAAAACCAAAAATGGACCGGCCCGTTCTGGCTCACTGGAGCAAAGGTCTCAAAACCCAGGCCGCCTTCGGACACATCCAGCACGGTTCCGCCGTCGTCCCGCTCCAATTGAAGGAATACGAGTTCGTTCGGGACAATTCTGAGTTTTTGGCGACGATCCAGGCTTATGTTCCGCAGGTTCATGTTCCCCAGACTCATGGTATTTGCGAGGCGTTTCGATTTTCGGAGCAACCTTCAACAGTGGGAGATGAAGGATACCGAATCAGCGGGCCCAGGGCGGGTGTGGGGCCGTGCCTCCTGGCCTCACGGGTGCCATTATACTCTTACCTGACAGGATTAGAAGAGATTCTGACTGGAATGGATGCCTGGGGTGCTGCCGCGCCCTGGGCCGGCCGCGTGCGGGCGATCTGCCGTCAGTTGCTCGCAGTGGTTCTTGCATCTGAATTGCTGCTTGTCCTCACCGATTCTTCCAATTGCAACTGCCGGCCTCTCACATCCGCAGTCAGATTTTTACAATTTTTCTGCCCAGCTTTTGCTAAGATTGGGCGTCCGTTTACCAGCCAGCCCTCTTCGAGGCGACGATGAAACTCCTCATGAGCCTGTCCCTGCTGATGCTTTCTGTCATCTTGTTTGCTTCGCCGTTTCCAGAAGCTCCATCCGGTTTTGACAATAAAACTAATGGCATGGTCGACGACGCCACACACGTCGCCGATCAAGCCAAGTTTGAGGAGACAGAAGCCATCTCCGATGGCCTCGGCCCCCTCTACAACGCGCAATCTTGCCGCGAGTGCCATCAGAATCCAACTTCAGGCGGCTCCAGCCAGGTGTCCGAATTGCGCGTCGGACATCGGGGGACCGACGGCAAGTTCGTCAACCCCGACATACCTATTGCTCGCGGAACGGAAATCATCAAGGGCCGCACGCTGGTGAACGACCGCGCTATTTGCCCGAACGCCGTCTTTCCCGCCACGGAAATTGAGGAGCGCGTGCCGGACTCGGAGAAAATTCGCACCTTCCGGATTTCTGTGAACTTGCTTGGTGATGGCTTTGTGGAAGCCGTCCCCGATCAGACTTTCGTGGACCTCGCCAGGGAGCAATGTCAGAAAAGCCACAAAGAGATTTGCGGTCAGGTCCTCTACGTTCCCGTCCTCGAGGCCCCTGGCCAAACCGCAGTCGGTCGATTCGGCTGGAAAGACCAGCACGCCAGCCTTTTGTCGTTTTCTGCTGACGCCTATCTCAACGAAATGGGCATCACTAGCCGCCTCCAGCCCGACGAAGTGACCAATCTCTGCAACACTGTCAATGAGCCTAATGACAAGCCAGGCCCAGATGGCCTTTCCGACATCGATCATTTCGCCCGCTTTATTCGCGCCACTGGGGCTCCTGCCCGCGACGCACAGTTGGCGCAGACCGCCAATGCGCGTCACGGCGCTGAATTATTCAACAAGGTCGGCTGTGATACTTGTCACGTCCAGACGCTGATCACCGCCTCCTCCGGCACAAAAATCAATGGCGGCGCCTACACCATGCCTCCCGCCCTCGCTGACAAGCAGTTTCACCCCTACGGCGACTTCCTCCTCCACAACGTCGGCACCGGCGACGGCATCGTCGTGGCCATGCTGGAGCACTATGGCAAAAGGATGTACCAGACCTCCTGGAAAAACCTCTCCATCCCCGAATTCAACAATACTGCCAACAAGATCCGCACCGCGCCGCTCTGGGGTGTCCGCCTGCACTCGCGCCTCATGCATGACGGCGCTTCCACCACTCTTCTGGACGCCATCCTCCGCCACCACGGCGAAGCCGAACATGTCACCAAAAAATTTGAAAAACTCAAGCCAGCCGAAAAGGAGGCTCTGCTCGAATTCCTATACTCCCTGTAAAACGGTCTAAGGCCGCATCCCCACCGTCTCCCTCACCCTGTCCAGTCAGGCAGGGTGATTGTTTACGCAAGGCCCCTTTCCGAACCGCTTTGCTGACCCTCTTTCTTTGCTAGCCTGTAGATAAGAAACGACATCTCCCGGATCACCATCTTTTAAGACTCTGGGTTCCGGGGTGGGCCACTTATCCCAAAGGAATGGCCGCTTAGCGGCCTGTGGAAATCTATCGCCCAGCCAGGCGATCAAGGGGTGCTGAAGTGAAAATTGCATCGCTCTATCTTGCGCTAACCGGGACGCTCGCCATCATGGCTGCTCCCGCGCTCGGACAGGCGCCGTCTGCCGGCGCCGCCAAAAACGTCTCGCGTACCACCAAAGCGGTCAACTACCGCCGCGCCGGTGCCGTCAAGATCGATTTTCAAGGCACAGAATTGATGCAGCAAGCCAACGGCGAAGCCAAAGTCCAGAACAAGGGCAGCCGCACGGAAATCGAAGCAAAATTCCTCAGCCTCGACGAAGCCACCAAGTTCGGCCTCGAATATCTGACGTATGTCCTCTGGGCCGTTTCTCCGGGAGGCCGCGCCGTCAATCTTGGCGAAGTCGTCCTCAAGAACGGCGCCGGCGAAGTGAAAGCTATCTCCGACATGCAGACCTTTGGCATGATCGTTACCGCCGAACCGTATTTTGCGGTCACGCAACCCGGCAACACCGTTGTCCTCGAAAACGTTTTCGGTCCTGGCACGCTCGGCAAAGTCGAAAACATCGACGCCAGCTACGAACTTCTTGGCCGCGGCATCTACTCCTCCTCCAACACCAAGATCGAAAACGCCATCTTTGGCATCGACCGCAAGACTCCGCTCGAGCTCTTTGAAGCGCGCAACTCTGTCCGCATCGCGCATATCGCGCTCGCCGATAGATATGCTTCTTCCACTCTCAACAAAGCCGTGCAGCAGCTCAAGAACGCGGAAGACGTCTACGCCCGCAAGAGCGACAAAAAAGCCGTCATCGCCGCCGCGCGCGAAGTCGTCGAAACTGCGGAAGAAGCTCGCGTCATGGCCGTGAAGCAAAAGGCCGAGGAAGACGCTCAGGCCAAGATCGCCGCGGACAAGAAGGCCGCTGAAGATCGCGAAGCCAAAGCCCGCGCCGACGCCATCGCGGAAGCTCAGCGCCGACAGGAAGCCGAGCAAGCTCGCCAGCAAGCCGAAGCCGCCAAGGCCGACGCCCTGCGCATGCAGCAGGAAGCGCAGAGAGCCGCCGAGGAAGCTGCTCGCCAGCGCGCTGAAGCCGAAAAAGCCAGTGCCGCCGCCTTAGCGCAGCAGCAAGCCGCGCAAGCCGCCGCGGACCAGGCCGCCAAGGATCGAGCCGCCGCTCAAGCGCAGCAGCGCGCCGCCGAAGCCGAAACCGAAAAGGCGCGCCAAGCCGCCGCCGAAGCCGAAGCCGAAAAAGCTCAGCTTCGCGCCCAGCTCCTCAACCAACTCAATTCCATTTTGCAAACTCGCGACTCCGCTCGCGGCCTCATCGTCAACATGTCGGACGTGCTCTTTGACACCGGCAGCTACACACTCAAGCCTGGCGCCCGCGAAAAACTTGCCAAAATTTCCGGCATCGTTCTCGCTCATCCTGGCCTCTCTCTCCAAATCGAAGGCCACACGGACAGCGTAGGCGGCGATGAATTCAACCAGCAGCTCTCCGAACGCCGCGCCGATTCCGTGCGCGACTTCCTCGCCGAGCAGGGCGTAGCTCCGTCTTCGATCACCGCCCACGGCTTCGGGAAAACGCAGCCCGTCGCCTCTAACGACACCGCTGAAGGCCGCCAGCGCAACCGCCGCGTCGAGCTGGTCGTTAATGGCGACGCTATCGGCAACACCTCAGCTTCCGCCGGGCCAGTCGCCCAGCGCTAACAACTACCCCCGCATCCAAATTTTTCCTTGTAGGGGCACGCTACATCGTGCCCCTCTTTCTTTTCCCTCGCGCAATTCCCGCTTTCCCTCGCCTATTCCAATCTCTGAAACGCTGCGCCTCTCCCCCCAATTCGCCGCGCGCGAATTGCGATTCATCGGAGCTCTCCCGAACGAGGACAAACACCCCGCAATAGACTTTACTTACCCAAGTTGTGACGCTTTGTTCCAGCTGAAGAGCCAAGGGCGAAAACTCGGTTCTAGTCTTTCTGACGGTGCATACAGCAAAATGTCTGAGGCAATCGAAGCAGACAGGACGCCTAACCTATTTGCGCTGCACTACGAACCGGAAACATGGAGAGTCCGCAACCTCATCCTTGTACTCCGGTTTAGCTACTCACTCTCCGTTATCAAAAAGCGGAATCCTCTCAGACCAAAGGCTGAACGTCATGATTGGGTCGGCTGCACCATTCTCCTGGGAGAAATCCTCCAAGAAGCAAAAATTCTTATCATCTCTGACGGCGTCGCCTCACCTGCCGCTGATGTTCGAAAACGGTACCGCTAGCTAAAGGGTGTTGCAAAACCCCTGATTTTTCAAATTCCGTCGGCTGAGTCAAAAATCTCCTGGGGCAAGGTGGCTCGTTGTTGTTTTGAGCTGCCGTCTTTGACTGGCAACCGCCAAATTCCGATCGTCTTCGGTGCCCCATGGGTTTCTTGCCCGGGTGGGCCAATATTTCCCTTACTCCACGAATCCTCGAGGACCAAAGATGTGAGCGGTCCAGCACGAGCCGGATCGAATTGCGTGCTTTCGACAACCGATGCAGTGGGCGAGCCAGACGCGGGTTCTCTGCATCGATCCAACC
>MNEA01000084.1 GCA_001917435.1 Acidobacteria bacterium 13_2_20CM_2_57_6
GCTGTCATTACTGCGGTGAGCCCTTTTGGCAAATTTTCAAACTAACCCGCTATCAACCATTGCAGTCGCTCAATGCGCCGCTAAGGCTCCGCCGCCCAGAAAACCGGTTAGTACTGCCAGAAACTCTTCCGTCTTTTCGATCGGCGGAACATGCCCGCATTTGTCGAAACTGACCATCTTCGCCCCAGCGATTCCTGCGGCATATCTTTCACCAGACGCGATCGGCAACAATTTATCTTGTTTTCCCCAAGTCACCAGCGTCGGCACCTTGATACTCGCCAGCCGGTCGTCCAGCCTCTCCTTGTCGCGCGTGGGATTCCCCAGAAAGCTCCGCACCGTGTAACTATCGTGCACCGCCAGCTTGTCTGTGAAAATCTTTCGCAGCGCGTCCTCCGTCAACCAGCTCGTATCGTAGAAAACCGCTTCCATCACTCCGCGCATCGCCGCCAGCGAACTTGGATTCAAATCCGGGATCGGCGTATCCTGCTTCAGCCCCGCCGCGTCCACCAGCGCCAGTTTCTCCACTGGTATCAAGTGCGCACCCCCGCCGATCTCCGCCGCGTAAAGCGCCGCGATCCATCCGCCCAACGATTCGCCCACCAGGCTCGCCTTCTCCACTTTCAATTGCCGCAGGAACTCATTCAGAAAGTCCACGTACGTTTGGACGCTGTAATCCAGCAGCGGCTTGTCCGATTTTCCAAACCCGATCTGGTCCGGCACCAACAACCGGTATTTCTGCGCCATCGGTTCAAGCACCGGCAACCAGTCGTCCTTGCGGCTCCCCAGTCCGTGCAGCAGCACAACGACAGGACCCGAGCCGATGTCAAAATAATGAATCGTTTGTCCAAACACCGCGATCGTTTTGTCCGGAGGTTGCCCCTGCCCAAACGCGGGAACCGTAAACACTGCTAACAGTAGGATGAGCCCGAATTTTTTGTTTCCGCGCATAATCCCTCCTGTCCATGCCGGCCCTCTTTAGCACGCCCCCGTCCCGAATACTACTCTTGCGTCCCTCGACAGCTCCGCTCTGCTTGCTTGAGGCGTTCCTTCCTCGATCGACTCTTCAGCTTCCGAACGTACCAACAAAATAATTGACATAGCCGGTCGACTTTCTTACATTCTCCTCATGGCGGTGAGAAGCAGCCTCCGTGTAACGATTCCGTGCGTATTGATCCTCGCCTCCGTCTGCGCCCTTGCCGGCCCCAAGGACAAAGAGCCCGCGCCCCGCTTCAGCGCCACCACCACTACCGGTGAAAAATTCAACAACGAAACCATTAAAGGCAAGGTCGTCCTGCTTGAATTCTGGACCACCTGGTGCGGTTTTTGCGCGGATGAAGCCGCGTTCGTCGACAAGATCGGCCACGAGCTCGCCGGCAAGGGCCTCATTCTCCTCGCCATCGACGTCGGCGAATCCAAAAAAACCGTCAAGAAATATCTCGAACAGCATCCTCGCAACTGCAAGATCGTCATGATGGAAGACACCAATCTCGCGGCCATGTACCAGGCCAACGTCTATCCCATCTATGTTGTGATCGATCGCGACGGCTACATCGCGGGAACCCAACGCGGGGCAGGCGGCGAAGAGGCCCTTCGCGTACTCATTGCCCGAGGCGGCATTGAATCCGAGGAAGACGACGCCAACTAGGCGCCCCGCACTCCTCACCGCACCCGCTCATCATTCTAAACTATTCATTCTAATGCTCTTACCTGGTAATCTCCCCTCGAGTCTCCAAGCCCCCTTTTTGCCCGGACGGTGAAGGTCCTGCACTCCCGTTAGCCCGATAGATTTGGTGTCGCGCACCGCCCCGTCTTATCAGTCAGTAGCGTTTTGGAACAACCTGTCCGTTGGGCCAATTTACGACGGCGTTTCCAGGCCTCATAAATGTCTTAGTGGCTCGGTGTGTCCCCGGGCCGAGGAGGGGCAATGTTCCGCAATCGGTTCCTTATTCTCCTGGGTGGGTGTGCTCTTGTAGCCTCAGCGGCTATGGCTGACGATATCGGCTTCATTGATTGCTCCAAAAATGCAGAAGGTGCGGAAGTTTTCGCAAAGCCCCGCAGGTCTCCGGAGGTTTTGGCTTCCGTGCCTTGCGGTGAGCGCTTCACCATTCTGGTTTACGGCTTTGTCTTCTCGCGAATTCAGACCGGTGATGGCAAGGTGGGCTTCGTCTATTCCAACCTGATCGCCGTGGATCGTTCTGGCGCTTCCGTGCAGCAGACGGCGTCACCGCGAATGGTCACTGCTGCGGACAAAGTCGCCATTAAGACTGCGCCAGCTGCGCAGGCGGCTCCGTCCGCGCCAGCACAAGTAGCGCCAGCGCAGCCCGCCCCAGCGGCGGCGTCCGCAGCTCCGATTTCGGCATCCACACCACCGGCGCCTGCGTCTCCCGCACCTTCAGCAAATACCGCGGAAACAAGCGCGCCTCTTGCACAACCTGCTCCCCCTGCGCCCGCACAGCCGCAGCCTGTAACAGCTCAACCGGCTCCAGCGCCGCCATCCGAACGGACTTCGCCCTTATCCGCCATGGCTGCGCACCGCCTGCAATCCGTCCAGTGGAAACGAGGTCGACTTGGGAGAGGCGCAACCCAGGTGGCGTTCGCCGGACACCTTTGATTGAAGTCTTTGGCGGCTACGCCTTTGCCCGCATCGACAGCGGCGCAGGCTATTGGACCAACATGAACATCGGCGGCATGGGGTCGGTTGGCTGGAATTTCAAACCGTGGTTGCAGCTTGTTGGCGACAGCAGCTACAGCACCGTCACGATCAGCGGCACCAAGAACGTCCTTTACGGAAATCATTTCGGTGCGCGTTACTTTCACCGCAGGCTGAGCCGCTGGGGCGCCACTCCCTTTGTCGAAGCCCTTGCGGGCGGATCGCGCGCGGACACTATTGTTAGCGGCGTCGGCGGCTACACCGCTTCGGCCAACTGCGTCTCTTATAAAGTAGGGGGCGGAGTGGATCTCCACCCGTCTCGTCACTGGGAAATCCGTCTGTTCGACGTTGATTACTACCGGACCGCGTTCGGCACCAACGGTCATGAGAACAACTATTGGGCTTCCGCCGGTATCGTTCTCCGCCTCTTCGGCGGATCGTCCGACTACTAGCCCGATTCGCATAATTGCCTGTGGAGGCGGCCGGTTCCGGCCGCTTCTTTTCTTTGTAGCGGCGAGTTTATCTCGCCATCGCCCTATCCCGTCTAACTGTTTTCAACCAAGGCATTTCCCCACGGAGTCGTGCATCCCTCCAATTTCTCTGCGGCAGGCCAACGCCGCTAACCGCAATTGCTTGCTAAACTCCACTCCCTTCATTGCGGCTTTTCGAATGGCCTGCAAATCCTCCACGAAAATGCCGGGCACTCTCTCGTTCAGAATTTCTACTCTCCCGGAAATGATGGTGATCAAATCGGTCAGCTGGTAGGATATTTCTTCGATCAGTTTTGCTCGCTTTGCCCTCACTTCAATCACTTCTCCTGTATCCGCTCGGGAACACGTCTTCCCGTGTGGCCCGTTCTTGGCCCCGCACTCCTCCCCTGGCAAACTGGCCTGTGAATCCAGGCAAGACTTCCTTTCCTGCATTCTAGCTCCCTCATTTTAAGAGTCCCCGTGGCGATTGGAACCACGCTTCTCCTTTAGAGTCGGCCCTCCGAACAAAGTTACAGAATTGCAATAAAACGGACACGCAGACCACTGCCTCACGGCTGTACGCCCGCATAAGCCGGAATCGCCCCGCGCGCAACGTTCTTGTAAACCACCCCGCCTTTCATCACAAACACAACCCGTCGCACCGCCGTAATGTCTTTCAGGGGATCGCCGTCCAGCGCGATGATGTCCGCCTGCAATCCCGGCGAAATCGTCCCGATCACGTCGGCCATTCCCATCGCTTCCGCCCCTAGCGAGTTGGCGGACACCATCGCCGCCATAGGATCCACTCCGCCGTCGCGTACGCGATCGATGAACTCCTCAGCGTTGCGCCCGTGCGCGCCCGCCACGGCGTCCGTCCCGAACACCATCTTCAGCCCCGGAGTTTTCACTGCACGCTGCACCAGTTCGTGATTCATCGGCAGAATCTTCTCCATCGCCGCAAAACCTTCCTCCGTGTAGCCCGGTGTGCCCAGATACTGTTCCTTGTGCAACAAATAGTTCTCGATGATCAGCCCGGCCTGCGGGTCCAGATACGTCCCCTTCTCCGCCATCAATTTCAGGTCGTCGTCCGTCGCCAGCGTGCCGTGCTCGATCTCCGTGCATCCTGCGAGAGTCGCCGCACGCACTGCATCCTTATACGCGTGCACCAGCGTCCGCAGCCCCTGCTTCTTCGCCTCATCGCACGCCGCGTTCAATTGTTCCTGCGAAAGCGTCATCCCTCCGCCCTGCCGTATGCTCTGCGACGCGAAAATCTTGATCGCGTCCGCGCTCGCCTGCTTCTGTTTCCGCACGAACGCGCGTATCTCTTCCGGCGTACCTGTTTTCTCCCCTTGCCCGAACAGCGGCTCTACAGCTGTAAGAATCCGCGGCCCGGCCAGTTTTCCTTTCGCGATCGCGTCGCGCAGCGGAATATCGTTTGCCGCGCCCAGGCTCTGAATCGTAGTGAACCCCGCCATCAGCGTCACCCATGCATTCGACGCCGATTGATACGCATCCTCCTGCGACGTCCCTCCCATTCCCGCATTTTTCCCATCTTTTCCAAAATTCCACGTAATGTGCGCGTGCGCGTCAATCCACCCCGGCAGCACTGTCAGCCCGCGCAAGTCGTAGTCCACGGGCCCGGCGCCCTTGTCAATTTTTGTCTCAACCGCCGCAATCTTCTCGCCTTCCACCACAATGCGCGCGTCACGCAACACCTTGCCCTTCCCATCGAGCACCGTGCTCGCCGCAATCACAATCCGCTTGTTCTTGCCGGCCGCTGGCGCCTGCGCACAAACTCGCTGCCCCATCCCGCACACGCTCGCCAGGCCGAGAAACCCCGCAACGATTTTCGCGGATCGCATATTTGCTCCTCCTTCGATCGACCACACTCAGTTCAGTGCGCGCTCGCGGCCCCGGCCCCAATTCCTCCGACCGGGGTCGTCACCGCTATCCTGTCGAATGCCGCAACCCGCGCCTTGGATTGCGGGATGGCATTCTTGACTGCCGGTAACGACAGGGAAGCATCATGGCTGGCCTGGCTGTCCCACACCTCGGTAACCTAGATCACGTTTTCATCCGCAGCGTCTTTGGCCACCACATAGCTGAAGCATCCCGGCATATCCACCGCCGCCCCCGTCAGCAGCTTGATCAGTTCTTCGCGCTTGCCGCCCACAGCTGTCAGCTTCACGATTAACCCATACATGTCCTTCGCTCCTTGAGTTTCTGCCAGCATAGGCGCGCCAATCAGGGATAGTGCGCTCAAATATTCCAAGAATTCCCTGCGGCCGATTTCCATCCGCCTAGCATACAACCGTTGTCCGCGCGCGCGGTGGCCATCGCCCCAATTCAGCTACCGCTTGTGGCGTCCGCCATGTCAGTTTGCGCCTCAGCATGAGGAAGCGACGGCCAGGCGTCACCGCTTGCCAGTTGGAAAGCTGAAATGGTGACTTGATGGGCCAGGCCAAGGTGCAGGCTTGCCAAGAAACGAAAACCCTACCGTCACGAATAGCTAAGCAGGAAAGGCTTCTCGAACATCGGCGTGCCGAGAACGGACTTTACCGCCCTCAGGTTTCGTGCGTTGGTGGGCGTCCTCCTGCTGCCACTTCCGCGCCAGCTCATCCAACTCGCCCATTACCCTGCTGATGTCCTTCATGCGCTTCGTGATGCCGTAGGTGACCGCCGGGGGAATGGTCGGCTCATAGTCGCGGAAGACGAAGCCCCGTTGCTCCAGAACGCGGAGACGCTCCGTCAACACGCGCGAAGAAATCCCCTCCACTTGCCGCCGTAGGGCTCCAAAGCGCGTCGGGCCGTTCGAACTCAGTACCCACAGAATATGCATGGTCCAGGGCCGGGCCAGGATTTCCAGCAATTCACCGAAGGGGCAATGGGGTGGTGTTTTCGATGCCTCTCGCATGGTAGCTCCTCACCTGGTTACTTTAAGGTTCCTACTTTACAAATGCAAGTAGTTATTTATAGTAACGATGAAGCACGTCAGGTCATCCAACGGGTATAAGGAGGAACAACATGGCAGCGAATGCAGTCGCAATTTCCACCGGTGCAGAAGCAAGAAGCATTACTCAAGGTGCGGTGGTCGTTTTAGGACGGTTTTTCTTCGCGCTGATTTTTCTGGTGGCTGCTCCCAATCACTTCACCAGGCAAACCATCGCCTTTTCGGCTTCTCAAGGCGTGCCTTTTGCCTCAATCCTGGTTCCGCTTTCTGGTGTGCTGGCTATCGCCGGCGGCCTCAGCATTTTGCTGGGCTATCGCGCAAAACTTGGCGCCTGGCTCCTGGTGCTGTTCCTGATTCCGGTCAGCTTGATGCTGCACAAGTTCTGGACGGTTACCGATCCTATGATGGCGCAGATCCAAATGATTCTGTTCATGAAAAATGTCTCCATGCTCGGCGGCGCCTTGCTCATTTCTCAGTTTGGAGCAGGTCCCTTCAGCCTGGACGCCCGCCGCTCGCGCTGAACCAGTGGCACAGCCTCTGTTGTAGTGGCGAGGCCAGCCACGCCGCTCTTTTTCTTTGTAGCGGCGAGTTCACCAGTTCACCTCGTAGAACTTCAATCTCTTCAGCATTCCACACCAAGACCCCCGCCCTCACAAAACCGATGGCGGGACACCCCGCTCAGGGAAAAAGTACAAGAGGTGCCACGGCGCATAGTGGGCAGAATAGCGACTACTGCAAGTTAGTTCGGTGATGGAGAGAAATGCAAGGTCTGAATCACGGACTCCAACTCTTCCAGGCCTGCGTCGTTAGGGCCTACTAGCAAATATTGCACGGCGCATTTCTTCACGATGGCGACGTATTGCCTCGCATATTGAACGTGCCCATTGGTCGTCTCTCTAAGCTTTGCTTTCCAAAGGGTTTTTCCGTTTATCAAGACCTTTTCTGGAACGCCCAAGTACTCGACAGGCAAGCTCTTCTCTCGCATCAACTGAGCGGCAGCCTTCAGAAAGGCATCTCCGCTGAGCGGACCGGCTTCCCCACTGACGTCCGATGCAAGGAGTTCGAAGCCTCTCCGCTCGAACCCCTCTTTGCTCGGGTCGTTCTCGATGACAACGAGTGGGGGAGCACTAACCATGCGAGCGCGAGCCGCTTCCTCTACTAGCTCCGGATCATTCTTCGTGAGGCTTTTCATGTTTTTCTTCTGCATGGCTTCGACCTCTTGCTGCGGGGCGATCATCCATCCCCTTGGAAGTTCGATCGAAAAGCCGAAATACGGATTCCAATAGTGACTCCCAGTAATCGTGCTCCCGTCTGACCGTACAATCTTGGTGGATGATTCGCTATTTGAAATTGACTTGTCTTGCGCTCCCGAGGAAGGGGAGCTTGACTGCTGGCCGAGGCAGGTAGCTACCAGGGCGAACGAGAGTGAGACATGGAAGGGAGCAATTCCCATCCTCAGCTTCATGGATATGCGAGAATATCATTGATTGCTATCCACAGGAGAGCCCACTAGATGCCACCAGGCCCAGCACCCATGCAGCAGCCGGAACGCCAGCCGATTCCCGGCGTAAAGAATCTCGTCGCCGTCGCCAGCGGAAAAGGCGGCGTCGGCAAGACCACCGTCGCTGTGAACCTGGCGTTGGCTCTGGCAAGGCTCGGCCATAAAGTTGGTTTGCTGGACGCCGACGTGTACGGGCCCAACGTGCCGATCATGCTGGGCACCTTGCAGGAGCCGCAGGCCACTGCCGACAAGCGCATCATTCCCGTGCAATCGCAAGGGCTGAAAATGATTTCGATGGGACTGCTCAATCCCGGCGACAAGCCCATGATCTGGCGCGGGCCGATGCTGCACAGCGTGATCACGCAATTTCTGCGCAGCGTGGAGTGGGGCGAGCTGGATTACCTGATTATCGATCTTCCTCCAGGCACGGGCGATGTGCAGTTGACGCTGATCCAGACCGTCGCCGTCACTGGCGCCGTGGTGGTCACCACGCCTTCGACGGTCGCGCTGGCCGACGTGCGCAAAGCCATTGAAATGTTTCGCCAGGTGAATGTGGAAGTGCTTGGCGTTGTCGAAAACATGAGCACGTTTGCATGTCCGCACTGCGGCAAGGCGATTGACATCTTTGGCCACGGCGAAGGCGCGAAGACCGCGCTTGCCTATGGTGTGCCGGTCCTTGGCGAAATTGAGATCGATCCGCGCATTCGCGTTGGTGGCGATACCGGCAAGCCGGTCGCTTCGCTTGGCGAATCGGGCGCGGGAGCGAAGAGCTTATACAACGTCGCGCGCGCTGTCGCCAGTCGTCTCGCGGAAGTCGCCGGCACCACCGGTGGTCCTACGGTCCAAATCGACTAGCACCCAATTTTTCATTGAATGCCATTGAGTTCCTGATATAATGCTGCCTGGGACAAACCATGTAGAGCAGGGCGCTGCGGCAACCGGGTTGCCGCATTTTCTTTTTGTGGTCTTGGTTGGGCGGATTCGTGGCAAAATCTCTCGAATATTGCCCCAATGTAGGTGATTTAGCCAGAATCAACACTTAAGGGTCGAAAAACCCTGGGTGGCAAATCAAGGCGTGCTGAAATCAAAGGAGTTAACGTCACGAGCTCTGCCTGCCTGACGTTGAGCGATTTTCATTAGGTTTCGCGGGCCGGCCGGCCCTAAAAGACACTTATGAAAAACTCGGGGGGAGGCGGCGGTTATGGTTAACTACGTTTCGGCCAGTTCCGACTCGTCCTCGAGCCGATAACCATGACCCATCAACCCGACATCCGGCCCTATCGCGGCAAGCGGCCGCAAATCGCGGCTTCGGCTTATATCGATCCCGCAGCCGTCATTATCGGTGATGTGGTGATTGGCGAGGATTCGAGCGTCTGGCCGTGCTCGGTGGTTCGCGGCGACGTGCACTACATTCGCATCGGCGCGCGGACCAACATTCAGGACGGCTCGGTCCTGCACGTGATGCGCGACGAATGGCCCCTGATTCTTGGCGATGACGTGACCGTTGGCCATTCGGTGACCCTGCACGGCTGCACCATCGAGTCGCGTTGCTTGATCGGCATGGGCGCGGTAATTCTGAATGGCGTCACCATTGGCGCGGGTAGCATCGTCGCAGCGGGCACCCTGATCACGGAGCGCACCGCGATTCCCGCGGGCAGTCTGGTGATGGGCTCTCCCGGCAGAGTGAAGCGCGTTTTGACGGAGATCGATAAAGCTTCGATCGACGCGTACGCCAAGCGCTACGTCGGTTACAAAAATATCTATCGCGAGGAACCCACCGCGTGAGCGAAGGCGCAGCCAAAAAAGAAAGACCGCGTTCATTTCAGGCTATTCGCGGAGTTCGCGATCTCCTGCCAGACCAGACGTCGCTTTGGAACTTCGTAGAACGAATCGCGCACGAGACGTTCGCTACTTTTGGATTTGGCGAAATTCGTTTGCCACTTTTTGAGCGTACGGACCTTTTCGCACGATCTATTGGCGAAGATACGGACGTCGTATCCAAAGAGATGTATACATTCCTCGATCCACCTGCATGGCTTGAAATCCTTGAAAAGCTTGGGACTGTCAAGGATGTGGATCGAACCGCGACAACTTTTACAATCAAGAATCATCTGCCCAATGAGAACTTTATCGCGGAAGTCCTGAGCCTAAGACCCGAAGCGACGGCAAGCGCGTGCAGAGCCTACATCGAGCACAACATGCAGCAACTGCCGCAGCCGGTGAAACTGTATTACATGGGGCCGATGTTCCGGCGGGAACGGCCGCAGAAGGGAAGATACCGGCAGTTTTATCAGATTGGCGCGGAAGTGCTTGGGGGCAGCGACGCTCCGGCGATTGACGCAGAAGTGATCGAAATGGTCATGACGTTTTTCGACCGGCTGGGCTTGGAAGGCGTCCAGTTGCATATCAACTCCATTGGCGACAAGAACTGCCGGCCGAAATACGTGGAGCTTCTCCGCGAGGAATTGCAGAAAGTCAAAGACAAGCTCGGGCCGGACAGCCGGCGGCGCATCGACACTAATCCGCTGCGTGTGCTGGACTCGAAACTCGAAAGCGAGCAGGAGACCATTGAAAAGCTTCCTCGGATTACGCAGCATTTATGCGATTCGTGCCGCGACAATTACGACGAGGTGAAGCGCCAGCTCGCCATCCGCGGCATCAACTATTCGCAGAACTTCCGGCTGGTGCGCGGGCTCGACTATTACATGCGTACGACGTTTGAAATTACGGCCAAGGGACTCGGCTCGCAAAATGCCGTGTGCGGCGGCGGGCGCTACGACGGACTGCTAGAATTGCTGGGCGGACCGCCAACCAAGGGCATCGGTTTTGCCATCGGCGAAGACCGCTTGATCTTGTCGCTGCAGGAGAGTGGGAAAGCGCCTGCGCAGCAGGGCCGCGATGTCTACATCGCCTGGATGGGGGAACGGGCTCAGGCGACCGCCATTCGCGCCGCGAAAGATTTGCGCAAGGCGGGATTCAGCGTGGAGCTGCCGCCGGTGGAACAAAAATTCGGCAAAGCCCTCGGCCAGGCGGACAAACTCGGCGCAAAATACGCGCTGATTCTCGGCGATAATGAAGTATCCGAAGGATTGTGGACGCTGAAGATGCTGGCGGACGGCTCTCAGGCAAAGTTCACTGAACCGGATTTGCTGGAACATTTGCGCAAGCAAAAAGCACTGTCATCCTGAGGTGGGACAGACATTCCTGTTTGTCCCTGGTAGAGCAGATTGAGCGCGAAGAAGACAGGCAAGAATGCCTGTCCCACAACAGTGCAGGTTAGAATTTGGGCTGCGCTAGGAGAGAATCACTTGTTGGATTTTCTGGGCAATCTGAAGCGCACACACTACTGCGGCGAACTGCGCGCCAAGGACGACGGCCGCGACGCCATCGTCATGGGCTGGGTGGCGCGGCGCCGCGACCTTGGCAATTTGCTTTTTCTCGATGTGAGGGACCGCACCGGCATTGTTCAAGTCGTTTTCAATAAGGAGACGCAGCCCGCAGCGCACGCCAAAGCGGAACACGTGCGCAGCGAATTCGTCATCGCGGTAGAAGGCAAAGTCCTCAAGCGCCAGAAAGCCAATCCGGAATTGGCTACGGGAGAAGTCGAGCTGGTCGCGGCGAAGCTGCACATTCTCAACAACGCCAAGACGCCGCCGTTCCCCATCGAAGACGAAATCAACGCCGCGGAAGAAACGCGTCTGCGCTTCCGCTATCTCGACCTGCGCCGCCCAAAGCCGTCCCGCAATCTGGCGCTGCGCCACAAAATTATTCTCGAAATTCGCAAAGTGATGGACGAGCTGGGCTTCCTCGAAGTGGAAACGCCCATGCTCACGCGCTCGACGCCCGAGGGCGCCCGCGATTTTCTTGTGCCCAGCCGCATCCATCACGGGCAGTTTTACGCGCTGCCGCAATCGCCCCAGATCTTCAAGCAGATTCTGATGATCGCCGGGTTGGACAAATATTTCCAGATCGTGAAGTGTTTCCGCGACGAAGACCTGCGCGCCGACCGCCAACTCGAATTCACGCAGCTCGACCTGGAAATGTCGTTTCCGCGCCAGGAAGACATTTTTCATGTGATCGAGCAGGTGATGGTGCGCGCGTGCGCCGTCGCGGGAATCAAAGCCGAAGCGCCGTTTCCCCACATGCAGTACAAGGACGTCATTCGCAAGTACGGCAGCGACAAGCCCGACCTGCGCTTCGGCATGGAATTGCACGAAGTGACGCATTGTTTTCCGGAAGAAGCCAGGCAAAAGCTGCAAATCGAAGGCAATGTTTTTGCGCTCACCGCTCCCGGCGCGGCAAGCTATTCGCGCAAGCAACTGGACGAATTGACCGAAAAAGCCAAGACGCTCAAAGCACGCGGCGCTTATTTCGTGAAGGTGGCGCCCGAAGGACTCAATTCCACCGTTGAAAAACTGATCGGCGCAGAGAATGTAAAGAAACTCGCCGAAGCTTGCGGCGCGAAGTCCGGCGATCTCGTCGTTGCCGTTTCCGCCAAAGAACAAATCAAAGGCACCGAAGCCGCCGCGCTGATCGCTGGACAATTGCGCTTGCAGCTTGGCGAAGCGCTCGGCGTGATCGACAAGTCGCAGTGGAGATTCCTGTGGCTCACCGGTTTTCCCCTTTTCGAGTGGAGCGAAACGGACAAAACCTGGGTGAGCGCGCAGCATCCGTTCACCGGCATCGTCGACGAAGATCTGGAAAAACTTGAATCCGCACCATGGGAAGTGCGTTCCAAGGGCTACGACCTCGTTTTGAACGGCTACGAACTCGGATCGGGCAGCATCCGAATCCATCGGCAGGACATTCAGGAGCGCCTCTTCAAAGCGCTCGGCCTCAGCGAAGAACAATTGCGCCGCCGCTTCGGTTTTTTTCTCGACGCGCTGACTTACGGCACGCCCCCGCACGGCGGCATCGCGCTCGGCATCGACCGCGTGGTCATGCTCCTCGCGGGCGAAAAATCCATTCGCGAAGTCATCGCCTTTGCGAAAACCACCGCCGCCCAGGATCTGATGGCCGACTCGCCGTCGCCGGTGGATAAAGACCAGCTCGACCAACTCGGCATCGCCATCAAGGAAATTGCTCGAGCAAAATGAGCCGAATTCGCATATTGCCGGAGGCCGTGGCGAATAAAATCGCCGCGGGCGAAGTTGTCGAACGACCGGCTTCGGTGGTGAAAGAGCTGCTCGAGAACGCCATCGACGCGGGTGCGAAAACCATTCGCGTCGAAGTGGAAGTCGGCGGCAAGCGCATGATCCGCGTCATTGACGACGGTCACGGGATGTCGCATGACGATGCGCTGCTGGCGTTCGAGCGCCACGCCACAAGCAAGCTCAAATCCGCCGACGATCTGCTTTCGATTGCCACGCTGGGATTTCGCGGCGAAGCGCTGCCGACGATCGCGGCGGTTTCGCGGCTGCTTCTTGAAACGCGTGATGAAACGGAAGCTGAAGGCACGCGCATCGACTTTGCAGGCGGAAAACTTATGGGAGTGAGACCTGCGGGATTGCCCGCGGGAACAACGGTCAGCGTAGCCGATATTTTTTATTGTGTTCCGGCGCGCAGAAAATTCCTCAAGTCGGACACCACGGAACTGGGCCACATCGCTTCACTAGTCACACACTACGCGCTGGCAAATCCCGGCAAACAATTCATTCTCACCACGCCGACGCAGGAAATCATCAATTGTCCGCCGGCGGAAAAACTGGCCGACCGCGTGTATCAGCTTTTCGGACGGCAAGCGTTGGAAGACCTGGTCGAAATCCCTGCGGCCTCCGCGCCTTTCCGCGCCGCGATTGCCGAACCGGAACTCGAGCCGGGAGAAGAAAATGCTTCGCTGACCGTCAATGGGTTTACTTCGCGGCCTGCTATTCAGCGGATGAATCGCAATGGCATCTATATTTTTGTGAACCGCCGCCTGGTGCGCGACCGGCTGATCCTGCACGCGATTCACGAAGCCTATCGCAACATTCTGCCGCCGGCCGTTTTTCCCGCGACGCTGCTTTTCCTGGAGCTGCCCTACGAAGAAGTCGACGTCAACGTGCATCCCGCAAAAATCGAAGTGCGCTTCCGGCGCTCGCAATTTGTCCACGACTTTACGCGCGATGCGATTCGCCAGGCACTGATGAGCGCGCGGCCAATTGCCAGCTTTGCAGCCCTCGCTGCTGCCGCTCCGCAAACCGCCGGCGCCGGGAATGGAGCGCTGTCCGGCGGAATCACGCCCGCTCCAGTGGAATCCGGCGTGCCGCGCGCGATCATTCCTCCGATCGAAGAGATTGGCTTAGGCTCCGGCGTCGGCTCGGACTTCGGGTCAGGCGGAGGCTTCGATCTCACCGGAGCGCAGATGCGAGCGGTGGAGCAGCGGATTCCGTTCACATCGGGAACTTCATTTGGCGCCGGCATCGCTCCGGCGCAGGTTTCTACAGTAGGGAATTGGGCCGCGAATCTCGCCACTCCGAGCGCCGACGCTCCCGCAAGCCTGCCGCGGCCGGAACAAATTGCGGACCTTAAACCTCTGGGCCAAGTGAGCGCGAGTTTCATTGTCGCCGTGAACGGCGATGGCCTCTGGCTCGTCGATCAGCACGTGGCGCATGAGCGTGTGCTCTTTGAGCAGCACCTCGAAGCGCGCCGCGCCGGAAAAATCGAAGCCCAGCGCATGCTCCTGCCGCTAGTGATTGAATTATCGCCACGGCAGATCGTCACTTTCGAAAAAATCGCGGAGGAGCTGGCAGCGAACGGTTTCGAAGTCGAACTGATGGGGCCGAAAAGCGTGGCGATCCAGGCCGTGCCCGCGGGGGTGATCGCTCCTGACGCCGAAAAATTGTTGCGAGAGATTCTCGACGGCATCGAGCGCGAGAATGCCGCGATTTCGATTGAAACGTTGCAAGCGAAAATCGCCGCGTCCACGGCGTGCCATGCGGCTATCAAGGTAAACATGCCGCTGGAGCAAGCGAAAATGGAATGGTTGCTGGACGCGCTGGCAAAGACGGATTGTCCTATGAGCTGTCCGCATGGACGGCCCGTGGTGTTGCGCTATTCCCTGAAAGAGATTGAGAAAGCCTTTCACAGAATTTGACTTTGTAACCGCCGGGTGTCAGCACGGCCATCGGGAGACTCACGGAATGAGCGAATCGCAAAAGACAGCAGTGATTTTCGGCTTGGCCAACAAGCGCAGCATCGCCTGGGCCATCGCGCAGAAATTGCACCAAGCCGGCTGGCGGTTGGCCATTACTTACCAGAACGAACGATTGGAGCAGGAAGCCAAGGACCTGATTGCGGATCTGCCCGGCGCTTCCGGCTTTATGTGCGACGTCTCGTCGGATGAGCAAATCGCAAAACTTTTCGATGAACTAAAGGCCCGATATGGCGTGTTGAGCGGCATTGTGCACAGCGTGGCGTTCGCACCGGCGGAAGAACTGAAGGGCGAATTTGTAAACACCACGCGCGAGGGCTTTCGCATCGCGCATGACATCAGCGTGTACTCGCTAATCGCCGTGTCTCGGTCCGCGGCTCCGCTGATGACCGCAGGCGGAGGAATCGTTACGCTGACGTACTACGGCGCGGAAAAAGTCGTGCCGAAGTACAACGTGATGGGCGTGGCCAAAGCCGCACTCCAAGCCACGGTCCGCTATCTAGCGAACGATCTTGGGCCGAAGGCCATCCGCGTCAATGCCATTTCCGCCGGGCCCATCAAGACACTCGCGGCGCGGGGTATCTCCAATCTTGGCGACATGCTGAAGGCGCATGCCGAGCGTGCGCCGTTAAAGCGCAACGTGGATCCCGGCGAAGTCGGCGCGACCGCTGCATTTCTGCTTTCGGAAGCAGGCTCCGGCATTACCGGCGAGACCATCTTCGTCGATTGCGGCTATAACATCATGGGGTTTTGAGTGGCCCAGGCAATCTTGCCTGTGCGCGTTTCATCGGACTCAAGAGAAATTCGCACGGCTATGATTTGGCTGTGCCGCCCAAATGTCCAAACTCACCATCGCCATTGACGGTCCTGCGGGGTCCGGCAAGAGCAGTGTGGCGCGCCGCGTCGCGGCGATGCTCGGGTATTTGTATCTGGACAGTGGTGCGATGTACCGCGCGCTTGGGCTCAAGGCTCTGCGGCAGGGCATCCCGCTGGACGATGAAACACGACTTGTGGCGCTCGCGAACGAAACACACATCGAGCTGCGTGCTCCCACCGCGGAGCACGAAGCAGCGGGCGCAAAAAATTGTGTTTTCCTGGATGGTGCTGACGTCACTCGCGAGATTCGGACAAGCGAGGTTGCGCAGGCGGCGTCGCGGCTCGCAACGATTGCAGAGGTGCGCCATGTGCTCGTTGCCGAGCAGCAGCGTGCCGGGACCGGCGGCGGGATCGTGATGGAAGGGCGCGACATCGGTACTGTGGTGTTCCCCAGGGCCGAGCTGAAAATTTTTCTCGACGCTTCGCCAGAAGTGCGTGCGGAGCGCCGCTGGAAAGAGCACCAGGAAAAAGGCGAGCGGATTACGCTCCCGGAAGTTTTCGACGAAGTGATTGAGCGTGACAAGCGCGATCGTGAACGCAAAGTTTCGCCGCTGGTGCGCGCTTCCGATGCCGTGCTTGTCGACAACACCGCGATGGGCATTGAAGAAACCGCGCGATTGATCGTTATGCTCGCGGGGGAACGCGAGAAAGAATCGGCGGGAGCCGCCGGAGGGAAGCCGTGATTCGGACATTGCTGATGCTGGTGTTTTCCGCTGGCGCGACGCTCTTTGTCGCGCCCCTGCTCGCGTTCGCGCAGACCGCCTCCGGCACGGCAGACGCAACGCGAAAATTCCGCGAGTATCTCGATGAAGATTGGAAACGCTGGATGCAGGAATATCCCGAACCGGCGACTTCCGTTGGATTTCCCGGCCAGAATCGCCGGTGGACCGACGTTTCACGAGAGGGAATCGAAGCGAGAATCCGCCACCTTCACGAAAGCCTCGCGAAGCTGAAGTCCATTTCGCGCGATGCACTTCCTGCCGGCGAGCAACTCGATTACGACCTTTACCGGCAACGGCTGGAAACCACGGAAGAGGGATTGCAGTATGGCGATGACCCCATGCCGTTCCGTGGCGTAGTGCCTTTCAACTTGTGGATGCCGATGTCACAAATGGGCGGAATTCAGCAAGGAATTCCGTCGACGCTGGCGGAGATGCCTCATCAGACGGTGGCGGACTACGAAGATATTCTGGCGCGGCTGGAGACGCTGCCGAAGCACGTAGAACAGCACATCGAGTTGTTAGGCGAAGGATTGAGGCGCGGGTACTCGCCGCCCAAATTCATGCTGCGCGATGTCCCAAAGCAAATTGCGGGCCTGATTCCAGCGGATTCGCTCGCGAGCCCCTTGCTGGAGCCGTTCAATAAATTCCCCGCGGGATTTTCCGAAGGCGAGAAGGCACGATTGACGGACGGCGCGAAACTGCTTTATTCCAGCGAGATTGTTCCTGCAATTCAGAGATTGCATGACTACGTCGCACAAACTTACGTGCCGGCGTGCCGCGAGTCCATTGCAGCCACGTCGCTGCCGAATGGCGGCGCCGCATATGCGTTTCACGTGCGCTGGCAAACGACTACGAACCTGACGCCGGCGCAGATTCACGATGTCGGCCTCTCCGAAGTGAGACGAATCCGCGCGGAGATGGACAAAGTCATCGCATCGACGGGGTTCAAGGGCAGCTTCCATGACTTTACGGAATTTCTGCGCACCGATTCACGGTTTTTCTACGACAAGCCGGATGATTTGGTAGACGGCTACCGCATCATCGCGAAGAAAATCGACCCCGAGCTCGCGCATGTCTTCGGAAAGCTGCCGCGTCTGCCGTATGGCGTTTGCGTCATTCCTGATTTCAAAGCGCCTTCAGAAACCACCGCCTACTATCAGGCGGGCGCACCCTCCGCTGGCAGGCCCGGCTGCTATTTTGTGAACACCTATAACCTGCGTGCGCGGCCGAAATGGGAGATGGAAGCTCTCACGTTGCACGAATCGGTTCCCGGACACCATCTGCAGATTTCCCTGGCCCAGGAGCAGCAGGGCCAGCCGGAATTCCGAAAGCACTCCGGCTACTCGGCGTTTGTCGAGGGCTGGGCTCTGTATTCCGAGAGCCTCGGCGAAGAGCTTGGCATGTACAAGGACCCGTACTCGAAGTTCGGGCAGCTCAGCTATGAAATGTGGCGCGCCGTCCGGCTGGTGGTGGATACCGGGATGCATTCCATGGGCTGGACGCGGCAGCAGGCGATCGATTTCTTCCGCGAAAATACCGGAAAGACCGATCAGGACATCACCGTCGAAGTCGATCGTTACATCGTCTGGCCGGGTCAGGCGCTGGCATACAAGATCGGGCAGATGAAGATTCACGAGATGCGCACAGAGGCGGAAAAGAAACTAGGCGCGAACTTCGATGTGCGCAGATTTCACGATGCTGTTCTCGAAAATGGCGCTGTGCCGTTGAGCGTGCTCGAAGCACACGTGAAGCAGTGGATGGATTCACAAACAGCACATTAAGAACTCCCCGTCTTTTTCCCGACAGAAGCAATGCACAAGCGCAATCCTCCGAGGTGCCGCGTGTTTTAGCGGTCCGGCATTGCTAGGTACTTGAAAATTAACAGGTTATGCGAAAAATGAGCCAATATGTCTCGGCCTTGCCGGGGCCCTCACTGAGCGTGAAAAGGCAGATATGAGACACGAAGACAAAAGCCAATACGGTTCGATGACATGGCCGCAGGGTCTCGTGGACTGCTTGTTCGCGCGACTCTAAACCAAACCGCCTAAGTCGTTTCGATCCAAAGCGATCCACTACGGGATTTATTTCCCGGGATGGTGAAGTTCACGGCTACTTCTTCTGATGAAGCCGTAAGGCTCGGGTGCGAATCCCGATTCCGTGAACGCCAATTCCTCCCGGAATTTTTCTCGCCAGTGAATCGGCAAAGCGATGCGACGTCGGCGATTGAACGCTGCGCGTGTGTTCGGAAGAAGAAAGAACGTAAGAAGATTTGGAGGCGAAGAAGAGATCAAAAAGTTTGCGGCGTGGTGAAGGCTTGGGTTACTTCGAGCACCGACGGTCGCAGGTTCGACTCCTGCCGGTGGCGTAAGCCGCCGTAGCTCAGTGGATAGAGCAGCGGTTCAGCAACACGACTTGAGCCGCCGATTCCCGCCGCAAGAATTTGCAGCGTGGCGAAGGCGCGAGTTCCTTCGAGGGTTATGGGTTCGAATCCCACCTGGTCCACAACGGCGGGCCAGTAGCTCAATGGCAGAGCAAAACTCGGGCCGATATTTCCCGCCGGAAGAGGAAAGGGCACAGCCAGCAGTGGCTGTGCTACCAAGATGCCGGGATGGCGCGGAGAAGAGTTACTTCGTCTGTCAAACGACGTGGGGCCATGGCCCTACTACTCTGATCGACTATTCCTCCCGGCTTAATTTTGGCCGGCGCGAATCGCGGACCAGTCGGCGGTTCGCGCCGGGGCCGGGCACAGAGTGAAGTCTGTGCCACTAGGAGTTGGACGTGGTGTAGGACAGGGTTACTTCGCCTCTGGAGCGGGAGGTGTGGGTTCGATTCCCACCTGGGTTGAAAAATCCAGTGGCTCAGTGGTCCGAGCGCCTAATGTTCCCTGGCCGAACGTTCCCGTCCAGCAGTTTTTTTGACAGTAGCCAAAGGAGAAGGGAAATGAAGCAGGACAAGAATCTCGCGCAGTCAAATCGCCAGTCCTTGAAAGGCTCGGAGCAAGACTCCGATCCGTCAACACATTCCGGCTGCGGTAGGCAGCCTTAGAAAGGAAAAAGCAGTGGGCAGTGATTTGAACCGATACTTTTCCCGGATGGGCGCACGTGTGAGGGTTTTGGAAGGTGTTTCCACGGTCCGTCGCTGGAACGGGTTCGCGTCTCGCGAGGATGCACCGCGCATTGTTCTCGACATTCGTCGAGACAAGCTCGGTGAATACTACGAGATCCGGACAGCTCCCGGCGGCAAGCAGGAGATCGTCGTTCTGAACGTGCAGCCAAGGGAAAAGCACTTGCTTCTGCTCAGCCGTCAGTTCGGCGCGCAGGGGCAGTTTCTGGCCAAGCAGAAGTTTCTGTGCGGTCACGACGAGCGGCACTGGTTCGTTGCAGCAATTCCAGAAAACGAACCGGTGAGCACGGTCGCGAGCGCAAAGATCGCGCTGAAGCCAGAAGAAATCCGGACGCGAGAGGAAGCGCTGGGAGTCTCCCGCAAGGAGAGTTTTCGGCGTAAGAATGCGGCCTTCATCCGCCAAGGGGAATGGTTTTTCATTCCGGACGCGGACGTCGAAGCCACCTCTTTGCTCATTCTTCGAAATGAGCCGCTCTCACGTGGAAACGGTGGAAAGCCACACTGGGCTGAGGAATGCTATCGGTCCGGCGGGGAAACCGTCTACGTGTCGGGCAAGTATCCCTCGGGCATAGCCGCCCGGGACTACAACCGATTGCCGGAGCAAGAGCGCAAGCGCGGCAACTTCCGAGTGATGCAGCGCGATGCGTCTGTGCATGTACGCGGTGAGATCCGCCATCCGGACCACGAAACAGTCGTGCTGAATGGTTGGCATCGTGTGTTGATGAATACTGAGAGCCGCTCGAAAGCAATGCGCTTTCTGGCGTTTCTCGACTAACGCCTGGAGCTTTGTGCTCCGGAGCATGGCATCCGGAGCACAAAGCTTTCGGAGAAAGGAGGAGTGGCAGCAATGGCAAAGATGAACGTATGGAAGCGGATGTTCCCAGTGCGGACGCACGAAGGGGCGGTGGCGCAGAAGGTGGACGCGAAGAGCGAACTCCGGCGCACCGTGCTCACGTGCTTGCTCTGGGAGGACACCTTCTACGAGAAGGGCAACGACATCGCAAAGCGCATCGCCGCGCTCGCCGCCGAGAACAAGCCGGAAGTCTTGGCAGCTCTCGCGCGCGAGGCGCGCACCAAGATGCAGCTTCGTCACGCGCCGCTCTTCCTCGCGCGTGAGCTCGCGCGCCGCAAGGGCGCGGGTCCGCTCGTGGCGGAAACGCTCGAGAGCGTGATCCAGCGCGCCGACGAACTCGGCGAGTTCGTGGCTCTCTACTGGAAGGAAAAGAAGCAGCCGCTTTCTGCGGGCGTAAAGCGCGGGCTGGCGAGGGCGTTCACGAAGTTCGACGCCTACCAGCTCGCGAAGTACGACCGTGAATCGGCAGTCAAGCTCCGCGACGTGCTGTTCCTCTGCCACGCGAAGCCCAAGGACGAAGCGCAGGCTGCGCTCTGGAAGAAGCTCGTTGAGAACACGCTCGAATCTCCCGATACCTGGGAGGTTGCCTTGTCCGCAGGGAAGGACAAGCGCGAGAACTTCGAGAGGCTCCTGCGTGAGGGGAAGCTGGGCGGCATGGCCGTTCTGCGAAACCTCCGCCTGATGCTGGCATCGGGCGTCGATCCGAAGCTCATCCGTGAGCGGCTGGACAAGGGTGTCGCGCGAGCGCTGCCGTTCCGTTTCGTGACGGCGGCGCGTCATGCTCCGAAGCTGGAGGACGCGCTCGAAAAGGCTATGCTCAAGGGTATCGCCGGGCTCGAGAAGCTTGCAGGACTGACCGGACTCGTCGTAGACGTTTCCGGTTCGATGAACTACAAGCTCGCGAAGAAGGGCGAAACCACGCGCATGGACGCTGCCGCCGGGCTGGCGATTCTGCTTCGCGAAAAGGCCGAGGATTTTTCCATCGCTACCTTTTCCGACGCTTGCGTCGAGCTGCCTCCGCGGCGCGGTTTCGCGCTGCGAGACGCAATCGTGGGTTCGCAGGCGCACTCGGGGACGTACCTCAAGCGCGCTCTGACGCAGCTATACGATAAGCAGGAGTGGCGCGAGCTCGAGCGGCTGATCGTCATTACCGACGAACAGTCCCACGACGGCATCTTGCGTGCCTGGACGCCGCGCGCGTACGTGGTGAATGTGGCCCCGTACAAGCACGGCATCAGCTACGGCAACAACTGGACGCACATCGATGGCTGGTCGGAGCGAATTGTCGATTACATCACCGCGGTGGAAGCAGAACCCGCGGGTTGACGAGCCGTTCTCCAACCGAACAATCCAACGGGCGCAGCAGGGAAACCTGCT
>MNEA01000016.1 GCA_001917435.1 Acidobacteria bacterium 13_2_20CM_2_57_6
TGCCCCCACCCCAGACCTGGCTACTCTCGGTCACGAAAAGTGGCAGTCCGCTAAACGCCGAGAAGATCCCCGACGTATACCATCCGCCAAGCAGACGGCTGGTCCAAGATCCCCCACCGAATCGGTGCCCTTTGCCAAGCGGCAAGTCGTACACATAAGAGAGGTTGAAGATATGCGTACGGTCGAAGAGAGACGGCCCGTAATCGACATTCGGGAAGTAGCTGTTTGAATAGATTCCTGCCTGGTTCTGGTTTGAGATGTTCTGATCTAGCGTCTTGGAGAAAGTGTAGGTTGCGTCGAACGTTAACCCGTGTGATGTCCGCTTCCGCAAGGTCGCGATTAAACCGTTATAGTTCGACTTGCCGATGTACGTCCGCATATGGAGGTCAAAGAGTTGCCGGTTTTGGAATGTCGGCAGTCCAAGACAAGTTCGTCGCCCGTCCATCACTGAAAAGAGTGAGCTCACAAGCCCGCCCGTGAAGTTCGAAGCCGCTGCGTTCGCCAAGAATTGCGTGGCGGTCGTCGCGGTCGAACTCCCCGCGCAAGCCGAACCAATCAAGCCTGCAAGTTGATTCTCGAAGAAAGGCTGGGCTGCCGGCGTTTGTCCCGCCGCCAGTGCCGTAGCCACCGCGTCGTACGCTTGGGCAAACGATTGTTTCGATGCTTGGTCAACAAAGAAGTACGGGGCAGAGTTGAAATTCACACCTTGTGGCAATCTGTCTGACCAGCGTCCCGTCCAGCCGATCTCCACAATCATGTTTCCCGGGATTTCACGCTGAATGGTCAAATCACCGGCCCGGCTTCGCCCGACCTTGGTATTTGGATCGTCCTGGAAACTGAACAGCTCGCCGAACGGTGTGCTCGGCACAACAGGTATGCTGACCGCAGGGACGGTTGGTAGCGGCAGGCTTCCATCCACGCCGACTCGGAATGATGCGGCTCCCGGGCTGCCTGTACCTGCAGCCGCATTACAGCCGGCCCCTGGTGTGCCGGAGGCATTGCACAAAGGAGCGCCAACACTGATCGTTTGCGCGAACCCGACTCCCAACATCGGGATGATTACACTTTGAACGGTATTAATGCGGTCGTAGACAAGGCCAAAGCCGCCACGGATGACCGTTTTCCGATTTCCCGTCATGCGGTGCAAGAATCCAGAATCGAAAGTCGGAGTCCAAGCCACTGACGCGCGGGGCGCCACATCGCCCCAATCAATATTGAACACATTGCGCCCGGCCGACTTCACCGGGTCGAACCCTAGCGTCGGGTTATACATCTTGCCTTGAAGCGCGGCAGCCTCCTTCGCGGCGATGTATCCTGGGCCCGTTAGTGACTGGTTGTTGTTACTCGTGTCCACCACCAACGTCTGCCGGTTTAGCCTTTCCTTAGGCGCCGTCTGCCAACCATAGGATAGGCCGTAGGTGAGCGTCAGGTTAGGAGTAATGCGAAACACATCTTGGCCGTAGAATTCTACGGCATTTAGCGTGGTGTCGTTTGCCAAGGGAGTTCCAAACGGCAGCGCTTTTAGGCTGCCATCGCGAGTCGTTAGGATGCCAATATTGTCCACAAGACCTAGCGTCGACGCGTAGAGCCGGTCCCACCTTTGCGCGTCGCCGCTTTGCAGACAGCCTGTCGTTAATGTTACGGAGCATGTTGGTGGGCGTTCCGAAGAAGGAATTGCGGATAGGAAGGTACTTACGTCCGCGTCTGACAGAGCTTCGAGCGATGCCAAGGAACCCACGACTTTGTCATTCCGGATGTGTATGGTCGGGATGTGCCGGAAGTTTCCGCCGAATTGCAAGGTGTGCTTTGACTTAATCCAGCTCACGTCGTCCACGTATTGAATGTTCCGTCCAGTGCTATTTTGGAAGCGCGCCCTCTGTGTGTCCACTTCGATCGGCGCATCCACTAGATTTGTCTGTGCCTGGCCGGGCGCCAGCGCAATCGGCCCCGCCGACGAATTGGTTCCAGCAATATTCTCCAGCGCCGCAGCAGCCGAAGGCGCCAGCCGGTTAAACGACTGGCGTGCCCTGACCCATCCGAAATGGAAGGAATTATACAAATGCGGTGTGACCTGTCCCGTCAATCCTGCAATGATGGCGTCCCGGTCTGTTGGCGCTTTCGATGTGGCCTTTGCTGCACCGCCGCGAATGTCATATTGCGCGTTTTGCCCGCCGGAGACCTGTTTGGTCTGGTAGTAAGTGTAGCTGCCGTTGAACCGCCATTTAGAATTAATCTGGTGGTCAAAGCGCGACGTGTAAAAATTAGTGGAAAGTGGGGTCAAGGCGGTACCATGAAAACCCAATGTGTTCAGGCCATCAGCGCCGGCTACGCTCGGATCCGTGCCTGCTGGATCCAGGGCCCAAAGCGCTGCCACTGATGGACTGATTCCTAGCCCGCGCGGATCACATGCCGTGGTGCCGCTTCCGCATAACGTCGAAGTTGCGAGGTTGTACTGAATCGTGTTCCCGGAAGCATCTTTGAACTGTAATATGCCCTGTTTGAGCAAGGTGCTCGGCATCAGCCGCGTAAATGAGGACTGTTGCGGAAACCGCCTGCCTTCGTAGTTGAAAAAGAAGAATGTTTTGTTATTCCAAATCGGGCCTCCCACTGCTCCACCGAACCGATTGTCCCTGATGACCGGTCTGGCCTGGTGGATTCGGTTGAGTTCCCACTCGTTGGCATTAAGGTAGTCGTTCTGGTGGTACCAATATGTGGAACCATGAAAGTTGTTCGTCCCACTCTTGCCGACAACGGCTATCTGACCGCCCGAAGCCCGTCCAAATGATGCATTCGGATTGTTCACCCCCACGCGGAATTCCTCCACGGAGTCCACTCCCAGCGGGATCACCGCAATATCAGCCCCAAGCCCGCCAACTATATTGTCGGTCACGTCAATTCCGTCCAACGTGAAAGTGTTCTGGTCATCGATTGCCCCGGCAACGCGCATTCCGACTCGCGGAAAAGTGCCTGTCCCTGGTGTTACGCCTGGCTGCAGCGTGAGTAGCGCTGCGGCATTTCGGCGCAGCGTCGGTAATTGAGTCATCACGTCGCTTGTAACCTCACTACCGATCTGGGCATCGTTGGTTTGCAGTTCCGCCTGTGCCGTCGCCTCTACCTGAACCTGCTGGCCCATGGAGCCGAGTTCCAGCTTAAAGTCCAAGGAGTAACTCTTCGCCACGTCCACTGTCAGCGTGGCGACATCCGACGTCCGGAACCCGTCCTTCTTTACCGTAACCTGGTACTCCCCGGGCACCACGTTTACAAACGTATATTGGCCGGCACCGTTTGTATTTTGGGTTGCCTGACTATTGGTGCTTTTGTTACGCAGGACGACCGCCGCATCGAGAACCGCGGCGCCGCTCGGGTCGGTGACGGTTCCAATTACAGTCCCTGATGTCGCCGTTTGCGCTCTTGCAGGTTGTGAGAGGTTAGAAAGTATCAAAAAGGCCCCAGCAAAAAAGACAATTCCCCTTAGCTTTTTCACGGATCCACTCCTTTCGATTTTGAAGGATTGCGAAACTAAGAAGGAGGAGAGCGGGCGCGCCGGCGTGCAAGGCCGGAAAATTCCCCCCTCATTTGCTCCACCACTCACCACATCCCCCGCCAACGACCTGTTACACCACTTGCGGAGAAGCCTCCCGGCAGGCGCGTTCCTGCCCGGAGGCAAAGATAGCGACGGTATATGCCAAGCTCTTGGGGATCGTCAAGATAAATTATCCGATGGGCGAAATCTGCTTCGCCGTACTGTCCAGCCAGTTTGCGCACACCCCCTTTGTATCGCCTGACTGACTGGTTGCGCCGTTTATTCCCGCTAATTTCGAATGATTAGGATTATGGAGGCAGAAGAAACCAGGGGTTGCGGCTAGGGATTGGGAGCAGACGAGGGCTTCTGTGGCGAAGCATCGCGCCCCTGCGCACGAGTCTGGGTGAATTGCCACCCGAAGCGGCCACCGCTTAGAACCGCATTTTGCAGATAACTGTAGAATGACATTATGAGGCTACGAAATTTTGTTTAAACTACTTCTAAATCATGGACTATAGCGCGCCGCGATCGTGCACTTCTTAGGAAAGAACTCCGAACAAACCGACGGCAGCTAGCACCAGCGATAGCACCGCGAACGCAAGCAGCAGCGTTGCGTCAAAACTGGCGTGCAGCCTGGATTTTCCGATGATCTGAACCTCATTCCTTCTGAACTTCTTGGCAGCTCAACTCACTGGAAATGTGTAAGGCACGCTGGTCAGAACTGCTAACTACTGAGCGCTTCCACAACGCAGCTGAACGTCAGTAGCTAGATCCGCGTCCATCAACGCCGACCGCCCGTGCAACGCCGAGCAAACTTGCTGTGAAGTTATTCCGGAGGCGCCGCGCAAGTCCGCCCCCGCCAGGTTGGCCCCGTCCATTTCCGCTTCGCGCAGAACCGCGCCCGTGAGATACGCCCCGCGTAGATCCGCCCTCCGCAAGTCCGCGTCCAGCAGGATTGTGCCCTTCAGACGCGCGCCCGTCAGGTTGGCGTCTCCCAGCTTTGCCGACGACAAATCCGCCTGCTCCAGATTTGCAAACGACAACACGGCATGTTCGAGTTTGGTATCGCGCATATCCGTGCGCGAAAGGTCAGTGCGCAGCATTTGCGCATTTCGCAAATTGACCGCATACAGCGACGCCCCGGAAACTTTCGCGTTCGAAAGCACCGCATTTTCAAACGTGCCGTAAGAAAGGTCGGCGAACCGCAGATCCGACGCCGAGAGATTCGTCCCCGTGGCGTTAGCGGAAACCAATACCGCATGTGTCAGTTGGACGCGATCGAGAATCGCGGAGCGCAGCAGCGCTTCGCGCAGATTCGCTCCCCTCAGGTCCGCTTCGGATAAGTACGCCCCTTCTAGATTCGCGCGCCACAATTTTGCGTTGATCAAAAAAGCCTTATAACCGCGCGCGAACCGCAAATTCATCTGATTCAGCCGCGCGCCGGAAATTTGTTGCACGGTCTCATCCGTCCACGTCTCGCCTGCGGGCGGAGGAGTCGACAGGGCGGCTTCGGTTAAATCCGCGTAGGGCCGGTAACCCACTGATTGGAAAACCATGGCAGCCCAGCGCCGCGGATCGGATGGCGATTCTCCGACTGCGGCTGCGCGGTCCGCGGGCAATCCGCGATTCACACCCAGCGATATGATGAAAAGGATGCAGCCCGTGGCCAATGCCGCGCGCGTGGTGCCAAGAATCATGCGCACGACATTTTTCGATTTTGGGATCCGGATATCACCTGGGCGCAGTACGCGCGACACAACAAAGGGAACACACGTCGCCGTCGCTACCGAAAGAGTCATCAGAAACACATGCAACAAAGTCCCCCGGAAATCCTGCCGTGGCAGGTACCGTAGCCAAAAAAAGAACAGCGTCACTGGAACAATCCAGTACGCCAGCACCGTCGAAAGAACCGTTTCGAATGCGGTCATGGCGGAACGCGATTCCCCCTGCCAGCGGAAGTGTCTCCGCACCAGCCCCATCAGGTACCATGGGCCGTCCTTCTCCAGCGTTTGCCCATCTGGAAAAACCGCCGGAAGCGCGGCCATGCTTCCCCACAACCTCAACAACAGGAAGTGAAATCGGAGTGACAGCGCCAGGAGCACCAGCGGACCGCCAAGATAAAGCCCCGTCATGGGAAGCAGATTCCCGAGCCGCGTGGTGTGCAGCGCCGAAGAATTGACCAGCAGCCGAACGTCGCTGGTGAAAGCAATCAGCAGGCAGCAGATCGCGCTTACGCCCAGTGTCAGGAAATAAAACCAGCGCGCAACCTTTGTCGCATCGCCGATGGCCTTCGAACTGTCCACCGCGGAAATCGATTCGGGCAAGACGGCATCGAAAAGATTTGTTCCGCCTAGCCGGCCAAACCACAATCCTTCCGCACCGTACAGATTCGCGCCCATCAGGTTAGCGCCGCGCAGTTCCGTGCCCAGCAGGTTTGCGTTCTGCATGTTCGAACGCACCAGGCTCGCGCCGCGCAAATTTGCCATCGAAAGATCCGCGCCCACAAGGTTCATCCGGTGCAGGTGAGCGCCCTGCAAATTTACTCCTGTAAGGTCGGCCTTTGCTAAATTCACGCCGCACAGATCCGCCTTAGCCCCCGATTCTCCGCCCGATTCCGCCCAGATTTTGTGTTGATCCAGAATCTCGGCAAGCTCGATCAGCGAGATCGCGGCGGAATCTCCTTCGGTTGAGGTCTCTCCTCCAGCGGCTGGACTTCCCGCGTCAGTTTCGCTCTTCAGTTCCTCAATTTCTTTGAGTGCATCTAGTTTCAGGCCCATTCGAGCTGTTTCCCCCAGCTTTCTTTGTCCGCCCGTCGACATTTTCGTCGTGCTCCAATAAATTCAAATTCGCGCTATCGTGCTTTTCGGAGCTTCGATTTTTTTGCGCGCGAATTGTTTACGGCACGGTTCGCTTACCCCCACGGACCGTGTCTCCGCCGGGCAGCTTCCATCCTCTCCTATTGATGCTGTGGAAATCGCCTGTCCAAAAGTACAGGCGGCGCACCGGTAACGGGTAGCGGCTAATGAGAGCAAAGCGACGGAATGCGAACGCCGATCCGAGTCGTTCTCAGTCCAATTAATTATGAAAGAAGGTGGAGTGTGCTGTGCGAGACTGTGTGACAAATACGAAATTCAAGTGCCAAAAAAAAGTGCCGGGGTAGCTTCGCTGAGGGGCCAAGGCACCCCGGCTTATCCCGCCCGCCTCCGCAGTGAGCGAGCAAGGAACTCGTCGAGAAACTTTCGCGCCGCAACAGTAACAAAACTCGGCAAATCTCTTTGCTGCCGCAACTCGTAAATCGGGCGGCTCTGAATCGGGAAGCGACCGCTTCCCTTCTCTATCCTTTTATTTGTCTTCGTCGCCGCGAAGGAATTCGTAGCGCTCGATCGCGGCAACCACGCCAACAGTGCCTTCATCGCGCGGCTCGGTCCGCTGCACGCGGCCGAGGCAGCGGACCCGTACCGGTCCGGCCATCGTAATTTCGTTGGGAAGCGTCAGAAGAATCTCGACGGGCGAGCCTTCCTTGACATCCTTGGAAAGAAAAAAGTAGACACCGCGGGAGCTGACGTCTCTTGACTCTGTGCTGGTCTCACCAACCGCCGCTCCCGTCGTCCAACGAACGGTGAGGGGCAGCCGCATGGAAAAGCGCTGGGTAGTGCGGCGTTCGGAACCCGTCAAGGAAGTCCTCCTGATTCGAAGCTAGAGTGTATCCGGGTAGGGGTCAGCTAACAATAGGACTCCCGATACAAAATCGATTCAATGCAAAGAAGTACCGACGTACTAGGACGGAGCCCGAAAACTGGGACTAGCGGCTAAGTCAACGCCATTTGTCTTCCAGGGATCTCCCTAGTCAAAAACTACGCTAACCATAACAAAAGACAGGCCATTACGCCGAAATTTGGGCAGCGGCAGCTCGGAACCGGTCTCGGGCGGGTCGGGAGGCCCGTTATTTGGGTTTTCCTTTCGTAGAGGTTCTGAAGAGCATGCCGCAACCAGGAGCTATATTGAGGAAGTAAACTGGAGCGCAAATTAGCTGTCCAGGTTCTGTGGGAGCGAGGCCAAGATGGCTGGGTTGAAGACATAACACGCGGAGGGGAGGGAGAGTGGAGCAATACGTTTTTGTCAGGTTGCACGCGCGGCAAGGCGCTGCGCGACGTGACCGGGCCTTCGCGGCAGGAGCCTGGCTGCCTGACTTTTCACACCTTCCGGTCGATGCGTGATCCGCGGCTATTTTTCATTCATTCGCGATGGGTGGACGCAGACGCATTTCAGAAACACGCGGAATTGCCACATACAGTGCAATTCCTCGAACGCGTGGATGCGCTCCTCGATCAGCCACGGGACGTGACCAGGACAGAGCTGAGCGAGTGATGGGCGGATATCCGGCGCGGCAGTTTCTGCCCACTTGGCGGGTCCTCCCTTTTACACACAAGAATTTAGGTCGCCTTGCAGGGAACAGGCGCAAGCAAGGGTTGAGGTCAGAACTCAGAATGAAGATTTGCTCAGGGGCAGTTGACAATTGTCAGAGTAACAGTTTGTGACTGGCCAGATTGAGGGACGGCCGAATCACCCGCACCCACGGTCCCGGTGAAAGTTCCCGTCACACTTGTAGTTCCACTGAATATGCCTGTGCTCGTGTCCAGGTTTATGGAGACCCACGAAGGCGAAATGAATCCAAAGTGGATCGGAGGAACCCCGCCAGATGTAGTAATCGTGAAAGAGTAAGGCTTATTTGCGCAAGCGTTGGGCCAAGTTGCAGGGCTGGTGATCACGAGGGGTTCAGCGATCTGAACCATGTATTGAGTGCGCCCAGTCTGGGGTGGATTTCCGGAGTCTGCCGCCTTAACCGCGAACGTGTAGAAGCCATCTGTAGTGGCAACACCGCTAAGCAAACCCGAGGAGCTCAGAGTCCAACCCGGTGGTAAAGACCCTCCGTCGATTGACCAGGTGACATTCCCTGAACCACCCTTCGATGTGAACTGTTGCTGGTAAGAAACGCCGCGTGTCGCACCGATACCCAAGGTCGTAGCAATTGTAAGAGGCTCGATAACGCCACTGATGTTCAAATAATATTGCATGTCGGGACGGGCGTCGCCGCGCCAGTCAAAGACATGCAAATAGAACGTCGTCTGTGTAGACGAGGCGCCAGGCACCTTGAAGTCGAGCGCCGAATCAAGAGTGGTGGAGTCGAGGTTATCGTTGAGGCAGGGCGAGACGTAGGCCGGTTGACCACAACTCAACATTCGTTGGCCGCTTCCATCTAAGATCTCTATGACACTGTCAAGAGTGTCCGCTCCCCAGGAACGTTGCGCAAACGTTTCCGTGTGAACTAAGCCCCCGCCATTTGCTACAAGTTTGTAGAAATCCGTGTCGGGGTTGGGAGTGAGTGCGTTGATGGGATCGAGATAGGGGCTGATAGAAAGAGGAATGGGAAGTTGGAGACTGGCACTGTTTCCAAGGGGAGTGGCAGTGGCTATGGAATCGTTACGGCCAAGACCCTTTCGGATTTGGATAAAAGTGTTTGCAGTTGCGGTTTGCACCGGGTTGCCAGAGTCGGTCCCCATCGCTACGAAGTTAAAGGTGCCAACCTGAGTGGGGGTGCCATCGATGTACCCGGTGGCCTGGTCCAAGTTCAGGCCCGGAGGTAACTGGCCAGAAGAGATGCTCCAAGAGTAGGGAGGAGTTCCGCCAGAGGCAGGAATTTGCGAATGATAGAGCACATTGACGGGAGCAGGTGAAAGTGGGTTACCGAGAACGCTCAAGAGAGTGGGGACCACGCTCAGCGCCACTTGTTTCGTAAGAATGTAAGGGGGAACGCCTGAGTCAGTTACTTGCAAGACAAAAGTCGAGGAGCCGAGTTGGGTTGGGATGCCCACAAGATTGCCGGCTGGGGCCAATGCTAAACCTGGGGGAAGAGAACCTGAAACAAGGGTCCAAGTGTAAGGATAAGAACCACCGATCGTGGAAAAACCAGAATTGTAAGGTTGGCCTATATAGGCAGGGGCAAGACTGCCAATTATTTGCATTTGCTCCGCAATGTTGAGAATGCCCTGGCCGGAATCGCTTTGGACGGCGGAACTGGAATCATTCACAGTCACAGAATAGACAAAGCTGCCAAAATCTCCGGGTGTACCACTAACTTGGCCTGAAGCCGGATCAAGAGAAAGACCGGCAGGGAAATTGCCAGAGATCGACCAGCGTAACGGGAGCGAGCCGTTAACCGCGGCGAAAGAATCTGAGTACACTTGATTTTGTCCACCATTCTTCAACGAGGCTTTTGTAATCGCCAGGTGGGTGTCGACGACGATGGTGAGATCCAGTGTTGCCGTCTGGGGTAAGGTGTAGTCCTGTGCTTGAACTGTAAAGGTATATGCGCCCGCCTGCGTGGGTATTCCGGAGACAATGGCAAAATTTAGATTCAATTGACTCACGTTCAGAGAGAGACCTGGCGGTAACTGACCGGCAGAGATGGACCACCTGGCAATAGCGGAGGAGCCCTGACCGCTGATCGAAAGCGAGTAAGGAGCATTGGCGTGGGCGGGAGGAGGATTGACAGGATTGATGGTCAGCTTGGCCCAAACGGTGAAATTGAATTGTTTCGTTGCGCTTGCCTTGGTGTCCGCCGCCTGAATGGTAACGGGGACGCCGGACCCTGCTGTTGGGGTGCCGGAAATGACACCGCTCGCCGAATCAAGCACCAGACCGCTCGGCAACTGGCCCGCAGTGATTGTCCAGCTAACCGCGGTAGTTGCGCCTTGCTCTTGGAGAGCGAGACTAAAGGAAACCGTCTGGACGCATTGAATGTTGGAGCCCGTTGTTATGGTGATGACCTCGGAAGGAGGTGGTGGAGGCGGGGGTGGGGACGGAGCAAAACTGGAACCCCCACCACACCCGACAATGGACACTACAACCGTAAGTGCTGCGAATGTGGACAGTGAAGCGGCCCTTCGATTCACGAAAGCCTCACCAAAGGCCAAAGTTCGCGCGGGTCCCTAAGGAGAAATGGAGTCGGAGGTGACTCAAGGCGAACCTCACCATCTTCAAATTGGTCAAAACGGGGCGGCGTCTGGTTGAGGATGAAATTGATGTTGCTGAGTTTTTGTCCTGCCTGCACGGTTAGCGCGTCTTTCTGGGCCGGATTGTCGAAGGCAGACTCATATTGATGCCAGTATTCGTAAGCGCCATAGGTGATTGCAGGAGGATCGAGGGGACCCACACTGGAACCCCCGACGAAAGAGGAGTCGACGTTCTCGGTTTGTACTGTGTAGGTGCCCGAGGTAACTGGGATTTCGTAATAGCCAATCAAAGCAGGATTGCGGCTCCCGTACTGGCTGCCG
The DNA here is from genome assembly GCA_001917435.1 of Acidobacteria bacterium 13_2_20CM_2_57_6. GTDB lineage: Bacteria > Acidobacteriota > Terriglobia > Acidiferrales > UBA7541 > Acidiferrum. The sequence continues at coordinate 10,858 of MNEA01000016.1, forward strand.
CCCGTGTTATCGCCCGTGATCGCCTGGCCCGGATTGCCAGTGAATTCAAAGCCAGAAACGACGGACACCGCGACGCGCTTAGATTCATCCTGCGGGGTAGACGGATCATCAACTTGGCGGGCGATTACATTCAAGCCCTGAACATGAGTAATGCCGTCCGAAAAAAATACAAATCCACTGATGGTCCCGTAGTTGGAAGCAAAGGTAGCGTGCGGACACAACTTAGAAATCCAAGCAACATCGTCAGGCGCAAGAATGGGAAGACCGGCGGATTTTCGAGATTGGCAGAACTCTACCGGAAACATGATCGGTAACCCTGCTAACTCATCAACGGGACAATTCCCAGCAAATCCGCTCTTGAAGAGGTCCAAGTTAATTTGCGAATGGCCGAGACCCGAGAAATGTCCCATCTCATGAGTTATGGCTTCATCGAATTGATCGGCGGTCAGCTCGTAATTTGAGGTTGTTGGATCGTTGACCCCGTCCTGGAACTCGCCGTTGAGAAAGACTAAAGCAGAAACGATATGACCTGCCTGGTAGTCCAATTTACAGGTTCCCGAAAAACCGATAATCAACGGGCTAAGGCCCAAGGCCCGCAGGAGCGAACCATCGGCATCGAAAATGACGGGGCTTTGAGTGCCGCCGTTGCACAAGCCCAAAGCCGCATTAAAATCCTGAATGGTCTTTACATCCCCATTTGATGGGATTCCAGCTCCGGAAATCTGTCCCGCATAGGAATAAGTGATCGAAGTAGTAGGCACAGACTGCCAGTTCTGAAACAAACTCTGGACACGGGCCACACCTTGAGAATTGCTACTGACTATCTGACCGCTTGGGCTCACGCTAAGCGGTCCGCCGTCGACGGTGTAACGAATCGGGTTGGATACGTCCCACACGAACGGCTGCCCTGCATTCGTTGCACCTGCCCCAGTGACCCGGAGGGGCCCCCCAGCATCCGCAAATCCACCAAATAGAAGGCAGGAAAGAAAAAACGCTCCTAAGCGTCGTTTCACTTTGCTGCTCCGATGAGTTCGTGAATTGCCTCTTCGAAGACATCCAGAGGGACCTGACCATTGGGCTTTGCAAGCATTTCCTTAACCGGTTTAGAGAAAATCAAACCGCGTGAGCTGGCTTTATTTTCGACGTGGCTGAACAAGCCAAGATTGCCACGACCGTTGAGGGCGTACCGATTCCCCTTGGCGTCACGAAGGATTCGAAACCGCCCCTGTTCGAGGGCCACGGGACTTGTGAGACCGTAGGGCGAGACGGGGTTCAAGAAGAGCAGAAGCTCACCAGCGGCTTTGTATCCCCCCAACACCGGTAGCTCTCGAGCATCCCAAAGATATTGGCGAAAGGTTATGGTGGAAGCGGGCTCGCCCTTCAGCACTCTATTGACTGCTAGTGTAACGACGACAGTCTGCAGATTTGAAAACTGAGGATGCGGCTCAACTTTGGCCGAAGTCACCTGTCCACGAAGGATAGTCTGTGCACCGTGAACCAGAGTATCCAAATCGGCGGGAGCAGTGTTGGCACCACTTTGTGAATAGGCTGCTGGGCACAGCAACAAGAGCAAAGCGAAGAATGGAATAACTGCGCGGGCCGAGGGAAACTTAGGGTTGAAATCTAGTAATTCCTTGTTGGATTCAATAGAGGGGCCACGGCCCAAGCTGGGGATTGGGAGTCGCATGATTCGCCTGCTCACCGACTTCAAGTAGAAATCCTGGAGCTCCGGGGACGCAGAGAAAAGTAATTATGACAGGGCCTAAGCAGTAGCAAGTGAATACAGTAAAGAGCACTAAGGTAAAGACCCTAATCGGTTTCGACGCTCCAACAGCGAGCAGACATGAAGGCTCAAGCAGCAGGCTCAACCCACCGCACTGCTAGCGCGAACAACAGAATTACGATCAATCAACATTACAGTGAATAGCTCCACGATAGGAGCCGAGCGTGAGCTACGACTGGTCTATAAGCCTGTGGTGTATCGCGTACAACGCCAGCTCAAGGCGGTCGGAGACGCCAAGCTTATCAAAAATATTGTGCAAATGATTTTTTACGGTTTGCTCGGAAATGAAAAGTTTTTCGCCGATTTCCTTGTTGCGAAAGCCCTGTGCGACGAGCTGCACAATTTCTTTCTCGCGGTCGCTGAGCAACGGCTTTTCGCGGCGCGGGCCCGCTTCGCTGGACTTTGAAAACGCCTTCATGACCTCGGCGGTCATGCGGTTGTCCAGCCAGATTTCACCGGCATGCACGCGATGGATGCTTTTTACCAGGAGATCGGTGGCGGACTGTTTTAGCACCACGCCGCGCGCGCCAAGGCGCATGGCGCGAACCACGTCGCGATCATCTTCCGCAGCAGTCAAAACCACCACGCGGGTGGGCAGCGTATCGAAATTGACTTCTTCGAGAACGGCTAAACCGTCTTTATCCGGCATGCGCAGATCGAGCAGAAGAATGTCAGGCTTGAGCTTGGCGAGGAGCTTGATGCACTCGGCGCCGTTCTGCGCTTCGCCGACAATCGTGATGTCCTCGTCGGAATCGAGAAGCTTCCTCAACCCATCGCGAAAGATCGCATGGTCATCGGCTAGTAGTACCCGTATCTGCTGTTTTGTTTTGGCCATGTTCATGTCAGGGTTAGTAAGACCCTGAAACCCGTCATCCGAGCGGGACTTCGATCGTCAGACGCGCTCCATGTCCTGGGTTTGACTCGACAGTCAAAACCCCGCCCACGGTGCGCGCACGCTCCTTTATGGAAATGGGACCCAACCGCAGCCGATCCAGCTCGTCGCCGGTAAACCGGCCGGCGAAGCTAAACCCTTCACCGTTATCATCTACAACGAGTACTAGACGGCTGTCATCCTGCGACAGTTTTACCACGACATGGGAAGCCTTGGCATGCTTTTTTATGTTGTGGAGTGCTTCTCGGTAAATCTGGAAAATCTCTCGGCAGACGCGGTCGGGCGCGCGCAACTGGGCGGAATCGATCAGCAAATCCAGGGCGACCGTCGATTCGTTGCGGTACCGCTCGGCGAAGCCCCGCATCAGGTCCACGAGATCGGCGCTCTGCACACGCAGCGGACGCAGGTCGGTGACAGTCTGGCGCAGCTCGGCACCCTCGTTCCGAACGGTCTGCTGGAGGCTGGCAAGGCCGCTAACGGCCTGATCAGGGGCGGCGGGCAACCGGCGTCGCAGAACATCTAGCTGGATTTCAATGCTCAGCAGGGTCTGAAGAATACCATCGTGGAGGTCACGCGCAATGCGGCTGCGTTCAGCTTCGATGGCTCGAGCCCGTAAGTGCCTCAAAAGAAAGATGTTCTCAAGAGCGGGAGAGACATGCGCGGCGATGCTTTCAAGCCAGGCTAAGTCCTGCTTTTGGAATGGCTTACGCCCATTTAGAAGAAATATTCGCCCGGTCGGCTGGCCCCCCTGGTCAAATGACACAGTCACAAAGGAGCTAACTTTAAACTCCTGCTGTGCCGGACCGGGCAGCCGAGGCAGGTTCTTGATAGGTCGGCCATCCCGCCGATCCCAACCAAACCCTGAGCCGGGTCCCCCTAGAGAGTTCCAACAGATAGTGGCGTCCATATCGTCCAGGAGGAAGCCGTCCGTACGCGCCAGGGGCATGCTTTCTGGAACCAGGCGCTCGCTTTCTCCTGATTTCAAGCGCCAGAGGAAAATGCGCTCAAGATCCGTATCGCGGTAAAGGAGGAGTGCCTCCCCGGCGCTAAACGTGGTCGCCAGTTCTTCAAGGAACAGGCGCAACGATTCGGCCAGCCCCTGGTCCACTTGCATGGTTGCGTTGATTCTGGAGAAAAACTCAATCTGCGAAGAGAATCGGCGGTTGCGATCGCCCAGAAAGGCGAGGCCCGCGCCACCCGCAAAAGTACCGATGGTGAGCCCAAGCCAAGAGGCCACGCGCACCCAATGGATTTCACCTTTTACGGCCGTGAGCAAAACCAGAATCAGCGAGAGCGCTCCAGCCAGCGGCAATGTTAATTCCACTCCCCAGCGAATGCCGGCCGCATAACAAAGAAACATATACGGAAACCAAACCGGAACTGTGGAAGGACTGATGTACATGAAGAAAGCTAGGGCAAGAAGGTCGCTGGCCAGCGGCAAGTGCCAGGAACGTTTGCGCAGAAGCCGTTCTAGTTGGGTGACGAGGAGCGCCACGATCAGATAAGCAACCAAGAATGACGCCGAGCGCCGCCCTCCTCGCGTAGGTGGCTGTTCGAGAACGGCCAGCAGCGCCAGCAAAACAAAAATCGGGCGAGCATAAACGATCTGCCGCTCGAAATGGTGCCGGTCCGTTTGATTAGGGCTCATGCGCGGGGACGTGTTTCCTGTCAAATCAGTTTAACAATACGCGGGAAGTTCGTGGCGCCGTGGTTTCCTGGTTGCAACCTGAAAGATAAGTCTCGCGGGAGCGAGTGTTTTGCGAGCCGGCATAAGCGGAATTACTTCCCGCCTGGGTCCCAAGTGAAACGTATCCGGCCGCTTTTCGACACGCTGGAAATAGCGTAAACTAAGCTAGTTCCGCGGATGGTGGGAGTAGCTCAGCTGGTAGAGCGTCGGTCTGTGGCACCGAATGTCGCGGGTTCGATCCCCGTCTCCCACCCCAAACATTCTGTACTTGGTTATTTCTCCCTGAAAATTACGCGGTTTCTGCATAACGTTTCGCGTGTTCGAATTATCATTGATAGATGATTCCGATAAAGTGTCGCGGACTACTCTTCGATCTGGACGGCGTCTTAGTGGATTCGACGCCTGCGGTTGCGCGTGTGTGGGCGGGCTGGGCGCGTGAGCACGGGTTCGACCCTGACAAAGTCGTAAGGGAAGCGCATGGACGGCCAAGTATTGCGACAATACGTGAACTTCTGCCGCACGCCGATCACGCCGTCGAAGACCGCGAAGTTGAGCGCCGTGAAATCGCTGACGTCGATGGAGTCATCCCTTTGCCCGGCGCGATGGAATTGCTTCAAGCGCTTCCTTTGCAGCGCTGGGCCATCGTCACCTCCTGCACTAGGCCTCTGGCCGGCGTTCGCATCAATGCGGCTGGTCTCCCGAAGCCCAGGCATCTAGTCACTTCAAGCGATGTGAAACATGGAAAACCAGACCCTGAGCCCTATCTGAAAGGTGCGCAATTCCTCGGTTTGCCCGCACGTGACTGCATTGTCGTTGAAGATGCTCCCGCGGGAATTCGCGCCGGCAAAGCGGCAGGTGCGCGCGTCCTGGCTCTGCGCACGACCGCCAGCGACGACGAACTTCAACAAGCCGGCTCCGACTGGATTGTCGATAACTGTGCTGCGCTGTTTCTGGATTCTTCCTCGGCAGGTGAAGAGCTCTTGCTCATCGGCCGCCGGACACAATAGTCCATGCTCCGTATAACCTGCCCATTCGTACAGTGCTCCTCAAGAAAATAGACGTAAACGTTCACTGGCCGCGGGTTCCTGTTCGCTTACAATACTTTAGCAAGAAGTAAGAGCGTGCAATTGCGCGATTCGCCTCCGTTTCTCGGGCTTCGCAAGGACAATTCCATGGGTACCACTACACAGACAATCCCGCAGCAGTCAGCGCCCGCCCAGGTTCCTGCGCCCGCCGCTCAGAGGACGATTCACACCGCGCAGCTCGTCGCCGCTATGCTGCAGGCCAGCCCGCACGTCAGCGACCTGATTTTCTCGCCCGGCCGCGCCCCTCAAATCGAAGTGAGCGGCCAGCTCATGGAGCTCAAATATAAAGGACTGGAGTGTCTAAGTTCGCAGGACACTCTCTCCATCGCCAACGACATTATGGGAAAAAACGAGACGCCTGCGCGCAAGCTCGAGCAGGATGGCTCCGCGGATCTTTCCTACGGAATCGCGGGCGTGGCGCGTTTCCGCGTAAACATCTTCAAGCAGCGAGGAAGTTGCGCCATCGTCATGCGCGTCGTCCCGGACAAAATCCCCGGATTCGATGAGCTGCATCTGCCTGAGGCTCTGAAGGAAATTGTGGATCTGCGAAACGGCGTCGTGCTTGTGACCGGCCCGACCGGCTCCGGCAAATCTTCAACTCTTGCCGCTATCCTCGATAAGATGAACGAAGAGAAGGCCTATCACATCCTCACGATTGAAGATCCCATCGAATTTCTTCATCGTCACAAGAAGGCGACGATCCATCAGCGCGAACTGCACTCCGACACTCCGACTTTTTCCCTGGCTTTGCGTGCCGCGCTCCGGCAGGCGCCAAAAGTCATTCTTGTCGGTGAAATGCGTGACCGGGAAACGATTGAGATCGCCCTGGAAGCCTCGGAAACGGGGCACTTGGTCATGTCTACCCTGCACACCATCGATGCATCGAAAACCGTCGAGCGCATCGTCGGTGTTTTTCCCATGACTGACCAGCAATCCATTCGTACCCGGCTGTCCAAAGCCTTCCGTTACATCGTTTCCCAGCGCCTGCTTCCGCGCAAGGACGGAAAAGGACGCATCGCCGCCGTCGAAATCCTCAAGTCCACCATGCGTACGCGCGAGTACGTTGAAAAAGGCGAAACCGAAGGCAAGTCGCTCCTCGATGCCATGCGTGATGGCACTACCGAGGGCATGCAGCACTTCGATGGCGAGATTGACAGGCTCATTCGCGCGGGAATTGTGGACTTCGAAACTGGGCTGACCTATTCAACGAATGCCGGGAATCTGCGTCTAGAAATGGCCGATTACCTTGAAGAACGCCCTAAACAAGCACCGGCAAGCAGGCCGGCGGCTCAGGATCCCAACCGCACTACCGAAATCGAAATCGAACGCTAAATCAGCGCCGGGCAAACCAGGCCCAGGCAATGTTCAAGCTCTACGGGATGCTAGGCAGCATTCCTTATTTCACGCACACCAGATCAATATAACCAGACGATTTCGAGAGCCGCTCAATCATCTGGTCATCCGAAGCCAATTCGAGGGACGATCGAGTCAAAACATAGACTCGATACTTCCTCGACCGGAAAAAGTGGAGAAGCTCCGACGGCTCCTGACCGAGCTCACGAAGTGAGTCAGGGCTGTACTCAATCGACACCGGAGCCTTGGGAAACTGTTCGAGTGTCTGCCGCATTCCTTCACAAACGGCAAGCTCATAGCCCTGCACGTCTATCTTCACAAACGCGATTCGCTGCAGCCCATGCACACGTACGAATTCGTCCACGGTTATAGCGGCGACGCATTCCACATTCTCGCTGGGCACGCCCGACTCTTTGAATTTTGCCGTGACCACACGGTGGTCCGCAGAATGTTCCTTGTTGTGCCAGAACTCTACGGAGCCGACCGTGCTTCCAACCGCAACGGGGAAGGGCTCGACAATCCGCGACAAATGTCGGCGCCCAATCTCCTCAATCAGCGTGTTGTAGCTCTCCTGGTCCGGCTCGAATGCATAAATTCTTGCAGATGGACTCGCCACTTTCGCAAACAAGCATGCCGTATAACCGATGTTCGCTCCAATGTCGAGAATGTCGCCGTTGCGAAAGAGCTCTGGCCTGTGTTTGATCAAATACCAGTAAGGATCTTCATACAGCCTTTTGTAGAGAAAGTACAAGGAGATGAACGCCCTGCGGAACCAACTAAACTGCAGGATTCCCGTGGACCGTACGAGATTATAGGTTCGAGTTAAAACTGCCACCGAATTCTTGCCGTGCGTCATGCGGTATTCCTGCTGGGTTCGGATGCGTTCATTGGCCTCACGCTGGCAGGTCTCTTTTTTCCAGTACGATCAAAACACGCAAGGACGCGAGACGCCGCCACAGCGGCAGTGTTACTCGTTCAAGCGCCGCCACCCCCGGATAAATAAATTCCGGCAACAAATTCATTTTCTTGAAGCCAAGACTCAGCAGATAAGCGAACAGGCAAAACTGCTCGAGCTTCGCTAACTTCAGCTTAGGAACGAACGCCAGCGTTTTCGCCAAGTTCCGGGGCCCGAAGAGCAAATGCGGAATAGCTTGATTTCCGTCGAATGCTTTTTTCGCCGTCGCTCTGTCAGGATTTGAAACCTCATAAGGGCTGACGGAAAGATCGCAGTCCTCCTGGTGCAGATAACGGTAGATTACGAAGGAGAATGGCGTCACCCAGGGCTCCACCAGGATCAGTCGTCCTCCTGGCGCCAGCACGCGCTCAGCCTCTTGCAAGAAGGCCATCGGCGCGGCAAGGTGGTGCAGAGTATCCAGGCCAAAGACGTTGCTGACGCTGCCTTCACTGAACGGAAGTCTCTGCGCATCCGCTATCACGTCAAGCCATGGGCAGTAAATTAAATCCGTGGAGATAACGTCTGGGAGCGCCGCCTTGAAGAAGCCTGGTCCCCCGCCAACCTCAATGCTGATTCCGCCAATCTTCCGTTGCGCCAGCTGCCGCGAAAAAAACTCTTCCTTGTAAATCCTCCGCAGGACAGCCTTCTCCAACCATACGCGCCGGTGCCTGTTCAGCGCTTCCTGTGCCTCGCGATCTGCCAACATGGATCAGCGCGCCGCGGCTTCAGCCGCAGGCCGCACTTCGCGAATACCCGCCACTGGCTGGCGATTCCTCACCCATGGATGTTTTTCGGGGAAGCGCAACATCCTCCATCCCGAGAGGCAAGCGAACAAAAAGTACCAGCCATCCACCATTACACGCATCTTCGATTTTCCCGCGCGCCGCTCCGTGTAATGCACGGGGATTTCCAGAATCCGCAACCTCAGCCTGGCCGCGCCAAACAGCAGATCGAAGTCGCCCCAGCGTTCCTTTCCGCCCAGCGGCATTCGAACGTAATCCCTTTTTAGAAACGCTTTCGTGCCGCAAAGGGTGTCGCTGACGCGCTGCCGGATGACCTTGCTTGCCAAATAGCAGAACGCCTTGTTCCCGAAGAAGTTCGCTATTCTCATGGCTTTGCCTTGCATCGGGTATACCAGCCGCGTCCCGTTCACAAAATCAGCAGTGCCATCCCGCAGCGGTGTCAGGAACTTTGGTAATTCCTCCGGCGCAACGGCCATGTCCGCATCCAGAATCATCTGCACATCGCCTTTGGATGCCTCAAACCCCGCGTTTACCGCCGTCGCTTTGCCTTGGTTCTTTTCCAGAACAATCAACCGCACTCGCGCGTCTCCGGCCATGACCTCTTTTACTCTCTCGGCTGTTCCATCTGTCGAGCCGTCATCCACAACAACTATTTCTGTCCCGGCTCCCATGTCGGGCACTCGCCTCACACACTCCGCAATATTCTCCGCTTCGTTATGGCATGGCACGACCACGGAAACTGAGAGCGCACGCCGTGGCTCTCGCCGCCGCGCCGCTACGTATTGAATCGAAGATGTAAATCGCACCACCGGCAATTCCGGCAGCAACGCATTCAGCAGCGGTCCAAGCAATGGAACGCGCACCGGCACCGGAAGGACCAGCCCCTCTTCCACAACGTCGAAACCCTGTAAATGCAGTACTCCGCAAATATCTTTGTTGGTGATGAAATTCCGCGTTGATTCCGGGATTCGCAGCCCCCATTTGCTTGCCAGCCTCAAAATTGGCGCCCACACGGGATTGTTCGTTGTGACGATCAGAAGTGTTTGCTCGTTGATCGTCGGACGCAAGGTCTCCAGCATGTCCCAGACGTCATAGACGTAATCGAGCATGTTGTTCATGACTACATACTGCGACTGCATGGCCCGGGGCATTTGCACCGAATCTACTTCGATGGTGGCGAATTCGAACTCCGGGTGCTTTTCTCGGGCTCGTTCCGTCAACGCATCCGTGAAATTCAGCCCCATGCCGCGCGCAGGCTTTAGCGACGCCAACAAGTCGCCAGCTCCCGCCCCCAATTCCAGCACTTCTGCGCCCGGCGGAATCATTCCCCCAATCAGAGTCGCCATTGCCTTGTGATAATAGCGATTTCTCCGTTGCCAGTGCTCCCAAACGGGAGCGACTCTCCCAAAGTACTCCTTGATGGATGTTTTGCTCACTCAAACTCCGCGCCAACGTTCCTCAAACTTCCGCGAACGGTTCTTTTGGCTATCGTAATTATATAACCCGGAGTGTCAGGCACCGCCTGCGTTCGTTGTCCCCTCTCCACTACTTGCATGCCCGCGGGCACATCTTCTCTCGGCCGCCTTGAATCGTACTCATCGGGTTTCGCTGTCCGCCTTGCGCTCCCAAATGAATGCCGTCCAATCTTCTGCCGATACTCCTTCCTTAATCACGGGTCCCACCTCCCGGTAATTCTTCCTCAGATAATCCCCTAAACGAGTGTCATAATCCGTCCCGAACCGCGCTACGCCATACTCCGGAGAAATGCGGTTTGACCACAGCAGATAGCGGACGTGTTTCCGTTCAATTTCACTGATCAGTTCATCCGTCATTTTGCCCGGCACTAAGACTCCGGGCGTGAACTGGTACACCCGTGTCGGGCAGTGGGTCTTCGAAAGAAAGTACAAGCTGGTATCCTCCGGTATCGAGAGAACGGATTGTCCCAGCGCGTTTTTCTCTTTCATGAAATCAATTGCTTCCTGATAGTGAGCGGCCATATCCGGCCACGTTCGAATCGTCCCGCGCTCGGTAACCCATGGAGCGTAGTCCGCCGAATGACTCCCCTCTTGTTGTACGTAAAAGACCACCGCTGCCAGACACAAGGCGCAAGCCAGAGCGTCGGCACGCATCAGGGCACGCCGTGACGTTTCCGGCGAACGTAGAAACGGGAGAACGATCAAGAAAAGAGAAAGAATCACCGGACCGTTGTAATAGATCGCGTAACCGGAAGGAACCGTATTTAGAAGAATCCGAAAGGCCAGAAGACTCGAGAAGCTCAGTGATGTCGCAACCGCAAGGCTCCGGTCCATCTCCGGATGCCAAAAAAAGTAACCCCAGGAAGCAACCGTGGCGATCGCTATGTACAAGACCATGTCGCGTGGAAAAAACACCGCGAGCAAGGCTTCGCGCCAAGCCAAACTTGAGAATAACTGTGCGGCCGCAAGAACAAATAGCGCAATTCTCAGAACCGTCCGGTAATTCAGTTCCGGCTTCCCACGTATCGCCAGCACAATCCCCTGCCAAATTCCCAGCAACATGACCGTCCGGCGCGCGCTCGCAGCGAACGCAGCGGCATTCAAGCTGAATCCTGTCGACTCCAGCCAGAACTTGCCGTAGGTCTTGATAAAGTACGACGTCGGCCAGCTCATGAAGTTTTCTTGCGTGATGAACTCGGCGCCCCTTAGGGACACCATCCAGCCTATGACCGCCGTGCACAGCAGCAAACCAGGAAGTATCGCGACAAAGTCTTTCAGCACGATTTTCCAGGATTGCTGCCGCAACCCGCGGACCACAATCAGCACTCCAAGCGCCGCGTAGCACGCTGCGCCAAACTCGAGCTTGAGCAGCATCGCCGCGGCCGCTGCGATTCCTGCTCCGAACATCCATACTTTCTCGTTCGAACCGCAAAGGCGCACGATCATCCATAAGAAACACGTTGCCGTCAGGCACCCGTATACCGCGCTGAAACTGTACGGCAGCGGAAAACAGAACAACGATGGTTGGAAAACTTCCAGTAACAACACGGCTCCGGCCATCCAGCCTGCCAGCCAGGACCCCAGCCGCATTCCCGTGAGGAAGAGAAATATCGCCGATCCGAGCGCCGAAAATGATCCCGCCAGGTATAGCACGTTCAAATGCACGCCGAACAAACGGAACAAATAACTGTTAAAGTACGGAGCAGCCGGAAAATACATGAACCATACGTCTTTGTAGAGCGCCTTCCCTTCGGCAAGCACGCTGGGAACGTACATTTCGTGGCCTGAGTCGACCGTAAGGTTCCCCCATGCCGTCCAGGTGGACACCAGTTTCACAGCCCAAATCACAACGAGCGCAAATAGAGCCGCTCGCGTCGTGAGGTTCCAGCCGTTCTCCGGAGTGAGCATCAAGCGTGGAAAACAGGAATCAGCCGCCGCAGCCGCCCTGAGACTCGTCGCGGAAGAAGACGCCTCTTCTTCAGATATCATCGTTGTCATTCTTCATTCCTGAGAATAGCAACTCGTCGTGCCATGGCACTTTCCTATTTGAGCCCCTTTCTTAGGGCCCCATTCGGAGAGCTTTGGCACCCCTTACCACATGGGCACCACTGCACATAGATGAGAATAGCGTTCAGGCGGCGGGTGCCTGACTTTTTCTCATTCCTGCGGCCGGAAATCAACTATCTCAGAAACCGGTTCATCCCTTATAGCAAGGTTCCTTCTCTTGTTCCAGGCCCCGCGCTACTCTTCTGCGCACGCTCGGGCCCGGTCAAGCAGGAGTTCGCGTTCACGTGCGTTGCGCGTCAGCGATGCGCCGCGCTCGAACTCCGTCTGCGCCTCGGCGAAGCGCCTGAGCTTGAAAAGAAAGTCTCCGCGAACGCTGGGCAAGAGGTGGTAGGACTTGAGAGACGGTTCCGAAACGAGCGCGTCGATGAGCTCGAGCCCCGCCGCCGGACCGAAGGCCATGGCGTGCGCGACCGTGCGATTCAGCTCTACGATTGGCGAGGGCGTAAGCCGGGCGAGCGCGTCATAGAGCGAAGCGATTCGCCGCCAGTCCGTTTCTGCGGCCGTACGCGCACGAGCATGGCACGCGGCGATGGCCGCCTGCATGGCGTAGTTGCCAAGCGCGCCGCCAAGCCGCTCGGCACGCTCGAGGGCGGCCAGACCTCTGTGAATGAGGAGTTGATCCCATCTTGCACGGTCTTGATCCAGCAGCAGGATCGGTTCCCCTCCCGGGCCAGCTCGAGCGCCCGCGCGCGACGCTTGAATCTCCATGAGCGCGACCAGCCCATGCACCTCAGGCTCGTTCGGAGCAAGTTCAGCCAATATACGGCCAAGGCGGAGGGCATCCTCGCAGAGCGCAGGGCGCATCCAGTCGTCTCCGGACGTCGCCGAGTAGCCCTCGTTAAATACGAGGTAGATCACTTCCAGCACGGACGACAAACGGGCGACTAGATCGGGCCCTCGCGGCACCTCAAAGGGGACCTTTGCCTCGCTGAGGGTCCGTTTGGCCCGCACGATGCGCTGCGCGACCGTCGGCTCCGGCACGAGGAAGGCACGCGCAATCTCGTCCGTTGTCAAGCCTCCGAGCAAACGCAGCGTCAGTGCAACACGTCCCTCCGTGGAAAGGACCGGATGGCATGAGATGAACACGAGGCGAAGGAGGTCATCGCTGATATCACCGTCCTCCGCAATTTCAAAATTCGCCACCGCCATCTCCTGCTGTGTCTGGAGCTCGCGGCCGAGTTCTTCATGCTTGCGTTCGAGAAGTTTATTCCGGCGAAAGTGATCGATCGCGCGGTGCTTCGCCGTGGCCATCAGCCAGGCGCCGGGGTTATCCGGGATGCCAGACTCCGGCCACTGTTCGAGTGCGGCAACGAGAGCGTCTTGCGCGAGCTCTTCGGCAATACCGACATCGCGCACAATGCGCGTAAGGCCGGCGATAATTCTGGCCGACTCAATCCTCCAGACCGCGTCGATCGCGCGATGTGTGTCGGTAGCCGTCACGGCTACCCATCACACCATCTTCAACTCGCTCGTGCAAGTCCGCGCGCACCAACTATAGGTTCGCTTCCTATGCTTTGGAAGCAAACTCTTCCGGCCCGAAGATCTGGCGAATCTCCGTCTCGCCCTCCCACCCTGGCCAGTGTTTCTTGTGCAGTTCCATGAAGCGCATCGCCCCTTCAATGGCCTCTTCCTTCGACTTCAACTCAAAGACAGCATAGCCGCCGATGACTTCCTTGGCCTCGGTGAAGGGTCCGTCGACCTTGGTTAGTTGTCCTCCAGAAAGTCGGACGCGCGTGCTCACCGCAGTGGGAGCCAGCCCGCCGCTTGCAACCATCGTGCCGGCTTTGACCGCCTCTTGGCCGAGCTTGTCGATTGCTTCCATTAACGCTTGTGGTGGCCGGCCCGACCTTTCCGCCGACTTAACGATCATCATGAATTTCATAGTCACATCTCCTTTATTTTTGGTTGGAAGCTAATTCTCCTCGCGGCCTCGTCCGATTCGGAAAACTTGGCTCTGCTTATAAGTCGAGCGACGGTCCGCGAAATCGACTGCTCGACAGATCTTCTTCAAGGTCCAGGCGTGCCGCGACGCTCGCAACTAAACCGTCGTGGCCTTCTGCAAGCATGTGTCCGCTTCAAAGATCTGCCGAATTTCGCACTCCCCATCGCCGGCGACCTTCAGGAAATCCTTCGTTAATTGGATGACCTCTTCCTTGGAATTTGCCCGAAGGATCGCGAACCCGCCCACGACTTCCTTCGCCTCTGTAAAGGGACCATCGGTCACCGTCAACTTCCCGCTCGAGTTCCGCACCCGCGCGCCAAGTGCGGTGGGCAGGCATCCCTCAGTCGCCAACAGCCAACCGGCCTTCATGCCTTCCTCGACTAGTTTGCCCATTTTGTTGATCTCCTCTTGCGATGGAGGGCCGGTTCTCTCGGCGTGCTTATAAATGCTTAGGAATTTCATATTGTCTTCTCCTTGTTTTGGGTTTGGAGCCGCGCCCTGCGAAACGGTCACGATCTCCTCCAACTAAACTTGTCGAACTAAGGCTTGAAAACTCCGGCCTCTACAACTACGACGAACGACGCTCTGCGAAATCGACAAGGACAAACATTATTTTTCCAAAACCGTTGCACGTTCAAGACTCCTTGTGCAACTTGGACTGCCCCTGCATCTCGGCAAACCCCGCTGCGGCTTCCTTGACGTCGGCCGGGAAGTCCGCAAACTCCTGCACCTGGCGAACCTCGATCAATTCGTTGTCCGACCCGGGGCATCGCTTGGCCCATTCGATGGCCTCTTCCCTCGACTTCACCTGAATCATCCAGTACCCCCCAACGATCTCCTTCGCCTCGGCGAACGGCCCGTCGGTCACCTTGGGTTTGCCCCCGGAGAACGAGACTCGCGCACCCATCGAGGGCGGGTGTAGCCCATCCAGCGCGAGGAGCACGCCTGCCTTCTGTAGCGATTCGTTGTACTTCATCATCGCAGCTACGGCCTTGGCGTCCGGCATGGTACCCGGCTCGGCCTTCTCGTAGCCCTTTGGGATCATCAGCATCATGAATCGCATGGCGGTGTCTCCTTCTCGTTTAGGTTCCGGACCTGGGCTTTCGGCCCGTCTGGACCGACGGAACCGGGTCCCTCCACTTATACGTCGAGCGACGCCCAGTAAAATCGACAGGTTACCGTATCTTTTTTGCTGGAAATTGTTAAAGGTTCGCCAATCACTCCACCCGCCCATATGAGGACGTCCCGGTCAGCTCTAGCCAGCAATTACGCAAAGCAGTGGCCACATCGACGTCACAATTTGTAACAGATGCTGCAAACACTTGGAATCCCCGCAAAGATTCACTGACACACACTGCCAGCCCGCCAGAATAACCGGCCTCAATACCTCTAACGCAAGCCGTATTGTTCCTTCGAAAACGCTCCACCCATGTACCGCAGTCCCATCATACCTGCCAATCAACGTGGCGAGCGCAAACCCAACGACGGCAACTCCCACGATTAGCTTAAAGTTCCCAAAGTATGTGTCCTGTCCTTTCATGGCCCCCTCCCGTGCTTCCTTTCTCCCTGGCTCTACCTTAATGTCGAACGAGGGGCCACCAAATCGACAGCTTCCGCAACTTTTTGCCTCAGCTCAGCCGGCCCGATCTCACTCCTACTCGTGCAGGAATCCTTCGCCTGGGCAAAAGGAATTTCGTCGATACTCTGCGATAAAAATGGCAATCGAGTAGCATTGGAATCCCCCACTTCTAGCTTGCTTTTTCCCATCTCCCCGATATGATGGCTCCGTTTCGCGCATACCTCGAGACCGCACATTGTCTGGCACAACGGAAGCCTCTTCCATTGCTAGCTCCACGCGAGCAGCTGGTCGCGGCCGCCTGCTTCAGGTTCTAGGCATGTGGTTTGGCATGGCCGCGGCCATCGGCAACACCATCGCGGCCGGCATCGTTCGTACGCCCGGCGACGTTGCCAAACTTCTCCCTAACGTCTGGATGTTTCTTGCCGTTTGGATTCTCGGCGGGCTCTACGCATTTTCCGGTGCATCTTCCATGGCGGAGCTTGGCGCCGCCATTCCCCGCAGCGGCGGCCAGTACAATTTTTCTCGCCGCGCCCTCGGGGACTACGCCGGATTCATCGTCGGCTGGAGCGATTGGCTATCCACGTGCGGCACTGCCGCCGCCGTCGGCATCGTCATCGCGGAATACAGCGGCCACCTTTTTCCTGTTCTCGCGGGCAACACAAAAATAGAAATCATTTCCATTGCCATCATCTGCGCTCTTGGAGTCTTGCAATGGCGCGGCATTCGCTGGGGCAGTGGCGCGCAACTTTCCACCGCCGCAATGAAGACCGGGGCCTTTTTTATTTTAGTCCTCGCTTGTTTTCTTCTCGGCGGCCCGGCGCATAAAGCGACAATGCAATCCGCCTCTTCATCGCTTCCTTTGCCCGCGGGATGGCCCCTGGCCATCGCCATCATGCTCGGTTTGCAGGCCGTGATTTACACCATCGATGGCTGGGACGGCGTCATTTATTTTGGTGAGGAAGTTCGTAATCCCGGGCGCGATATTCCGCGCGCCATCTTCGGCAGCGTCTTTTCCATTATGGGAATTTATCTGCTGCTGAATCTCATCGCGCTCTATATTTTGCCGATGCGGGAAATCGCCGGGAATAATTTCGTTCTCGGCGCCGTCGCCGATCGCGTCTTCGGAGCCCTCGGCGACCCCATCATCCGCTCCATCATGATCATTTCCATGTTGAGCTGTCTCAATGCCAATCAGCTTTTCTGCACGCGCACTCTTTATGCCATGAGCTGCGATGGATTATTTTTCCGCCGCGCCACGCAAGTGAACACCGGCGGCACTCCCACGGTATCTCTTCTCCTCAGCACAATCGTCGGCGTCCTCTTCGTGCTCATTTCCTTCCTCAGCTCCAATGCCTTCGAACGCGTTATCGCTATGCTCTCGTTCTTTTTTGTCGCCAACTATACCCTTTCTTATTTTTCTCTTTTTGCGCTGCGCAAGCGCGAGCCGCAGATGGCGCGGCCTTACCGGGCGTGGGGATATCCCTGGTCGACAGGAATCGCCCTCGCCGCTTCCGTGCTCTTCTTAATTGGTTCGATTGTCACCGACCAGAAAAACGCCCCGCTCGCGCTTGGAATGCTGGTGCTCAGCTATCCGGTCTTTCGCGTTTTGAAGTGGGTTACCCAACGCGCTGGCGTGCTCGCTGGAAAAAGTTCTTAGCTCACTTTTTCCGCAATCGACTTGCCCTGCATAAACAGCAGCAAATAATCTTTCCCGCCCGCCTTCGAATCCGTTCCGGACATGTTGAATCCGCCGAACGGGTGCGCCCCGACCATCGCGCCCGTGCACTTCCGGTTCAAATAAAGATTGCCGACGTGAAACGTTTCTTCCGCCTTCTTGATTTTCTCCGGATTCTTCGAGTACACCGCGCCGGTCAACCCAAACTCCGTATTGTTTGCGATTTCCAGCGCCTGATCAAAATTCTTCGCCTTGATCACCGCCAGCACCGGCCCGAACACTTCTTCCTGCGCCAGCCGCGCTTTTGGAGCCACGTCTGCAATAATCGTTGGCTCGATGAAGTACCCGTCCCCCGCTGCGCGCTTCCCGCCCGTCAGCAGCTTCCCTTCTTTCTTTCCGACTTCAATGTAATCCAAGATCGTTTTCATCGCCGACTGGCTGACCACCGGCCCCATATAGTTGTTCGGATCGTCGCTCGGCCCCACCGTAATTTTCTTCGTGCGTTCCACCAGCTTTTGCACGAACGTGTCGTAAATCTTTTCTGAAACAATCGCTCGCGAGCACGCCGAACATTTCTGCCCTTGATAGCCGAACGCCGCCTGTACCGTGCCTTCCACCGCCGCGTCAATATCCGCCTCTTCGTCCACCACGATGCCGTCTTTACCGCCCATCTCCAGCACTGTGCGCTTGATCCACATTTGTCCCGGCACAGTCTTCCCCGCCAGCTCGCTGATTCGCAGCCCCACTTCCTTCGATCCCGTGAACCCGATGTACCGCGTCTTCGGGTGGGTGACCAGCGTATCTCCAACCGCCCCGCCCGGCCCGGTGATGAAGTCCACCGCTTCCTTCGGAATGCCTGCCTCAAAAAGAATGTCGATAAATTTTGCCGCAATCGTTGGCGAATCGCTGGCCGGCTTGAGCACCACCGTGTTCCCGGTGACCAGCGACGCCGCGACCAGTCCCGCCATGATGGCGCACGGAAAATTCCACGGGGGGATGATTACGCCCACGCCCAGCGGAATATACATAAGGTAGTTGCGCTCGCCGCGCATCGGCACTAGCTTTTGCGGCTCGCCCAATCGCAGCATTTCGCGCCCGTAGAATTCCAGGAAGTCGATGGTTTCCGCGATGTCCGCATCCGCTTCCACCCACGTCTTGCCCACTTCATAGCACACCAGCGCGTTCAGTTCATATTTCCTTTCGCGCACGATCTGCGACGCTCGAAAAAGAAACTTTGCCCGCTCCTGCGGCGAAACTTTTTTCCACGTGTCAAAGTATCTGTTGGCGTCTTCGATGGCCTGCCGCGCCATCTCCGCCGTGGCATTCTGGAAAACACCGATAATTTCCATCGGATGCGAAGGGTTCGTCGACGTGCGCTTTTCCGTTGTGGTCACCTTTTTGCCGTTGAGCCACATCGGGTATTCGCGCCCAAACTCCGCCTTCACCTTTTTCAGTGCCTCTTCCATGCGCGTCCGGTTTTCCGGCTTCGTAAAATCAATAAACGGCTCGTTGGTGAACTCTGAAACGTGAACAATCTTTTCGGCAGTAGCCATGGCGGCCCCTCCTCGGTGTCAGACAACCATTCTACTGCCTCCTGAAACGTCGCTACAAGCCGCGACGTTCGCCTTAGCGGCATAGCCAACCTCTCTTTCGCTGCGCGATCCCGATGAATCCTGGACATGTTCTTTTCTCAAGGACTCATGGCGTTTCTCTCGCCATTGCATGTGGGGCTCTTTTGAACCATTGCACGGATGCTCAGTGAGCTCTACCCCTTGGTTTTGTTCTTCTTGCAGAATCGTTCGAACAAATGATGCCAATTCGCTAAATACTAGTACTATAATATTTGACAATTTATGTGGTGATTGATCGACGACAGCTCCGGCATCGCACCCCGATACCTTCCTTCCATCTTCAGTCCGTTCTTCCAAGTTGTGTATCCTGCAACTCCTTTGTTTGCCACCTCTTACGAAAACTGCCAGGGTGGGGGGACATTCTTTCTATTTTGGAAAAGCTTGGCGCGTCATGACGACGAGAACTCGATTTTTATTCAAGTTCTTTCTTTTCACATTCTTGCGCACTCTTTTGTGCTCTCGAAGAAATCAACTCTTTTGTTTTCAGTCTCTTCCGGACTCTTTGCCGCAAAACACCCGGGGTGGGGTATGGAGGCAAGGTTCGCTATTCGCTGGAAAACCGAGGTACGATACCCTTCCATTCAATCGGCCCAAGGTGGCCTACAAATACAAAAATGATGAACATCAAAATTGGTTCGGCGCTTATCTTCTCTTTGTCCGCCCTCTTCGCGGCTCAGAAGGCTTCAGCGCCTGTGCCCGTTGAGCCCCTACCCGTTGAAAATGAGCCGCTTCATCACGTAGTGCTGAAGAATGAATCCGTAGTCGTCATTCATCTGACTCTGCCGCCAGGCGAGCGCACGCTCTACCATACTCATACGCACGACCGCGCCGCCATTCCCCTCTCGAGCACCTCGATCACGCAGCAAGTATGGAACGAGAAGGAAGGCCCGCCATCTATTTCCGAGGCAGGTACCTTTTCCGTGCTGACCCTCCCCGGCAACTCGTACACGCACCGTGTCCACAACGTAGGCGCGAATCCTTATGATGTGCTGGACGTCGAGCTTCTGATGCGTCCGCAGTCGCCGTCGCCGGTCACTGCCGCAACTGTTGCCGCGGAAAATCCCAGCGCTCGCATTTACAATTGGGTCCTTGCTCCCGGCGCCGCGTCCGCCATGCACACGCATGTGCGCCCCTATCTCATCATCGCCACAAGCGGATTCACCTTGAAAATGACCGCGCCCGACGGTCAATCAATCATGCACGAGATAAAGCGCGGCGATTTCCATTGGGTGGACACCAAAGTCACCCACACTCTTGCCAACGTCGGGAGCACGGGCGGTCAAATCGTGGAGATTGAACTGAAATAGCTGCCAATCAAAGAAACGAAGAGTCGAGCGCCTAGCATGATCGAAGACTTGTCCCGTTACCATCAACCCGTCAGCGCGCTGTTCCCCCGCTCCACCTCTACTCGCGACTGGGAGCGGTACCGCCTCACCGAAGAGCAGCTCGAATTCTTCCGCGAAAATGGCTACCTGAAGGGCGTGCGTATTCTGAACGACGAGCAGGTGGAAGCTCTCCGCGCGGAGTTGGAACAACTCATGGATCCGGCGCATCCCGGCCGGCATTTATTTCACGAATACCATTCCAACGAATCGACGGACCCGAACCGCGTGGTTTTTCACGCGCTGGGAGCGTGGCGCGTTCTGCCGGGCTTTCACGATCTGCTTTGGAACCCTGCGTTCCTCGTGCCGGCGTCGCAGTTGCTCTGCGGTCCGGTGCGCTTCTGGCACGACCAGCTTTTCTGCAAACCGGCGCGGCATGGCGGAGTGGTGGCCTGGCACCAGGATTATTCGTACTGGACAAGAACGACGCCCTTGGCACATCTCACCTGCTGGATTGGCTTGGACGACTCTACGCGCGAAAACGGTTGCTTGAATTACGTTCCCGGAAGCCACAAATGGCCGGACTTGCCCAAACCCGTTCTCACGGGGGAAATGGACGGCATCCGCGAGAGTCTGCCCGAGGAACTAAAAGAAAAATTCAAACCTGTCGCCATTGAAATGAAAAAAGGGGAAAGTTCCTTTCACCATGCGCGAACCATGCACGGCTCGCGCGCCAACGATACGCCCGCTCCGCGGCGCGCTACGGTGATCAACGTTTTTCGCGACGGCGTCCTGTCCAATGCGGATGAACCGCTGCTTGCAGGCGTTCCCGTAATTCCTCGCGGCGAGAAAATGGGCGGCCAATTTTTCCCGCTGCTGTTCGACGCGGCTTAAACGCGAAGAGTTTTTTAAAAACGTCTACGGGACGCCGGGCTAGTGAGTTGGTTCGAGGATGAGTTTCTGGATGCGCCAGTTCAAAAGTTCGGCAACGTAGAGTTCGTCCGCAGAGGGACACGCGATTTCGTGAATCCAGCCGAATTGTCCGAGCTGCTTGCCGGATTTGCCGAGGACGCCGAGAACTTTTCCATCGAGAGAAAGTTTGTAGATGCGGCCGGGAAAAGCATCGGAAGTATAGAGAACTTGATTTGGTCCGGGCGTGATGCAAAGGGTCCAGGGCGCGCCGGGAGACATCGTGCCGGTTGTTGCTGTGGGTTTATTGCCGATGGCGGGACGAGCGTCGGCGGGCGCGGGAACGTCGATGGTGAATTGGCGTAGGAATTTTCCGTCGGTATTGAAAACCTGGATGCGGCGGTTGCCGCGGTCCGCGACGTAAATATTATTCTGAGCATCGACGGCGATGCTGTGCGGAACGTTGAACTGGCCGGGCTGATCGCCGGGCTCGCCCCAGGACTTGAGCCAGTTTCCGTCCTTGTCGACTTTGGCGATGCGGGAATTGACGTAGCCATCGGTGATGTACGAATTGCCGGAAGTATCCCACGCCACGTCGGTGACCTGGCGGAATATGCCGTCGACGGGAGGAAGCGGCGGCTTGACGTGCTTGAGCGGCTCGGTGCCTTCGTCGGAAGCTTCCTGCTTGCGGCCGAAAACTAAAACGACGCGGCCTTCAGGATTGAACTTGATCACCATGTCGGAGCCTTTGTCGGTGACCCAGATGTTGTCGTCCTTATCGACTTTCACGGTGTGCGCGAAAGACCAGGCGTAAAGATGATGGCCGATCTCGCGGAGAAATTTCCCATCGGGCGAAAATTCGAGGAGTTGCGCGGCAGCCGCAGCGTAAGCGGGGCCCGTGGTGTTGCCGCGTGAGAAGACGAAAACGTGACCCTTGGAATTGACGGCCACACCGGTAGCCTCGCCGAGATAAATATCGGGCGGAAGCTTCAGAAAATCGGGAACAGAGTGCAAGCGGATTTCGGGCGGCTGCTGGGCAAAAAGAGGAGCGGCTGCGAAAAAGAGCTGAAGAAAAATAGAGCGTTTCATGGAATGAAACCTCGCGAGTTCATGAATTTGTCCACGCATCATACGCGGGTTTGGAGAATCAGTCGCCTGTTAGGAATCTGTACTGGGCCGCAGTGAGGGGAACGACGGAAAGCCGGCCTTGACGAACGAGCGGGGAATCAGCGAAGAGTTTGTTGGATTTGATTTGCGCGAGGGAGACCGGCTTGGCGAGCGCCTTTCCTGCTTTGATTTCGACGGCGGGATCCTTGGAATTGGAGGTGTCGACGGAGACGACTAAGGCTGTGCCAACCGCGCTCTTGTGGTCGCCGGTTTCGTAAATGATCAGCCTGTCTCCAGGTTTCATTCCTCCAAGATTCCTCAAAGCTACGGGGTTGTGCACGCCGTCCCACACCGTGGCTCTATCGCGCTGAAGATCGGCGAACGAGTATTCGGAAGGTTCAGTCTTGAGAAGATAGTCGGACATGAGTATCACCTTTCGTGTTTGAGTGGCGATTATTCTACACGGCCAGCAGTCAAGTTACTTCTTCTTCGTGGGCGTAAGCTGGCGAATCGATCGCCGATTCTGGGAATTCTCGATGAGCAAGGAAAGTCGCCTGAGTTTCGTTTCTTCTTTTTTCGCGCTGATGACCCAATAGGTCGTCACCCTTTGGTACCAAGGAGGTTGCGAACGGAAGAATTCCCAAGCGGCTTTGTTGGCGCGAAACTGTTTGGCTTGTTCGCGAGTAAATTGGGCGTTCTTGAATTGTTCGTAAGAGTAGATGGCCGACTTTTTTGAGTTGCGAGCGGCAAAAGCCTTGAGGCCGGCGGGATGCATCAACCTCTTTTTTGTTAGCTCTCGAACAAAATTGATGTTAATGGCGCTCCAGGTGCTGGTGGGCTTGCGCGGGGTGAAACGAATCATGTAGCTGGTTTCGTCGATGCTCTTTCGAACGCCGTCGATCCACCCAAAGCACAACGCAACTTGCACGGATTCGGGCCAGGTGATGCTGGGCTTCCCGGAAGCCTTTTTGTGAAAGCCGACGAATAGTTCCTGGAATTTGTCGCGGTGCGATTCGAACCAGGCACGAAACTCGGCGGGCGTGGGAAAAAACTGTGGCTTTGGCTCCATATCGCCTGCGTAAATTGACGCGGTCTCTCTTCCATCCTCAAGAAAATTTCATTTCTGGATCCGAAGCTGCACTTTGGAGCCGTCGGGGACCTGTGAGAGCTGTCGATTCAGGTCGCCGAGGAACGATACCTGCTCATAGAGACTGCCCACATATGCGTTGTTTGGAGTGCCCGCCTCAGCGAACACGATGGGTATCTTGAAGGCTATGCATTGATTCTGGTTTGGCTTCAGTCCATGTTCTCCTGCGGCTAGCTCATCTTTCTCTGCGAACCATTGTTGTCTCTTTTCTTTGGTCTGCGCCAAATGCCGAAACTCCGTCTCGGACACCGCGATCTCGTTCATTTGACCGACCGCGATATCCAACTTGAAGATCTTTCCAGCCTCGTCGCCCAGAAACAAATCTCCAAAGGCGCTTCTGGCGACGAGCTCCAGAGGTTGAGGGCATAGCCATCGCCACTCCCTCAAGAGACGGTTTACATCAAGATGGTCAACAAGGAAGTAGTCGGCCATAAGCTCACATTTCAACCCAAAGGGCCCCGAACGCGCCACAGAATTTAGTTTGCCGCTACGTGTGCAGAAACGGCATGACGCTAAGGGGTGGTGGTCATGGGGTTTCGCCGACAAACGATAGGCGGATGGGGAGTTATGAGCAAGGGGCGAAACACGCGCGGGCTCAGGCCGACAGCCCGGTTAGATGAGCGTAGGTATCTCGATTAGCTACCCGCAAATTCCATTGAGCTCAACAGTAGAAGACCTGATTGACTTCGGGCACGCAAGGGGATTATTTTCTCCGCCTCGAAAAAGCCCACCGGCCGCGTCCTGATTTCGCGCCGCCAGCCTGCGGCCGAGACTCCCAGGAGGAAATAAAATGAACATTCCCGTAATCCGTATTTTACTGCTCGCAGCTCTGCTGGCGCCGGCCTCTACGTTCGGACAGAGCGCAACACCAACATCCATACCCACGCAGCACAACGAAGCTACTGTGGCTCAACTTCAGGCAGAGATGGCCTCCGGCTCGCTCACCTCGGAGCAACTGACCCAGGAATACATCAACCGCATCCTCGCCCTGGACCAGAACGGCCCGGGGGTGAATTCGGTGATTGAGCTCAACCCGGACGCCTTGGTCATGGCCCGCAATGCAGACGCGCTGCGCAGGCGCGGCGTGGTTCTGGGGCCTTTGCACGGCATCCCGGTGCTGCTCAAGGACAACATCGACACTGGCGACAAGATGCAGACCAGCGCGGGATCGTTGGCGCTCGTGGGCACGCCTGCATTGCGGGATTCCACGGTGGCGGCGAATCTTCGCGCTGGCGGTGCGGTGATCTTAGGCAAGACCAACCTGTCGGAGTGGGCGAACTTCCGATCCTTCGAATCGATCAGTGGCTGGTCCGGCCGCGGGGGGCAGACTCACAATCCCTACGGTATCGATCGCAACCCCTGCGGTTCCAGCTCCGGATCGGGGGCAGCGGTGTCGGCGAACTTCGCGGCGGTTTCGTTTGGCAGCGAGACGGATGGCAGTACGGACGAACGGTGGCTGATGCGGCGGCGGCGCTGAGCGTCATTGAGAGCCGCACTTTCGACGGGCGTGACCCGGCGACCGGCGGCGTTCCGCTGGGGTGGCAGGGAACGGGCAAGACGCGTCCTACGAACATCCCCACCGACTATACGAAGTTCGTGAACCCACACGGGCTGCAAGGAGCTAAGCTTGGCGTGACGCGCGTAGGGTTAGGAGGATTCGACCCAAATGTCCCGACACCGCAACCGGTGCTGGACGCGTTCGAAGAAGCCGTGCAGGCCCTTCAAAACGCAGGCGCGACCGTAATAGATCTGGATGCCGCGGGCTTCAACTTCGCATCGGCGGACGGCGAGTTCCTGGTACTACTTTTCGAATTCCGCAACGACGTGGCGGCGTATTTCGGCACGCGCGTCGGCGTGCCGGTGGCGGGCGGGACGCTGCAGACCGCCATCAACTTCAACAACGCCCATGCGGACGTCGAGATGCCGTTCTTCAACCAGGACCTTTGGGATTTGGCCAATTCGCTGGCGCCCGGTCCGGATGACCCGCAGCCCGTGTTCGGGGGATTGACTTACAACCAGGCACTCGCCATTGATCACCTCGCGGGTGTGAACGGCATTGACGCGGCGATCGCACAATTCAATCTGGACGCAGTCGTGTCAGCGACGGACAACCCGGCGTGGGCCACGGACCTGCTTTACGGCGACCACTTCATCTTTGGGACGTCGGGGTTGGCGGCGGGGCCCGGATACCCGATTGTGCAGGTGCCCGCGGGCTTTCCTAAGCTGTGCGCGTCAACTACGCAGCCGACGAACTGCACGCAATATGGTGTTCCGCTGGGGATCAGCTTCTTCGGGACGGCGTTCAGTGAACCCACACTGATCAAGCTGGCATCGGGCTTCGAGGCGGCGACACAGGTGCGCGCTCACAACCTGCCGACGTTCTCAGCGACGGCGCCATCGACGAATGTCCAGGGCACGACGCTCACGGTTCCGCACCGGCATGCCGCGCCGCCAGCAAGTGCGAATGCCAAGAAGATGCCTCACCACCTGTAGTCAATTCTCATGATGCGCGGTTATGTGCTTGGGGCGTCTGCCGCGGGCGGGCGCCTTTTTCTTGCGACAGGGAAGAGTGGAATCAGCGGAGGTCGCGGATGATTTCGCGGGCGGCGTTGGCGCCGCTTGCGCCGCTGAGGCCGTTGCCAGGATGCGTGCCGGAGCCGCACAGAAATAGGCCACGGATGGGCGTTTTGTAGCGCGCCCAATCGAGAACGGGACGCATGGTGAAGATCTGATCGAGAGCAAGCTCGCCATGGAAAATGTGGCCGCCAGTGAAACTGTAGGAGGTTTCCAGATCCTTGGGCGTGATGACCTGCATGCCTTCGACCAGGCTGGGGAGATCCGGCGCATAGTTGGAAAGAGTTCTGATGACGACCGCACCGAGTTCCCGGCGACAGAGGTCCCAATCCCCGTCCCTCAGTTTATACGGCGCAAATTGCACGCAGGCGGAGAGGATGTGCTTGCCTTCGGGCGCGAGTTCGGGATCGAGAATCGTGGGGATGCAGACGTCGAGATAGGGCGCTGGAGAAAATTCGCCGTACTTGGAAGCGTCAAAGGCGCGCTCGAGATAATCGATTTCCGGACCGATGTGAATGCGGCCGGAGAGCGCTTCCAGAAAACCCTCGGTTGGATCAAGCGCGGAGAAAGTGGGAAGGCCACCGAGAGCGAGATTGACTTTGGCGACAGTGCCATTCGAACGGAAATTCTTGATGCGATTGGCGAACGTCGGATCGAGCTGGGACGGATCGAGGAGATGGAAGAAGGTGCGCTTGGGATCCAAGCCGGAGGCGACCGCGTCGACGGCGATCTCTTCGCCGCTGGTGAGCACGACGCCAGCAACGGCGCCGTCCTTGATGCGAATGTGCTGGACTTCGGCATCGATGCGAATTTCCGCGCCAGCCTGCTTTGCCGATTCGGCAAGAGCCCGCGTGAAGCTGCCGAGCCCGCCGCGAGGAAAGGAAGCGGTGCCCACGGGGTGCGTATCGCAAGCGGCACGGAGAAGAAGAACAGCCGTGGAACCCGCGGACCAGGGACCGAGGGCCGTGCCGAAAATGCCGCGGGCGGCGATGACGGCGCGAATAAGCTCGGTTTCGAAGAATTCGGAAACGAAGTCCGCAACGGCCATGGGAGCCCAGCGAAGAAGATCGAAGATGCCCTTCTTGCCCAGCATGCGCACGTTGCGGCCGGTCTTGAGCAGTGTCCAGAGTTCTTCGGGCGTGGGCTTGTCAATCGCGGGCGGGGTAATGGAAACAAGCTGGTCGAGAACTCCGGTGAGATGATCGAGAGCGTCGGCAAATTCCATGTACTTGGCGGAATCGCGTTCGGAAATATTCGCGATGCCGCGAGCGGTCCTGGCGTTATCGTTCCAAAAAAGAAGCGAGCCTCCGTCGGGCTTGGGAGCGAAGACGCGCGGAGCGGGATAAAGGATTTCGCACGCAAATTTATCGAGCTCCATGTCGCGCGCGATCTCCGTGCGAAGCGGGCCGAGAGTGTGCGCGAGAGTCGAGGTTTTGAAGCCGGGATAGAATTCTTCCGTGATAGCGCCGCCGCCAACCATTTCGCGGCGTTCGAGGACGAGGGGCTTGAAGCCGCCCTTGGCAAGATAAAAAGCGGTGATGAGAGCGTTGTGCCCGCCGCCGATGAGAACTACACGCTGTCCGAGGGGCATGGTCAGTTGGCCGCCTTCGACGCGGCCGCCGTTGAGCGGGAAGGACCAGACTTTGCCCGGCGCGCCAGCGAAGCAAGCGACCATTCCTTCAAGATGACCTGGCTGGCGAGCCGGCCGTTGGCTCCCATGATGCCTCCGCCCGGGTGAGTGGCGGAACCGCACATATAAAGGTTGCGAATGGGCGTGCGGTAGTAGGCCCATCCGGCGACGGGGCGGAGAAAGAAAAGCTGTTCGAGAGAAAGTTCACCCTGGAAAATGTTGCCCTGCGTAAGACCGAATTCGCGCTCGAGATCAAGCGGGGTGAGAATCTGGCGGCCGACGACGATGTCTTTGATGTTGGGCGCGTACTCGGCGATGGTGTTGATGACGTTGTCGCCGAAAGCTTCTTTTTGATCGTCCCAGGTGCCTTCGACAAGCTTGTACGGCGCGTATTGCACGAAGCAGGAGAGAACGTGTTTACCGGGAGGCGCGACGCTGGGATCGGTGAGGCTGGGAATGACCATATCAATGTACGGGCGGCGCGAGTAGTGCCCGTATTTGGCGTCGTCGTAGGCGCGCTCCATGTACTCCATGCTGGGAGAAATGGAGATGGCGCCGCGAAGATGAGCGCCCGGACCGGGGAGGCATTTGAAATTGGGAAGCGCGTCGAGTGCGAGATTGACTTTTCCGGAAGAGCCGCAAAATTTGTAGCGGCGGACGCCTTCCAGGAAATCGGCGGGCAATTCGCTGGGTTCGAGGAATTTTTCGAAGGTGAGATGCGGGTCGACGCTGGAGGAAACAATGTGGGCGGAGAGTTCTTCGCCATCCTGAAGGGCAACGCCGCAGGCGCGGCCGTTCTTGGTGAGAATTTTGCCGACAGGCGCTTTGGTGCGAATCTCAACGCCAGCTTCGCGGGCGGCGTCGGCAATGGCGTTTGAAATGGCGCCTGTGCCGCCGCGGCTGAAGCCCCACGAACGAAACGCCCCGTCGATTTCTCCCATGTAATGGTGGAGGAGAACGTAGGCAGTGCCGGGCGAGCGAATGCCGAGGAACGTGCCTATGATTCCGGAAGCGGACATCGTCGCCTTGAGGACGTCGGTTTCAAACCACTGGTCGAGAAAATCGGCGGAGCTCATGGTCATGAGTTGGACGAGAGTGTAGCGTTCGTCGGAAGAAAGTTCGCGGAAACGCTGGAGCAAGAAATGGAGCTGCTTGAGATCTTTGGGATTGAGCGTCGTGGGATCGGGAGGAACCATCGAGAGCAGGGGCTTCACGAAGCGGCACATGGGAGTCATCATCTTGGAGAATTCGTCGTAGGCTTCGGCGTCAATGCGGGAATGACGGCGAATGTCGCGGACGGATTTGGCGTGGTCGTTTACGCGCCAGAGGTAATCGCCGCTAGGCATGGGAGAGAACGTGCCGTCGAGCGGAAGAATTTCCAGGCCGTGGCGAGGAAGGTCGAGTTCACGAATGATTTCGGGACGAAGGAGCGAGACAACGTAGGAACATTCGGAGAAAAGAAAACCGGGGAAGATTTCCTCGGTGACGGCGGCGCCGCCAAGAACGTGGCGGCGTTCCAGGACCACGACCTTGTTCCCCGCCTTGGCAAGGTACGCAGCGTTGACGAGGCCGTTGTGGCCGCCGCCGATGACGATAACGTCGTAGTGCTGCCCCATTCGACATGACTCCGGTATGTCTCAAAGAAAGATTAGCAGCGGGAAGCAGGAACGGGCCATTTTACTGACACCGGCGATGAGGCACAAGTCTTGCGGGGTTGGTTTGCTGTGGCGGCTATTTTTTCGGCGAACCGTTGGATAGGAATTGGACTGTAACCCTAAGTCCGATCGGCAATTGTTGCGTGGTGTCTTTCAGATCGATCACAGCTTCGAGAATGTCCCGGTCGCTCTTGTCAGATGGATCGCCGGTGGAGATGCTCTTCCTGCCCATCATTGCAGAAATTCTGGCGACGGACCCATTGAGCCTCTTTCCGTCAAGGGCATCTGCCTGGATAACCACACTTTGTCCGACCGAAACCTTGTCCACGTCCCGCTCGTCTATTTCCGCCTTAATGTGGCGCGAAGAAGTATCCGCAAGGCTGAACAATGGGCGGGGAGTGACCGTGCTAAAAGACTCACCGCGCCTGGCGTAGACCCGCAATACGGTTCCATCGATTGGAGAGACGATTGCGCACTTCCCGATGCGTTCCTGGGCTGTGCGAACGCGACCCTCTGCGGCTTGCACCTCCGCATCCGCTCGGGCCTTGTCTTCTTCTAACGGAGGCGCGGCAAGCAGCTCCTCAGTTCGAACAGCGGCTTGCAGATTAGCATCCGCGACTCCGAGATCACGGACAGCTTGCTCATAAGTGGCTCGGGACACTTGCTCTCTTTGAAAAAGAGCGCGCTGCATCTCCATTCGCGACTTAGCTTCTTCAAATGTCGCGCGGGCGGCGGCCGTCTTTTCAATTGCTATTTTTTTCTCCTCGTCGCGCGCACCGCGCAGAAGCCGGGTTCTTGTCTGGCGGGCGCCATCCGCTTCGGCCATCGCAGTTTGTAAACTCGCTTGCAAATCATCACAGGCGATCTCACCAAGTAACGTTCCTCTTCTTACGAACTGATCTTCTTTCACGTAGACGGCCTTCAGGATGCCATCCGCGGCCGCCCCTACCTGCGTGGTTTCCGAAGCCCCCTCGACCCTTCCGGGGGAGGCAAACGCAACAGTCGCACCAGCAGCATCGGAAGGTATCCCGCGCGCCTGCACCGAACTCTTGTTCCGCGTACTTCCCAAGAACGCGACGATCAGGATGACCAAGAAAATCGCGGACCCACCGATAACCCATCTGCTGCGGGCCGTCATAGATCATTCTCCTTTTGCTCTATTTCGCCATCACATAGAGTGATAGTGCGATCGGCGAATTCCCGCCAGCGTGGATCGTGACTCACGACCACCACGGTTCTTCCATATTCATCAACTTGATTGCGAAGAATTTGACAGATATTCCTTCCGGCCTGAGCGTCCAGAGATGCCGTGGGTTCATCGGCAAGAAGAATCGGAGGATCCCCCGCAAGGGCTCTTGCCACTGCGACTCGCTGCCTTTCTCCCGGACTGAGCTCATTCGGCTCTTGATGGGATTTATCACCCAGGCCGAATTTGTCGAGGAGTTCCTGCGCCATTTCCAATCGCTGCGATTGCTTCGGGTCGCGAAGTTCGAAACCAAGCGCAACGTTGTCGATCGCCGAGAGTGAGTGGAAGAGGCGGAACGCCTGAAACACAAAGCCGATTTTCTTCTGGCGAATCGCAGTCTTCTCCGTTTCGCTTAGCTGGTTCACCAGGACATCATCCACGAACACGGAGCCTTGGTCGGGTGACAGCAAGCAGCCAAGCATGGACAGCAACGTTGTCTTCCCGCTCCCTGAAGGTCCCATGACCAAAGAAAAAGTGCCGCGCTTGAACATGACTGAAACGCCGCGCAATGGGCAAACCCGCGCACCCCCTTCGCCGAATGAGACCGTCGCACGCTCAACGCCCAGAAATCGACTGGAAGTTCCCTCGTGGACACTGAGATCGGGTTCTACTTCCGTCTTGACGGCTGACGCCGCAGAATAATGCGACCTCGAGGCAAGTTCCGAGGCATCCTCACAAACGGTATTCGTGAGACGACTTTTAGGCACGGAACACCCTCCCCGGCTCGACGGTAAGAGCGTTGCGAACCGAAGCAATGGATGCCAATGAACACATAACCATGCTTGGCAGGACCATGAGGACTGGCAACCACCAGGGCATGTAGATCCAAGGAATCAGCGACTTAGCGTGATCGATGACTGGAATCACCGCGAAGAGTCCCAGAATGCTGCCGACCGCGCCACAGAGCAAGGCCTGAGTGAGGACGATGCGCGCCACGAGCGACTTGGGCGCTCCCAGGGCTTTCAACGTCGCGTACTCCTCAATGTTCTCCATGGTGTTCGCGTAAATGGTTTGAGAGACAACAACCAGCCCGATCAAAAAACCCAAGACCGCGGCGGTCAAGATCGCGCCGCCAGCTCCCGTTTTTATCGTCCAATACATTCGAGACTTGTGAGCAAACTCATCCCGGGTGAGTACGTCGACCTCCGGGAGCCGTTCCTGCAGGCTTTGTTTAACATCGGAAACAGAAGAGCCCTTGCTGACTCGCAATACGACGTACATGGCGTCGTCGGGCCCGAAACCGAGATACCGGATGGCGTTGCGATAGGAAGTAAACAAGAAAGGAACGCCAAGGAACGCGCCATAACCCTGGATCTGGCGCTCGATGCTCGCACGGTGACGATTAATCTCGACTTCTGTCGGCAGAACAGGCACCGCAATCAGGTCCCGGTCGCTGACGTCGTAGAGAACCGCGTCAGGAGATATTTCTCCGGCGAGTTCGGGCACGTCGGGTACCGGGAAGCGCTTTCCCACATTAGGGTCCGCTCCGACCAGGGCAACGACCTGTTGCTTTCCCTTGGGAGTACGATAGACCGCAAAGGCCATGCAAACGCGGTCCGTTTGCATTACTCCGGGAACGCCAGCCGCCATCTCTCTCACCCGGCTTTCCAAAGTCGTTCCAAACTCGAAGGCCTGTACTCCCCTCGCTGTGATCCAGATATCGGAGTCGCTGGCATCGATCAACCTGGACGCGGCCCGCAGGAAGCCAACCAAGAGACTGCCCTGAAACACCATCAGAAACACGGCAAAAGACACGCCCAGCACGGTCACGGAGAAGCGAGAGCGATCGTGAATGATGTTCTGCCAGGCTAATTTCATGGCATTCTGCGCAAGCCGGGAACTACTTCCAAGCCGGCTGTCCTATGAGTAGCGCTCCTGCTTCCTCGGCCGCCAGGGGTTTGGAAAAATAAAAACCCTGGGCAAACTTGCAGTGCAGTTTCCTTAGGAATGCAACTTGTTCGATCGTTTCCACTCCTTCGGCAACCACGTCAAGCCGGAGATTATTGGCCAGCGGCATGATTGTCCTGGCAATCTCCATGCCCTCGCCGCCTTCACACATGCCGCTGATGAACGAACGATCGATTTTCAAGGTATCAAGCGGAAAACGGTGTAGGTAACTTAGCGAAGAATAGCCCGTGCCGAAATCATCGATGGCCAGGCGGATACCCAAAGCTTTTATTTGCAGCAACATTTCCACTGCCGCGGAAGGATCTCCCATGACGGTGCTTTCC
>MNEA01000104.1 GCA_001917435.1 Acidobacteria bacterium 13_2_20CM_2_57_6
GCCCAAGAGGGTGAGCGCGTAGGAGGCTCCAGCGGAAGCGAATTGCAAGGCCTGATTCCCACCGGCTGGTACCCGAGTTCCGTCAGCGTTAGCGCGGATGGTTCCATGCTCTATGTCGTCAACGGCAAGAGCAACACCGGACCGGTGCCGCAGAATTGCACGGATGTCGTGGGAGCTACAAAAGGAGATTTTTCAACCTGCGGTGCGGCGAATCAATACGTATGGCAGCTTACCAAGGCCGGATTTTTGACTGTGCCCGTGCCGCATGGGGAAGACCTGGACGAATTGACGGCACAGGTGGCCCAAAATAATCATTACAATGCGAAACAAGATGCCGCCGATCAGGACATGATGGGTTTCCTTCATGGAAAGATTCAGCACGTCATCTACATCGTAAAAGAGAACCGCACGTACGACCAGATTCTGGGTGATTTGAGCAAAGGCAACGGCGATCCGTCGATTGTCGTGTATCCGCAGCCGCTGACGCCGAACCTTCATGTTTTGGCGAACAACTTCGTCGACTTGGACAATTTCTACGATAGCGGCGAAGTGAGCGGTGACGGCTGGAACTGGTCGACCTCCGCGCGCGCCGCCGACACCATCGAGAAGACCGAGCCCATCAACTACGCGGGCCGCGGCTTGAACTACGACTACGAAGGCACCAACCGCAACGTGAATGTCGGCTTCGCCACGCCACAAGAACGCGCCGCGGCGTTCCCGGCCTACAACAGTCTGCCGCCAAACGTGCAGAAAAATCTCTTGTTGGGCACGGCGGACGTTTCTGCACCGGACAGCCCGGAGGGGGAAGAAGGCGCAGGCTATCTGTGGAATTCTGCGTTGCGTGCGGGCTTGAATGTGCGCAACTACGGCTTCTTCATCGACCTCGGGCCGTACAGCGTTCCGGTGGCATCGGGAGGGGCTCCACTGCTTCGTCATCCGTTCGATTCCGGCACGCCAGTTTCCTTCTCTACAAAAGGGCCACTGCAACCAATCACCGATCACTTTTTCCGTGGCTATGACAATCACTTCCCAGACTTCTATCGCGTGGATGAATGGGCGCGAGAATTCGACCAATTTGAAGCGAACGGCAATATGCCGAACCTGGAATTCGTGCGCGTCATGCACGATCACACCGGCAACTTTGGCACAGCGATCGACGGCGTGAACACGCCCGAAATTCAGACGGCGGACAATGACTATGCCGTTGGCCGCATCGTGGAGAAGGTGGCCAAGAGCGAACGCTACAGCGATAACACGCTGGTATTCGTCGTGGAGGACGACTCACAGGACGGGCCGGATCACGTTGATGCGCATCGCAGCATCGCGTTTGTGGCTGGGCCGTACGTGAAGCAAGGCGCCGTCGTCTCCACAAAATACACGACGGTCAGCATGCTGGCGACAATAGTCGACATCCTGGGGATCGAGCACTTGGGCACGTACGACGCGCTCGACCGTCCCATGACGGATGGCTTCTCGAAACAGGTCAAGAAGTGGGATTTCAATTCCATCGTGCCGGACATCCTGCGCGGCACGCAACTGCCCTTGCCGGTGGCAACCGCGAAAAACTCGCTGAAGAAGAACGCTCTGTCTGCGTTTTATGCAAAGCCGACTCATAGTGCGGCCTATTGGGCCGCGAAGACAGAAGGCTTCGACTTTAGCCGCGAAGATCGCGTGGACGCCGCGAAATACAATCTCATTCAGTGGCAGGGACTGCTCGGCGAAAACGTTCCCTATCCAAGCGTGCGTGACGGCCGCGACCTCAGCAAGAACCGCGCGGCGCTGCTCCGGCAGTGGCGCCAATCGCGAATCGTGGCCTTGAAGGAAAGTTCTTCCACTTCCGAAAAGGCCGTCCAGGCAGGTGGCGGGAAGTAAGGCGTACACCATCGTGGTTCTGCTATCGAACGGGGAACACACACTCAGGTTCCCCGTTCGATGGTTTCTGATCCAGCTTGTAAGTCATCGCATTCCAAATTAAGCATTCAGAATGAGGGAATATGGGCCGGAGCGCGTTCTTCAGAAGAGCGATTTTCGCCGCTAGCATGTTCGCAATTCTCCCGGGCGCGCTCCGCGCGCAGGAGTCCGCCATTGAAGAAGCAGGATTGGCCTGTCCGTCACAAAGTGTTTCCGCGCTTTGTGTGGAGAGCGAATCCTTACTGCGGGTGGATTTCCCGGGCCGCAAGAACTGGAGAAACGTTGAAACAGGCGCGGTACTGGAAGGACGCCTCTCGCTGCCACTGTACGCTGGCGAACAGTCCGTGGCGCCCGCGGGAAGCGCGATTCGCGTTACCGTGAACTCGGCTGAGAAAATTCGCGGGAATCTGGGATTCTGGCGGAAGACCGGACGCGCAATGGTTCGCGCGTTCAACCCTCTCGAGACAAGCCGTCCGGCAGAATACCGCGTGGAATTGAGTGCTACGGAGTTGCTACTTCCCACGGGCGAAGCGTTGCCTTTGGATGCGCGCGTTCTGCGTGCCAGCTCCGGAGTGATGGTAAAGCCGAAGGCAAAGTCATTGCAGGCGGCAGGAGCAAAAGGAGAAAGCCGCAAAGCGTCGGGGACGTTGCTGATGGCCCTGCGCAGGGAAGCACTACTCTCCGTTCCGGCGAAGCCAAACGCCACTCTGGTAGTCGCTGCGGGAGAGCAGCGTATGGCACGCGCCTACTTGCTTACCGAAATGCGTGCCTCGTTGAATCACGAGGGCGACAAGTTCCAGGCCCAGCTGGCGGAGCCGGTGCGCATCGCCGGCCGGGTGCTCGCACCTGGCAGCACGGTGGAAGGCACCGTCGTGCGAAGTGTTGCCCCGCGAATGCTGAGCCGCGCGGGAAGGCTCTATCTTCGCGTTGATCGCATCGTGCCTGCCGAGGGAGAGCCGCTTCGCGTGACCGGCTCGTTAAGCACCGCGGAAGCCGACGCACAAGCCGCATTCGCTTTGGACGAAGAAGGCACGCTAAACGGCCGCAAGCCCGGGATCGTAAATGGACTGGTTGATCTGGGCTATTCGTACTTCCTGGGAAAGATTTCCGATGATATTTCCGAGACTCCCATTCGCGCGATCGGTGCAACCATGAGCGACGCTGCGGTTGCCAACGCAGCAAGATACGTAGGACTCGGAACGTC
Source organism: Acidobacteria bacterium 13_2_20CM_2_57_6 (assembly GCA_001917435.1). Lineage (GTDB taxonomy): Bacteria > Acidobacteriota > Terriglobia > Acidiferrales > UBA7541 > Acidiferrum. The sequence goes on from MNEA01000104.1 coordinate 3,116, forward strand.
GCTGGCATTTCTCCTTACGCGGCCCGGCAGAGACGTTTACTTGCCGAAGTATGCGTTGATTGAGGTCGAACTTGGCCGTGCCGGCGAAACTCCCTCGAATCAAAAGCAAGACGGAATCGGCGCAGGAAAATTGTCGGGCGGCGAAGCGCGGATAACGCGAGAGTGATAATCGTCGTTGAAGGATTTGTAAGTTCTACAAGCCGTCCGCAACCACGATTTCGTGGTGCCGAGTGCGATGGTCGAAGCTAGCGAGCAGCGCGGCAGCCTCGGGCGCGACGATGGCTGCTTCGAGGTCGGGGCCTGCGAAGTTGCGGATGGATTCAAGGGAGCGCCAGTTGGTTTCGACGACGATTTCGACTTCGCTTGCGAGGCGAAGAAGAGAAACCGTGGCACCGAGGTAGCCAGAGACGCGGCGAAGTTCGGGCAGAACATTCTTGGAAAAGTGTTCGAGGTATTTGGGCAACTGCGGTTCAGTGGCGCGCGCGGTCCAGCGGCGCAAAATCGTTCCAGTTGCGAGAGTTGAAGATGTTGAAGAAGTTGGCTGCTCGTTTCCAACGACTACGTTCCAGGGCCGGACTTGCCATTTTTTGACGAGACCATTCACGACGTAGGGATCTTTGCGGGCGAAGTTTTCGGCTTTGCTTTTGTCGTCGGCGTGAAAGACGATCAAGGCGCGGTCTGCGGGTTCGGCGAGCGCGCCGGCAAAGACAATTTCTCCACGGCCCCGAGCTTCGGCGGCCAGGCGAAGGTGTTCCTGCCGGAACGGACCGCGACGAGCGACAAAGTCATCGACAACTTCGTAAAACAGAGCGTAGTAGTACATCGTGGGCACCTCTTCCGATGACCTTAGACAGGCATGAGCCAGTTATACGTGTCCGGCTCGCGGCTGGTTTGGATGGCAACGAAGCAGGAGCGGTGGTGATGCTGACATCAGGCCTCCCAGGAAGAAAAAGAACGGGCGGGCCAAGGCCCGCCCTACAGAGACCGGCAAAAACGAAAAGTTGGAGTCCTTTACGCCTTGGCGGCCTTTGCTTTGACACCGTTGTACGCCACCGTGAGGCGAGACTTGTAACGGTTGGCGGTGTTCTCGTGCAGCACGCCCTTGGCTATGGCCTGGTCGATTGCCGACATCGTGGGATGAAGAAGATTACCCGCCGCGGTGGGGTCGCCGGCCGTGATGGCGGTGCGCAGGCGACGCATCAGCGTGCGGACCCGGGTGCGGTTGGCGCGATTGACTTCGGCGCGTTGACGAGATTGAGCCGCGCGCTTCAAAACCGACTTTTTCTTCTTCTTAACTTTGGTAGCCTGTCCCTGGGCCATCTATTGCTCCTTTTGCGGTTCGTTCAAACCTCTAACGTTAAACGAGGCTTACGGCTTTGTCAAACTAGCCTTGATCATGGGGTGCGCGACCTGGAAGAGGCATCTTGCGGGTTTCCTTTTTTTGTGGCATTGTTCTGAACGTATCTATACGTACAGATTAGATACGATACAGAGAGGAGACCCCTATGCCTGACGATCTCGCAACTTTGGAAACCCAAAGATCCAAGCTCCTGGAGGAGTTCCTCGACTTGGGTGATCTTCGACCGGGTTCCATTACCGCCGTGACCCGGCGCTGCGGCAAACCTTCCTGCCACTGCGCCAAACACAACGACCCTGGACATGATCCGCAATTTCGCCTCACTCGCCGCATCTCCGGCAAGACGGTAACGGAGAGCTTTCCCAATCCCACGGCGCTGCGCAAGGCGCAGCAAGAGGTCGCCGAGTTTCATCGCTTCCAGAAGCTTAGCCAGGACTTGGTCACCCTCAACGACAAGATCTGTCGACTCCGCCCGGTCGAGCCGCAACGGGGCGGCTGGACCGAGCAGGAAAAAAAACGGCTGCTGCGGTCCATCAGGAGGTGGCGCGGGAAGTAAACCAACTGCTCTGCCGTGTCTTTGCACAACGCCGTAAGGACGGGCAGACGGATCTGGAGGCCGTAGAGTCGGCCTTGCGGGCTGCGCTCCACCAAGCGGGTGCTGCCGCCTTAACCGAACTGCTGCAATTCGAAGCTCCGGCGGCTGATCAGCGTCAGTTGCCGTGCCGATGTGGCCATCACGCCCAATACCAGGAAATCCGCTCCAAACCCACCTTGACGATCGTAGGTCCGGTGCGCATTGCCCGCCCCTACTACTTGTGCTCCCAATGTCATCTCGGCCAGTTTCCGGTGGATGTCGAACTGGACATCGAAAATACAGAGTTTTCTCCCGGGGTGCGCCGCATGCAGGGTCTGGTGGGCCAACAGGCCCCGTTCGATCACGGCCGCGAGCAGATGCAACTTCTGGCCGGCTTGGAGGTGACCACCAAATCCGTGGAGCGTACGGCAGAGGCCATCGGAGCCGATATCGCCCAGCGCGAGCAGGGAGAGATCCAGAAAGCCCTGCAGTTGGATCTGCCCGTCATCGTCGGCGAGCCGATGCCCATCCTGTATGTGCAAATGGATGGGACCGGAGTTCCCGTGGTGAAGAAAGAGACGGCGGGTCGGCAAGGCAAGACCGCGGGCCAACCAGCTCATACGCGTGAAGCCAAGTTAGGGTGTGTGTTCACTCAGACCACCTGGGACAAACAAGGCTACGCGATCCGCGATCCGGATTCTACTACCTACACTGGGGCCCTGGAAACCGCGGTAGAGTTTGGCCAGCGCATCTATCGAGAAGCACTAAAACGTGGTTGGAGCCGCGCGAAAAAGAAGGTGGTCATCGGCGATGGAGCCGAATGGATCTGGAATCTTGTCGCCGAACACTTTTCGGGAGCGATTCAGATTGTGGACTTCTACCACGCTTGCCAGCATCTCTGGGAGGTGGCTCGCAGACTACACCCCCATAACGAAGGGAACCAGAAAACTTGGATGAAAATCCACCAGAAGCTGCTGGAGAAGGGAAAAATCGAAAAGCTGGTGCTCTCGCTACGTTCCATGGATGCTGACAATCCCGACGTTGCCGAGAAGATACGCACGGAAGCGGACTACTTTGCGAGGAATGCGGAGCGCATGCGATATCCCCAATTTCGGTGCCAACATCTGTTTGTTGGCTCGGGTGTGATCGAAGCGGGCTGCAAGACTGTAATCGGCTCCCGCCTCAAACGATCTGGTATGTTCTGGACTGTACGGGGAGCCAACGCGATTCTCGCTTTGCGCTGCTGTCATCTCAACCGCCGCTTTGAAGATTACTGGGAGGGCCGACGGGCGGCCTAACTTCCACTTACATGTCGCGCACGCTTGATCATGGCCTCAATCAACCAGTTTCCCGCTGAGCCAGCGGGTGACGGCGTTCAGGCCGGCTTGTACCAAGCCGTACGAGGCCGCATCGCTCCACCATTCAGGGCTGCGATCATGATCGGCTAGGGACGTTTCTAATTCCAGCTTTGCGGAAGCGAGTTTCAAAGGAAGCGCTGGATCCATCGGCCGAGGCTCCGCGGCTTTTTTGAGCTGCTCGAGCATCTGCTGCGGCTGCTTCATATCGAGCATGGAGACGGGCGTGTGGCAGTAGGGACAGGTAGAGTTGGGTTCCAGATTGATGGACGCCCCACAGTTGGAGCAATTCACGAACTGAACGTTCTGCCGCAACTCCTTGATTTGTTCAAGCGACAGCGGATGGATGAAATTCTTTTCTTTCAAGAACTCGAAAAAACCGATGAAGTGACCGTCGTCGTTTCCGCACCGCCAATAAGTGAACGGCATGTTTCGCTGCATGTTGTGCGCCAGGTGCAGTGTCGTTGCACATCGCGGACAGCGGAGCGCGTCCGGCAGAGATGGTTTCCGCGGCGACGAGTGTTCACCGATGAACTTCATAAGTTTCAGTGTCGAGCCAGGAGACAGTTGCAGGCTCTCGAACTGATCGAACCAGAACGCCTGGCAGCTGACGCACACGTCGATGGTGACCTGTTTGCCTAAGTGGCCGTCCAGGGCCATTGCTGTCATCTCGGTTCCGCAGCCGGGGCATTTCATGGGCAAACATTGTAGCTGGTCGCCCGAGAGCTAAGCCATCCATCGGCATGGCCCCCACCATTTTGTATGGGATTTGGTTGCGACAACTCATTGAATAAGTTCACGCGCTAGCGCGACACTAGGGCCTGGTTTCCCGGCGTCCGATTGTTCGGGCGAGGAGAGCGATGGATACTGCTTTCAAGGTGGCTGCTCGTCTGGTTATGGCACTGGCTGCGAGCGCCAGCGGGGTGATGGTGCAGCCGCAGACACACGCGCAGGCACAGCCGGAGGCGCACGAGAAGCCGCCCTGCGATTGCGCAGAGTTGACGGAAGCGAAGGCGCGGCTGGAAGGGCAGGCGAAACGGCTGAACGACTGGCCGGATCTGGCGCGCTACCGGGAAGCCAACGCAAAAGTAGCGGCTCCTGCGAAAGACGAGCAGCGTGTAGTGTTCATGGGCGACTCGATCACGGACCTGTGGGTGCAACCGCAATTCGGCGGATTTTTTCCCGGGAAACCGTACATCGGGCGGGGAATTAGCGGACAGACGACGCCACAGATGTTCTTGCGCTTTCGCGCCGACGTGATTGCTCTGAGGCCGAAAGTAGTGGTGATACTCGCCGGCACGAATGACATAGCGGGGAACACGGGACCGATTACGCTGGAAGAAACGGAAGGGAATCTCGCTTCGATGGCCGAGCTGGGCCGTGCCAATGGGATTCGCGTGGTGCTCGCTTCGGTGATGCCGGTGAGCAACTACGGACATGATCGCAATGGCAATCCCCTGGACGTGCGCATTAAGAGGCCACCGGAGAAGATACTAGAATTGAACACCTGGATCAGGAAGCACGCCGCAGAGAACGGAGAAGTTTACCTGGATTATTTTTCCGCGATGGTGGATGACCAGGGCCTGCTGAAGAAAGATCTCAGCGAGGACGGGCTTCATCCCAATGCGGCTGGATACGCGGTGATGGCGCCGCTGGCAGAGAAAGCGATCCAACTTGCTTTAGCGGCAACACCGCCAAAGCGGTGAACCGTCCGCCCGCTTCGCATCGACGGTTTCTTGTAACGAAGCCATAACTTGACCGCGACGGAGCGCTGCGTTAGGGTGTAAAGAGTTTCTCCCTGAGTGGCTCACGAAACGGCCACGCCATAACAGGAGGAATCCCATCGGCCACCCGGTTCCCGTAACAGGAAGACCTTCCAATTGGATGCGACGTACCGTTCACATCTCCGGACAAATTGAACCCTTCTTTGGCACGCTCGATGAAAACGTGCGCTTGCTCGAGGATTCGCTGCGCGTGCGCACGCACTTGCACGACACGCGGCTGACCATCGAAGGCGAGCAGGACAGTGTCGATCAAGCCGTGAAAATCGTGGAAGAGTACAACCACCTGACGCGGCACGGAAAAGCGCTTTCCGCAGCGGAGGTGAAGTCTTTGGTACGGGTGGCGACCGAAGAGCCGCACGAATCGCCGCGCGGAATGTTTGAGCACGGACGCGTGCGTTCCTTCGGCAAAAAGCAGGTCACGCCCAAGAACGCCAGCCAGAAGCGCTACATGGAAGAGATTGAGAAGCACGACATGATGTTTGGTATCGGTCCCGGCGGAACCGGCAAGACTTATATCGCCGTGGCCATGGCCGTGAGCGCTCTGCTTACGAAGCAAGTGAACCGCATCATCCTGGCGCGGCCCGCGGTGGAAGCGGGAGAGCGCCTGGGATTCTTGCCCGGCACGTTGCAGCAGAAAATCGATCCGTACATGCGGCCGCTCTACGACGCCCTGTACGACATGCTGGACGCGGACAAACTGGAACGCTTTCTGGAAAAGGGAATCATCGAAGTTGCGCCGCTGGCGTTCATGCGCGGCAGGACGCTGAACGATTCGTTTGTGATTCTGGACGAAGCGCAGAACACTACGAGCGAGCAGATGAAAATGTTTCTGACGCGACTGGGCTTCAACTCCAAAGCGGTGATTACCGGCGACATTACGCAGATCGATTTGCCGCAGGGGAAGAAGTCCGGCTTGATTGAGGCGTTGGAAGTTTGCGGGAAAATCGATGGCATCGGCGTGGTGCAGTTCGGCGAGAAAGACGTGGTGCGGCATGATTCTGAACCGCCAGCGAGCAGTGCGCGCGGCGCGGCGTCCGCTCGCAGTATTCCTGCGCCAGGTGAAACACGAACTGGGGCTGGACGAGGCGAGCGTGACTGTTTGCCTGGTGAGTGATAAAGAGATCGCGCGGATGAATGAAGAGTTTCGCAAGAAGAAGGGCCCTACCGACGTGCTTTCCTTCCCCGCAGTGACGCGAAGATCGGCGCGCCTGCGGCGGACCTCAACCACGATGAAGCCCGGCGAATGCCTCGGTGACATCGCCATCTCTCCGGCGACGGCGCGGCGCTACGCCAAGAAAAACGGGCGAAAGCTTTCCAGTGAACTTCGAGTGCTGATCCTTCACGGTGTCCTCCACCTGCTGGGCTACGATCACGAAACCGATCGCGGCGAAATGGACCGAGTTGAGCGAAAGCTGCGAAGACGGCTCGGACTGGCATGATGAACTTAGGTTGGCTCTACGCTCTGAGTGTCGTGCTGATAGGTTTTACTCTGCCGATTTTTTCCTACCTGACCTTGATTTACCGCGAGCTGGGCCGCATGACGACGGGGCGCGTCCACGAGCATCTGGAAATTTTCGAGGCAGAGATCGAGCCAAAGCTGAGAATCAACCGCCGCAGCGGTGGGCGGACCTTCCGGATCATCGGGCATTTCTGGCTGGCATTCCTGGTGCTAGAGACGACGCGCGGCGTGATGTACTTCGTTCCGGGCACCTGGGAGTCTTTCGTCGAGTTCTGCGTTTTCCTGGTGCTCGAAGTCGTCATCGCCATGCACTTTATTCCGGACATGCTGCTGTACCGCACAACCGGGCGTTGGCTGCTTCCCCTGTTGCCGCTGATTCGCGGCGCGATGTGGATCGTCTGGCCGGTGCGCGTGTTTCTGGAAGGCGCGGAATCACTAGCGCGAATTTCGGAGCACGAGGTTGAGAAGACCGAAGAGCAGCGCACGGAAGAAGGCATCGAAGCGCTGGTGGAAGCCGCGGAAGAAGAAGGCATCATCGAACCAGAGCAAGCAGATTTGATTGAGCAAGTCGTTGAATTCAGCGACAAGCGCGTGCGCGAAGTGATGACGCCGCGCCCAGACATCGTGGCCATGCCCGCGGACGCCACACTCGAAGAACTGCACGCCAAGGTTGTCGAAACGAAATTGAACAAGATTCCCGTGTACGAGAAAACGCTCGACGATATTTTTGGCGTCGTACATTCGCAGGATCTTTTGCAAATCGCAGACCAGGACTTGTTAAAGCGCAAGGTGCGCGAACTGGTCAAGCCTGTTCTGTTCATACCGGAAACGAAAGTTGGCTCGGAGTTGTTGCGCGAAATGCGCCAGAAAGGGCAGCCGCTAGCCGTGGTTATCGACGAGCACGGGACGGTAGCGGGCATCGCAACCGTCGAAGACCTGGTGGAAGAGATTGTCGGCGAAAGAGGAAACGATGGAAAGCCACCGGCGCCGGACGTCGTTCGCGAACCGGATGGTGGCCTGGTCATGCGCGGCAGCATGCCCATCGGCGACGTTGAGAAATTGCTTGGCGTGAAGTTTGGCGATAAGACGGACGAAGCCGTGACCACACTGGCGGGCTTGCTGAGTCACGTTTCCGGCAAAGTGCCCGTGCCTGGCGACAAGATCGACCTGGTGGACCACCGCTTCGAAGTCTTGGAAGCGAACCAGAGAAAAGTGTTGCGTGTGCGAATTCGCAAGCAGTTGAAAGCTGTTCCCATGAAGCGATAGACGCTCCGGGTTTCGATTGAATGGCCACAGAACAAAGCAATCCATCGCAGTGCGGAGGGAAAGAGATGCTCGGTGTGATGTTAAAACAGGTTTGCACGGCCGCTTCAGGAATGGCGCTGGCGATTTTGTTGGGAGGCGTTGCCACTACAGCACAGCAGAAAACGGCGGCCGGAGAGCCAGGCATTGACATGCAGTGGGGCGTGAAGGTTCCGGCGCGCGACGGAGTCAAGCTGAACGCAACGGTATTCACGCAGCACGGCCAGAAGGAGCCGCTGCCAGTCATCTTCACGTTTACTCCCTACATCGGAGATTCCTACACCGACCGGGCCGTGTATTTCGCAAAACATGGCTACGTGTACGCGCTTGTGGACGTTCGGGGGCGCGGGAATTCAGGCGGAGAGTTCGAGCCGTTTGTGAACGAGGGCAAGGACGGATATGACGTGGTGGAGTGGCTGGCGAAGCAGCCGTATTGCAATGGCAAGGTCACGATGTGGGGCGGTTCGTACGCGGGATTCGACCAGTGGACGGTGTTGAAGGAATTTCCTCCCCACCTCGCGACGATTGTTCCCGCGGCTGCGGCGCATCCTGGCGTAGATTTTCCCTTTCAGTTCAACATGTTTGGACCGTATGACATGCAATGGCTGAGTTTTACGAGCGGCGTGACCGGCAATTCGAATCTCTTTGGGAACGCCGCTTACTGGACCGCGAAATCGCGCGAGATGTATATGGCGCACACAGCGTTTCAGGATTACGACAAGGTGGTTGGGAACACCTCCACCGTCTTTCAGAAATGGCTGAAGCATCCGACGCCGGATGCCTATTACGACGCGATGGTGCCGAGTCCGGAACAGTACAAGAGGATGAGTGTTCCGATCCTGACGATCACGGGACATTATGACGGAGATCAGCCAGGCGCCTTCACCTTCTACAAGCGGCACATGCTGTACGGGGCGGCAGAAGCGAAAGCGAATCATTACTTGATTATTGGACCATGGGACCATGCAGGAACGCGTACGCCGAAGGCGGAAGTGGGCGGACTGAAATTCGGCCAGGCAAGCCTCCTTGACCTGAACAAGCTGCACACGGAATGGTATGACTGGGCGATGAAGGGCGGAGCCAAACCGGAATTCCTAAAAAAGCGCGTGGCCTACTACTTGGTTGGAGCGGAAGAGTGGAAGTACGCGGACCGTCTCGAAAGCATATCGAACGCGACCAGGACACTGGTTCTCGGGTCGAACGGCGAAGCCAGTGACGTGTTTCGATCCGGAACTCTGACGGAGGGGAAGCCCGGCGCATTCGCAGCGATGGATTCGTGGACGTATGATCCGCTGGATACCAGGCCGGGCACTGCGGAGTCCGAAGACGATGACAATTCGCTGACTTCGCAGCGGGCGGCGTTGAATCTTTTTGGCGAAGGAGTGGTATACCACAGCGAGCCCTTCGCGGAAGCCACGGAGATCGCGGGATTCCCGAAGCTGACGGTGTGGCTCAAGATGGACGTGCCGGACACGGATCTGGAAGCGGATCTCTGCGAAATTTTGCCGGACGGCGGATCGGTGGCGCTGACGGGAGCGTCCATGCGGGCCAGATACCGCGAGTCGCTGCGCGATGCGAAGCCGGTGCCTGCGGGAAAGCTTGAAAAATACGTGTTCGACAATTTCACTTTTTTTGCCCGGCGTGTGGGAAAAGGCAGCCGCCTGCGGCTGGTGGTGCGCACCATCAACTCGCCCGGTGCGGAAAAGAATTACAACAGCGGCGGCGTGGTCGCGGCAGAAACGGGCAAGGATGCCAGGACGGCTCACATCACGTTGATGCACGATGCAGAGCACGCCAGCGCGCTGGAGCTGCCGGTTGTGAAGCCTTGATGTCTGAGAACAAAAGCATCGAGGAAAAGCACGGTTTTCGTTCCGGATTTGTAGCCGTCGTCGGCCGGCCAAATGCGGGGAAGTCCACGCTCGTGAACCGCCTGGTCGGGCAGAAGATCGCCATCGTTACGTCCAAACCGCAGACCACGCGCAACCGCATCCAGGGAATCGTCACCAAGCCGCAGGGACAGGTCGTTTTTATCGACACGCCGGGTCTGCACGAGGCCGAGTCTGCGCTGGGACGGCAAATGATGCAGGAAGTGGCGGCCGCCCTGGAAGGAATTGATGTGCTGCTGCTGATGGTGGACGCAAGCCGGATGCATCCGCATGCGGATGATTTGCTGCTGGAGAAGGCCAAGCGGTTTCGCGGAAAAACAATTCTGGCGCTGAACAAAGTCGATCGATTGCCGAAGCCAAAACTTCTTCCTTTGATCGAAGCGTTTGCGAAAGCCTTCGAGTTTGCTGCGATTCTGCCCATCTCCGCGTTGCAAGGAGACGGATGCGAGGAACTGCTGGGCGAAATCTTGAAAAAGCTGCCGGAGGGGGAACCGTATTTTCCGGACGATCAGGTCACGGACCAGCCGGAACGATTTCTGGCCGCGGAGATTATTCGCGAAAAGGCCATTCAAGGGATGTACCACGAGGTTCCGTATGCGCTGGCGGTCGTGGTCGAAAAGTACGAAGAAACGCCCAAGCTGCTGCGCATCGAAGCGGTCATGAACGTGGAGCGCGATTCGCAGAAGAAAATCCTGATCGGCCATAAGGGCGAGATGCTCAAGAAAATCGGAACGGAGGCCCGCAAGGAACTCGAGTCGATCCTCGCCAGCAAGATTTACCTCGGATTGTTTGTTAAGGTCGCGCCAGATTGGCGCGAAAATCCTCAGAAGGTGCGTGAACTCGACTGGCGCTACCAACTGGAAGGGCTTGCCGGCGAAGTAGATGAAAAAGAATGAGGAGACGTGTCATCCACGGTTGGTTCTTGCCAGTGGGAAGAGCGCAGAGCTCTTGGATAGCAGAGTTAATAGGCTGTTGGGGCTCCCTGGCGTCCATATCCGCCGAAAGACCATCGCACCCCAAAAGTCGCATAGAGACCATAAGAACCGTTGGTGTGAAGGTCCGCGGTACCCAGTGACCTGCCATAGCGCCCCAGCCAGTCCACTTGATGCTGCGTCGCGCGCAATTCAAAGTTTCTGGGCAATTGGAAACCGATTCCAATCGAGCGGTCGTAAGCAATCGGCGCCATGGATGCCGTGTAGGTGAGCTGGGGAATATTTCTTCCAAAACTAAATTTGGGCTCGAAAAATAGAAAGAAATGCCGCGCCAGAGTACGTCCCATGGGCTGAAACTCAATGTAGCCGCTGTAAAGATAACGAGCGTAGGCCGTGCACGTAGAAGCCGTCCCGCCTGCATTGGCCGGCTGAGGGAACATGCAACGTCCAAGGTCCGGTTCGTTGTGCGACGGCGCCACGGAAAAATCGGTATAACCACGAACCCAGTTGTGGGGAAAAAATGTCCGTGCGGGCGCTTCTAAATTCGATACGCTGACCGACTCGCCGGTAGTGGTCTGCGCGTGGGTGGCAAAGGCTGCGACGGTCGTGGATAGGGTCAAAAAAACAAAGACTCGCTTCATCGGGCTCTCCTAGTTTCCGACGTGCGTCCCAAAACGATTGGCCGGCCGGTGAAGAGCGTTCAGGATTTCAGTGAATGAAGCGGCGGTGGACCGCGAGCGTCCGAGGCGAGAACCGCTGATCCAGTCAGTGCTGCGAAGTGTAAGGCACCGGTGCAACGGATTTTACATGAATTTCATGCGCCACGGGAAAGGAAGAAATTTGGCGGGGCGGCGGCGGTGTTAACACGCATCCTAATCAGGGGCAGCGATCCCGAGAGACTTCATTTTGCGGTAGAGATGACTGCGTTCCAGGCCGAGAGCCGTCGCTGTTTGCGTCATGTTCCAGCGATGCTCCTGCAATTTCCGCAGGATAAATTCCCGCTCATAAGCGCTGCGTGCTTCATGCAGCGTTGAGTAAGGATGATGCGGGCTTTCGGCGACTCCGCGAAAAAGTTCGGGAGGGAGGTGATGCGGCTCAATGCGCGCCTGGGGGCATACGATAACCAGGCGCTCGACGAGATTGCGCAATTCCCGGACATTTCCGGGCCAGGGATAGCGAATAAGAATTTCCGTGGCGGAGTCGCTGAGCTCGCGCATTTTCTTTCCATACGCGGAGCTGAATTCTCGCAGGAAAAATCTCGCCAGCGTGGGGATGTCTTCCTTGCGGTCGCGCAGAGCCGGCACGTAAAAGGGGATCACGTTCAGCCGGTAGAAAAGATCCTGGCGAAAGGCGCCGCGCGCTATCTCTTGTTCGAGATGCTTGTTTGTCGCGGCGATGACGCGCACGTCCACGCTCAATGTTTCGTTGGATCCTACGCGCTCGAAGCGCTGCTCCTCAAGCACGCGCAGCACTTTCGATTGCGTGCGGAGGCTCATGTCGCCGATTTCGTCAAGGAACAGAGAACCGCCGTCGGCCTTCTGAAATTTGCCGATTTTGTCTTCCGTCGCACCGGTAAAGCTGCCCTTGATGTGGCCAAAAAGCTCGGATTCGATCAGTTCCTCCGGGATCGCCGCGCAGTTGACTTCCACAAAGGGGCCCTTGCTCCGAAGACTCGCGGCATGCAACGCGCGCGCAACGAGTTCCTTGCCTGTGCCGCTCTCACCATAGATCAGGACGCGCCCGTTGGTTGGCGCCGTGACGGCAATCTGCTGGCGGAGCGCCTTCATGGGCACGCTGTCGCCGATAACCTGGTTGCGGTAACCCAGTTCGCTGCGGAGCAACTGGTTTTGTTCTTCGAGGCGGCGCTGTTGAATGGCGTTCCGGACTAAGACAATGATCTTTTCGAGCGAAAGGGGCTTCTCGATGAAATCGAAGGCGCCAAGTTTTGTGGCGCGCACGGCTGTCTCGATCGTGCCGTGTCCAGAAATCATAATAACCGCTGGCGGATGTGGCGACGCCTGCAAGCGGCTCAGTGCTTCGAGGCCGTCGATCCCCGGCAGCCAGACGTCTAGCAGGACAACCTCAAAATCTCCGCCGGTGGCGCGCTCCAGGGCCTCCTCAGCGGAGCCCACTGCTACGACGTGATAGCCCTCATCCTGGAGAATCGAGGAGAGAGATTCACGAATGCCGGCCTCGTCGTCAACGACAAGGAGATGCGGTCCAGCGGTCATCGAGTCGCGTCCGATCCATTGTGGTCGGCAAGGGAAGCGGGCGTCAATTCCGCGACCGGGAGCTCAATGAGGAAGCGTGACCCCACCGGAAGATTGTCCTCGACGTGGATGCTGCCGCCGTGCTCGGCCACAATGCGGGCGGCGATGGCCAGGCCGAGTCCCGTTCCGCGATCCTTGGTTGAGAACTGCGGCAGAAAGAGTTTGTCTTTATCTTCCGGAGAAATACCGGTGCCGGTGTCCGAGACGCAGATCACGACGGTCTCCGCATCCGAATGGGCGTTTGTGGCCACCAGGATCTCCCGGAAAGCCGAGTTCTCCAGCGCTTCCGCAGCATTGTCGATGAGATTTACCACCACGCTTCGGAGCAGCCCGCCGTCGGCGCGAATCGCTGGCAGATTCTCAGCAAGCGCCGTCTTGAGTGTGATGCCATCGAGGCGTCCGGAGAACACTTCCACTGCCTGATGAACAATGGTGTTGGCATTCGTCGGCACAAGCTTGGCGGTAGGGAAGCGTACGAATTGCGAGAACTCGTTAACCAGAGCAGCGAGAGTGGAGACCTCACGTTCGATTAGCCGCGAACATTCCTGGACGAGCTTAGCCAATTCCGAGTAACGAGTGGCAGCTGGCTGGGAGGGCTCGTGGCGATCGAGGAATCGTAATAGCCGTTGGGCTGAAAGCTGAATTGGAGTCAGAGGATTCTTGATTTCATGAGCGATTCGCCGCGCGACCTCCTGCCATGCCGCTGATTTCTGCGCTCGGAGGACTTCCGTCAGGTCGTCGAGGACCAGGACGTAGCCGGTGTTTGCGCGCCGCGGGCCCAGGGAACTCACGGTGACAGCCAGATGCAGCACGCGTCCCGCGGCGACCGTTTCGATCTCCCGGGAGACGACTCCCATGCGCAAGGATCTGCGCATCAGATAATGCACGATCCGGGCCGCGTCTGTTCCGAGGAGCCCTTCGAGAGTGTGAGATTCGGGGATGGCGCTGCTAAATCCAAAGATTCGTGAAACGGAACGATTCACTCGAAGAATAGCGCCCCCCGCGTCGAGCGAAATAACTCCCGTGGGAATGCTCTCCAGAACCGTCTCCATAAGCTGGCGCCGGCGCTCGAGCTCCTGCACCGCCAGCTGAAGGTTTCGGGTGAACTGATCGATTTGAGAGCGGCTGTCGCGCAATTGCGTGGTCATGGTGTTAAACGAACGCACCAGGATTCCCAATTCATCCTGAGCCTGCTCCGGAACCTGGTAGTCAAAGTTGCCGGAGGAAACTTCCCGAGTGCCTTCCGCGAGAGCCTGGATGGGGATGGTGACCTGCTTTGCGAGAAACAAGGCCACCCACATGACTGCAGACAAGAGCAGCACAGTAAAAAAAAGAAGAATCAGGAGCATCTGCCGCTTTAGCGCGCGCAGGTCCTGCTTTCCCTGATAATACTCGTGCGTCTGGGATTGAATGGTTGTCAACCGTTCGAGAACGTCAGGGGTGGTGCGATACGCGGCAACGACAAATCCGTCCGGCTGGCCTTCCAGCGAAGACGCGACACGAGCGCCGAAGTAGCTCCTTCCGCCCGCTGCCCAAATTTCCACTCCACTTGGCAACGATCGCAAATACTTTCCCCAAACATTCGGCTGCACGCAAATCGCGTCGGTGCGATTTTCTGGCTGATTGTCACAGACGATACCGCCCTTCACCACTTTGCCGTCTCGATCCAGAATCCAGACGGCATCCGCGCCCTTCTCGAATACATGTTGTAGAAAGTCCGCGCTGTGCCGAGATGCCTCGGCTTGCGCTTGCGAAGCCATCCCGCGAAGTCGTGGCAATTGCGCGCGTCCCAGATCGTTCAGAAGTTTCTGCGTTTCGTCGGAAGCAATCTCCAGTGGCTTTGGGAACCACAGCAGAAGGCTGCGATTGATCAATGAATAGCTAACAATGAACATGAAGATGATCGGCAGGAGAGAAATGGCCATCGCGCCGACGACCATCTTTGTCTTGAACCGAGCACCGAGCTGCTCTCTTCCGCGTTCTGCCCAGAGACGCAGTATGGTGCGCGCCAGGATGAGGCCGAAGACAAGAAAAGCAGCAGTGATAAAACTGGATACAGCGTAAAGCACCATCACCGCGCGCCAACTCTTCGGCTCAAATGGGACATTGAGCGAACCGAAGGTGAACACGGCGGCGAGGAGCAACGTCAGAAGGACTCCGCCGATGGCGAGCCCCCAACGCTGCTTGTTGTCCAATCGGCTCATGATTTCTTTGCCGTCAAATTGCGTCTTGACGCGCACACCGGGGACGGAAAGGCGCATGCGCCGTGCGCCCCGCAGACATTTTTCGTCAGCGGCGTCGGTTGCTGGTCAGAATGTGTCCCCGTTGTTCGCGCAGGCATCTCTTTGGCACGATAGCCAGCGCACGGAAGCAAGTCAAGATTTCTACCTGTCCCATCTTTACGAAACCTGCACTTGCGGGCAGGTATTAGCCATTTCAGAACGGGACGCGAAATTCTGGCTACCATCCCCTTCGGCATTTGCTATGGTGAGCGTTGGGTGCAAACCCGCCGGGAGTACTGTGGATGTCCGTCCGTCTGGGCGAAATACTGGTTAAAGAAAGCCTGATCACGCAGGACCAGCTCCAAAAGGCGCTCGAGTTTCAACGCGCCAATGGAGGCAAGCTGGGAAGCTGCCTGACCA
>MNEA01000108.1 GCA_001917435.1 Acidobacteria bacterium 13_2_20CM_2_57_6
CTTACGTTCACCGGGGACGTTCAATGTGGATATGGCCATTACCCGGATCTTCCCAATCCGCGAGCAGAGACAGATTGAATTCCGGTTCGAAGCGTTTAACGCTATCAATCATTTTAATCCGAGCATTGGAGGTCCCGGCACAACGGCAGGCATTAATTCGTCCAACTTTGGACGCCAGAGCGGCGCGACTACGCCGAGCTTCGTTCCGAGCGCATTCGACCCGAGGATTCTGCAGCTTGGATTCAAAATGCATTGGTAAAGCAACCGATTGAAAACTCTTCGCAGATCGCTGGCGCTGCTACCAATCGTTGTAATTCTATTCGTGCATGCCGCCAGGCCACCAGGCTCCGCAGTCGAATTGGAGAGCCTGCGTCGAAACTTCTTGAATCCTCCCGACGATAGCCGAATCCTGATGCGCTGGTGGTGGTTCGGACCTGCGGTGACGAAACTGGAACTCGCCCGGGAACTCGGCAAGATGAAGGAAGGGGGAATCGGAGGAGTTGAAGTTCAGCCCGTCTACCCGGTCGAACTCGACGATCCTGCGCGAGGCTTCCGTAACTTTCCCTATCTCTCCGATGAATTTATCGATGATCTGCGCTTTGCGGCCGGCGAAGCGCGCAGACTCGGTCTGCGCATGGACGTGACACTGGGCAGCGGCTGGCCTTTTGGAGGCTCACACATCCCCATAACGCAGGCCGGAGGTGCGCTGCGCATTTTAATAATCCCTGTGCCTGTCGGAACGCATTCGGTAGCCGTCCCCAGCATTCGCGCGGGAGAGGAGTTGATTGCTGGGTTCTTGGCGCCCGGGGAGCCGAAAAACTTTTCCGCATCCGAAGCGCAGCAGGTATTCGAGATTCGAGACGGCCGGCTTCGCATTCCGGTGGAGTCTGCCGTGCCACACGTCGTCATGTTTTTCATCTCGAGCCGGACAGGGATGATGGTCAAGCGGCCCGCCATTGGCGCCGAAGGGTTTGTCCTCGATCACTTTGATCGTGGAGCAATCGAGAATCATCTTCACGCCGTCGGAAACCGCCTGATCGAAGCCTTTGGAGACGCTCCTCCTTATTCCGTCTTCAGCGACAGCCTGGAAGTGTATGGTTCGGACTGGACCGGCGATCTCTTGCAACAATTTGGCCGACGTCGTGGTTACGATTTGACGCCGTACTTGCCCGTTCTTGTTCAGGACATTGGTCCGAAGACTGCGGACATCCGCCACGATTGGGGGAGAACACTCACCGAGCTTATCAATGAGCGCTATCTCACTCCAGTTCGAGAATGGGCGGCGCAACACAAGACGCTTTTCCGCTCCCAGACATACGGCATCCCCGCCGTTACACTTTCTAGTAATGCTTTAGTGGATCTGCCGGAAGGTGAAGGCGCGCAATGGCGGAGTTTCTCACCGGCTCGCTGGGCCTCATCCGCGAACCACCTTTTGGGAAGGAACGTCACCTCGGCGGAAACCTGGACGTGGCTCCATTCTCCAGCTTTTCGGGCAACACCGCTGGACATGAAAGTGGAAGCTGACTTGTTTTTTTTACAAGGAGTAAATCAGTTGATTGGGCACGGCTGGCCATATTCACCAAAAGAGGCCGGTGAGCCGGGATGGGCTTTTTACGCAGCCGCTGCTCTCAATGATCACAATCCGTGGTGGCCGGTCATGGGGGAAGTCACGCGCTATCTGCAAAGGGTTAGCTTCGTGCTTCGCCAGGGTAAGCCGGTGAATGATGTGGCGGTCCTTTTGCCCACGGATGATGCCTGGGCGCAATTCACGCCAGGAAAGGCTTCCGTGAGCGAATCGATGCCGCGCTTGCTGGGGCCGGACGTAATTCCACAAATCCTAGATGCCGGATTCAACTTCGATTTTATCGATGCGGAGACGATCGCCAAATCAGGGATTCCCTATCCCGCGTTGATCTTGCCCGGTGTAGAGCGCTTGCCTCTCGCGACATATCGTCAAATCGAAGCCTATGCGCACAATGGTGGCACCGTGATCGCCACACGAAATCCTCCTTCGCGCGCGCCGGGCTTGCAGGAGGCGCAGACGGACACTTCCCTGGAGCGAGAGATTTCACAGGAGTTGTTCCACACTTCAGCCGGAAAAGGCCTTTTTGTTCCGGACGAAAAGCAGCTTGGAAAAACCCTGACACATTCCTTCAGACCGGACTTCACCACTTCCCCTCACGCTCCGGAAATCGGCTTCGTTCATCGCAAATTGCCTTTTGCGGACCTCTATTTTCTCGCAAATACAAGCAACCATCCCATTTCCACGAACGCTACATTCCGCGCGTCGGAATCGTATCCAGAATCGTGGGACGCTTCTTCAGGGAATGCGTCGCAGATCAGAGCGAATTCCACAATCGAATTGAATTTGCAGCCATACGAGTCTCGGGTCATAGTGTTTGCACCTGGCAATTCGTTGGCCGTGGCTCAGTCCAAGACAACGAGATCCGTCTCGGGATCGGCTCGGCAAATACTCAATCTGGGAACGGGTTGGAAAGTCTCGTTTCCCGGTCTTGGTCGAACAGTTCACATGGATAGACTCCACTCATGGACCGACGAGGAAGAGACGCGATTCTATTCTGGCGATGCGGTCTACGAAAAGAACTTTGACGTTTCCCCAAAGATCTTGAATCCAAGCGTCCACGTGTACCTGGACTTCGGGCCGGGAACCGTTGTCGAGCGGCCTCCGAAAGGTCATCCGCGAATGCGTGCCTGGTTGGAAAGTCCAGTTCGTGAAGCCGCGCAAGTATTCGTGAATGACCAGCCCGCGGGTTCGATTTGGAAGCCTCCGTATGAGCTGGAGATTTCAGGCGCGCTTCGCCCAGGAAATAATGATCTGAAGATCATCGTCGAAAATCTGGCTACCAACACACTGGCAGGACATTCCCTTCGCGACTATAGGTTACTGAATAGCAGGTATGGGGAGCGCTTCGTGCCGCAAGACATGGAGAATTTGCAGCCCTTGCCTTCCGGTTTGGTTGGCCCGCTTCGCTTGGTTATTCAAGACGCGCCCTAAAATAACGATTAGCGCACGCGGACTCGATCTAACTGCAATTGGAAGAAAGAGAAGTCAAAAATGCAAAGATTCTTGACAAGACTTTGGACAATGGCTGCTGGATTCGTTGCTTTGGTTTTTGCCATGCCTGACGATACTGCGGAAGGTGAGCGCAGACAGGAATGCGACACAAAAACTCAGCATTGGCTTGCAGTCAATGGATCGTCCTGTGAAGTAAAGTTTCCAGCCTCTAATTCGGTCCCCACTATGAATCTATGTCCGCTTCGATGGGCCGCCATGCTTCTCCTCTTGCTTGCGTGGCCCCATTCTACCCATGGAAATGAATCGGTTGTGATTACGATCCACGCTAATCAGTTGACCGGCGCATACCAGCCTGTGTGGAATTATTTTGGCGCCGATGAACCCAATTATGTGTACGCGCGCAACGGCGAGAAATTGCTTCACGAATTGGCCGCTATGAGTCGCGTCCCGATCTACTTTCGTACCCACAACCTGCTAAATACGGGCACCGGCGAGGCATCGCTGAAATGGGGCTCAACCAATGTCTACACGGAGCTGCCTGACGGCACACCAGTACACGACTGGATTATCACGGATCGTATTTTTGATGCGCTCCGCCGGAATGGAGTGCAGCCGCTGGTGGAGGTCGGATTCATGCCGGAGGCACTCTCCACGCACCCGCAACCATACCGGCATGATTTTCCGCGGGGTGATATTTTTACCGGCTGGTCGTATCCGCCGCGCGATTACGACAGATGGCGGAAACTTATAATCATGTGGGTCAGCCATCTACATGAGCGATATGGTGAGGGCGTGAAAAACTGGCTTTGGGAAGTCTGGAACGAACCGGACATCTCCTACTGGCACGGCACACCCGACGAATACAATCAGCTCTATGACGTGACCGCAGCGGCCATACGATACGTGTTGCCGTCAGCCCGGATAGGTGGTCCGGAAACGACGAGTCCAACTGGAGCAAGAGCTGCCGCCTTCCTGAACCAGTTCCTGGAACACTGCGTGCGGGGTAGAAACGCCGCCACTGGACGCGTAGGCGCGCCGCTCGACTTCATCAGCTTCCACGCCAAGGGTCATCCGAAATTCGTGGATGGACATGTAAGGATGAGCCTCGCGGCTCAACTCCTCGCGGTGGATCGCGGCATGGAGATCGTTGCGTCTTTTCCGGAGTGGAGGAATTCACCTATCATTCTGGGAGACATTAATCTCGCGGGGATTGTGACCTGGGCTTTTGAGTTTGAGGACCAGCCTTATTTCGCAGGGTTCCGTGAATTAGCAACGAATGGGGTGGACAAGGCTGTCCTTAATGTCTTTCGCATGCTAGGAATGCTGGGCGGCGACTGGGTCAAAGTAGAAAGCAGCGGAGCCCAAACGTTGAGCAAGATGCTTCAGGAAGGGGTGATCGATGCGCCGGACATCGATTCCATGGCTACTCGGCGAACGCGTGAACTAGATATCCTAGTGTGGAACTATCACGATGACGACGTCGCGGCGGCACCGGCGGCCATTCGGTTGAAGATAGACGATCTCCCGGAACAGAGAATACGCGTCGAGCAGTTTCGCATGGATGAGAGCCAGAGTAACGCCTACGCCCTATGGCAGAAGATAGGCAGGCCGGAGCATCCGACGGCAGCACAGCAAGTGCAACTGGAAAAAAGCGGAATGCTCGAGCGAATCGAACCACCGAAACTGGAAAAGGATGCCTCGAGCCCGCATAGCGGGGTGCTGAATTTCACCTTGCCGCGGCAAGGCGTGGCGCTATTTCGTCTGTTCTGGTAGACGATAAGCCGGAAAAAATACGCTAGATATTTTTGGTCGGGGCGTCCGGATTTGAACCGGAGACCTCCTGCGCCCAAGGCAGGCCAAAAAATATCGACACCAATTACCATCGGAAGTTCTCGAATAATCAGACATTGAGTGCCGTCAAAGCGGCGACCCCGATGGCACGACTAGGCACGGCCGAGGAAGTTGCGGATGTGATCTTGTTTCTTTGTAGCAACGAGGCCCGCTTCATTCAAGGGCAGGCCATCGAAGTAAACGGCGGATTCTCTTGATGCCGACCTCTGTTCACGCCAATGCCGCGGGATTTTTCAGATAGCGATCGACGATGGCATCGGCGGTGCGATAGGTGAGAGCTAGGATTGAAGGTGTGGGATTTCCAGAGGGCTCAAGGGAACGAGGATGCGCCAAGCACGAAACGGTGGAGGCCTCGGTGCCCTTGCATACGCAAGTGCAAAAGGCGCCCTATCCACCATGACCATGGGACTTGCGAAAGAATTCGCACCTTTTGGGATTCGGATTAACGCAGTCTCACCCGGTAATGAAGGCGCCAGCCTGTGATCCGGGTGATTTTTATGTTGCACTGGGTGCAGAGTCCACGTTGCTCATACCAGAGATAGCGAAGAGTGCGGGTACCTCGAAACGTTGAACTCGGTATGATGCAACGGCAATGTGCGATTCTAAAGCTCAGCGCGTCCCTGCTCGATAGTTCACGTTAAGAGAAATCGCACCGGAGGTTTTTGGCCGTGAAAGGAACAATTTCTTTTTTGTGCTGCCTCTGCCTCACATTAGTCTCGGCCTCTCGTTCGCAAACGCCTTCAAGGGAAGCGGCCACGGAGGCCACGATTGAAATTGACGCCTCCAAGCCCTTTGGTTACAAGATACCGCGTACGATTTTCGGAAGTTTCCTGGAGCCGATTGGCCATTCGATTTACGGCGGACTATGGGCCGAAGTTTTGGAGAACCCCAGCTTCGAGGACAACCTCTGGAGCGCCCGGACCATCCAGAAGATGATTAGCGACGAGCCGGGACTGGCACGAGCTTCGGAACTCGGCCTTCCGCTTCCTTGGGAGCCACTCGATGCCAAACAGGGCAATCGCTACGAGCCGCGGTGGAACGATGCGGTCAATTCCTCCCGTTCGCTTTTTATTATGGGACTGCCCGCCAAGCAAGTGGGGGTGCGGCAAAAGGTCTACCTGCCAGTTCACCGGACACTGTATTACACGGGGAGCTTGTGCGCGAAACGCACAAGCGGCACGCCCGAAATGGAAGTTTCTCTTCGGCAGCGCGATCACCTGGAAAACGAACGGGAGGAATTGGCCGCATCGTTCCACCGCGGCTCGTAGCGATCGCCCATTGTTCGCCTCGGCGGGAATTTTACGTCGGCCTACCATTGGCACGACGGCATCGGCCCGCGCGACAAACGCGTGAGCATGCTGAATATCGCTTGGGACATGCCCGAATACAACACGTTTGGGACAGACGAGTTCCTGCGCTTCTGCGAACTGATTGGGGCGCGGCCACAGATTGCCTTCAACCTTGGAAGCGGCACAGCCGAAGAAGCCGTGGGATGGGTCAAGTACGTCAACGAACATTGGGGCGACCATTCGGGCGGGTTGCTCTGGGAGCTGGGGAACGAGCTGTGGGGCAATTTTCAAGTAGGATATCCGACGCGGCAGCGCGTAGCAGAACGAACAAAAGCCTTCAGCGACGCTGTTCGCGCGGTGGATCCAAATGCAAAATTGATTGCAACAGGAGGCGACGAGGATTCCTATCCGGATTGGAATGCAACACAATTAACGAACGCCGACGTCTTCGATTACCTTTCCACACATTTCGTGGTCACCAACGACAGAATGGTCCGGGAGAATTCTTCGCCTGATTTTATCAGCCAGGCTGACTTCGCGCTGCCGGTGGGCCTGGAGCGAAAGCTCCGTGCGATGACAGAACAAATCCAAGCAAATTCCCAGGCGCGGGACAAAGTGAAGATTGCCTTCACCGAATGGCTTTTCTGGGCGGGGAATGACCGCGTTCCCCGCTATGACAACATGGGGGGCGCGCTCTGTACGGCTGGATTCCTCAACATGCTTCTGCGCGTGGCGGATATTGTGCCCATCTCCGACATGACCGGAATTATCGAATTTGGGGGCATTTGGAAAAAACGCGGGCGTGTGTTCGGAGCGCCATCGTACTGGGCATTCCGAATGTATTCGAACGCGGACGCCACCCAGCGGGTGGAAGCGCGAACAGAAGTTGGCAAATACAACGTGGAGCAAGGCTCGGTGCGGCTGCCGGACATTCCTGATGTTCCGTATCTTGACGTAGTGGCAGCGCTCAACGACGCGCGCGACAAGCTGACACTTTTTTGCGCGAATCGTCACCTGACGCAAGACATCTCGGCGCACATCTCCATCGCAGGATTTGCGCCGGCAGCAGATCAAATTGTGAAAACCCTCTTCGCGTCAAGCATCTATGAAAAGAACGATGAGGCGCACACGGAGGCTGTGATTCCTCAAGAGAGCAGGGTAAATCTAGAAGGCGTGAAGCTGGACTACGTGTTCCGACATGAAAGTGTTACGGTCATCGAACTTCATAAGAAGAACTGACCGGGGCGTTCTGAGTGCCATTGCGCGAACGCGATCGGCGAGCGTAGCAACAGCCTTCGGAAGCCTTGCCGGTAAATCCGCACTAGTCCTGCTGGTTCTTTGGTTGAGGCGCAGAAACCGAGCGATCGGCAAGGCTGCGCCGCTTTTCTTCGATCTCGTTCGTTTCATCCTGGAGACGGATAAACATATCCAACGCTTTACGGCTTTCTTCTGCCTTGCCAAGCTGTCGGTAGACTCTTGCCAGAACGTAATAATACGAAGACGCCCGGGGATTTAGAGAAACAGCGCGGTCCAGGGCTTCGGCCGCATCATTGAGCCGGCCTTGCGCCTCGCCAGCTTTGGCCTCTTGGAACCAGGCGCCGTCACACTTAGGATCGAGGTCCAACGCCGCACGGGCATACGCGAGAGCCTTTTCAGTATCGCCTTTGCGATTGTAATAGGCGCTCAGATTCACGTGCGCCGAGACAAAGTTTCCTTTCATAGCCCGATTGAGCGCGATGGCCTTCTCATAACTTTCTACAGCTCCAGCACCATCGCCTAGAGCTTCCTGAGCAAACCCTAGAGCATCCCAGCTTTCTACGTACGAGGGGTTTATGCGAAGTGCTTCTTCAAATTCTTTTCGGGCAGCATTCCACTCATCTTGAATCGAGAATAATTTGCCCAGGTTGAAATGCATCTCTGAGGACCGCGGGGCATACCGCACTCCTTGTTCGAATTCCGTTTGCGCCGCGTCGAACTTTCCAATGATCATCAGATCGCGGCCAAGAATCTTGTGCGCCTCCGCGTTTCGGATATCGACCTGAAGCGACTTCGCCAGCGCCTGAATGGATTCTCCAATTCTCTGCTGCGCGAACTGGCTGTACCCCAAGGCGTACCAACCCCAAGACGATTTCGGGTGTTCCTTCACATAAGCAGCAAGCATCGGCTCAACATCCTGAAACCGTCCTTCGCGGATATAGCCTTCGAATTCGCTGATGCGGTTGGGGTCGTCTCCAGCACCGCGCTCGCCGGAGAACGCAGCGATTTTCTCCCTGGCCAGGATGTCACCAGGATTGAGCTCCACCGCCTTTCGATAGGCCGCAGAGGCGCCCTCCGAATCGCCTTGCTTTTCAAGAACTGTCCCCATGAAATGCTGGGCATCCGGGGATTCAGGCTGAAGCTCAAGCGCATGCTTGAATTTAGCAGTCGCTCGGTCCAGGTCACCTTCATCGAGTGCAATACGGCCTTCCGCGATATCCAGAGCGGCATTCTGATTCCGATCGTCGGAAGAAGCTAATTCGCGGCTCTTCTGCAACTCCGCGGTAGCTTCGTCCTTGTGCCCCGCTCGCGCCAGACTTAGCCCCAGTTGATAATGTGCCTGAGCATTCTGAGGCGCAAGCCGCGCTGCTTCCCGAAGCTCCACAATGGCTTCCTCCACTTTCCCTTCACCGAGGAGCGCCCTACCTAACGCGAGCCTCGCTCCAGAAAAGGTCGGCTGGCTCGCAATCACCTTGCGCAATTGCTCAATTTCTTTCGCCGGGCCGTAGCTCGGATTTTGGCCATAAGCCACCGCCAGATTGAACTGCGCCTTTAAAGATCCGGGCGCGAGCGCTACAGCCTTCTCCAATTCGCGCACGGCCTGTTCGCTGTCAGTCAGGGTAAGGACTGCGCCCAGGTTAGCGTGAGCGTCCGCGTAATCCGGGCTGATGCGCAGAGCCTCTCGAAACTCAGTGATGGCAGCTTTTTCGTCGTTCTCCTGCGCCAACACGAGCCCCATGTTGTTGTGTGCCTCCGCAAAATCCGGTTGCAGGCGAACGGCCTCGCGGAACTCCGCCAATACCTGTTTGCTGTTGGCGCTCGCGCGCCCAAGCAATAGCCCTAGCACATTGTGCGCTTCGGCCAGATCTGGCTTCGCAGTTAACGCCTTTCGCAGGTCTGCAATCGCCGTGTCCCAATCGGGCGCTGGACCGGAGGGAAGCGGAACGTTTAGCCCGGCCTCAAACTGTCCAACGGCTTTATCCATATCGCTGTCGCGCAGGTACGCAATTCCAAGGTCAATATAGGTGGCGGAAAAGGACGGCAGGAGGGCAATCGCGCGCTGCAGGTTTCGCCGTGCTTCCTCGCGTTCCCCGGTTTCGCGCAGAGCGGTTCCGAGAAAGGCATAGCTGGCGCCTGCAGCCGGATCCAGTCGAACAGCCTCTCGCACTTCGGATACGCTTCTAACCTTCGAGCCGGCGTACCACAGCGCAACGCCAAAATTATAGTGCGCCTCCGCAAAGTCGGGCTGGAGCGCCACGGCACGCTCCAAATGAATCAATGCAGAAGTCAAGTCGCCCTGTTGGCCAAAGAGGAATCCGAGCAAATTCTGCGCTCCGGCGTGACTATTATCCTTGCTCAGAGCTTCGGCGAGTAGCTGTTGGGCCTCTTTCATCTCGCCGCGCGCCGCGACTTGTTGCCCGCGCTTATACAATTCGTCGGCCTGGCTCGCGGAAGGTTGGCGCGGCTTCCGCTGTGAGGCAGCCTGCTGCTTCAAAGCCACGCCCAGAGCATAGTAACCTTCGCGGAACTCCGGATCGATGCGCAACAAATTTTCGAAAGTCTCAATAGCGCCGCCAAGATCTCCGCTTTGCTGCAAGGTCTGGCCGAGCAAGTACTGCGCATTAACGCTGTCGGGCTCTAGTTTGATGGCAAGCCGAAGATGCACGAGCGCTGCCTTTGCATCGCCTTTTTCCCGAAGAGCGACGCCTAGATTCACGTGTGCCGCTGCATTGTTGGGCTCAAGCGCCAAGGCTCTTTGAAAAATACCGATGGCCCCGGCCAAGTCACCGTTCTTGGCCATTGCCGAACCGAGATTTGTGTAGGCGCGTGCATACTTTGCGTTAAGCGAGATGGCTTTTCGGAATTCAGCGATGGCGCCCAGAACATCACCCTTCTGCATCGTGGCGACACCCAGCCAGTTATGTGCCTCCGGAGAGCTAGGGCCCAACTTCACTGCGCGCTGAAAGGCTTCGAGGGCATGGCTGAAGTCGTTTCGGTCCCAAAACGCCAAGCCCAGCGCCACATAAAGTTTGGGACTGTAAGGGTGTGCTCGTATGTCTTCCTCAATCCGGCTGACCGATGCAACCCCCTTCTCAGGTACCTGTGCCTCGGCAGCCAGTAGGGACCCCACAACGAATGCAGCAAGGCTTGCCGCTCGAGTCAGTCTTGCGCGACGATTCATAGTCTGGATCCCGTCATCGAAGCTGCCAGTCCGAGTTGGACTCACTTTCCATTCGGGGTACTTTGAGAATGCAGCAGCACAGGATAGCGCCGAGGCAAACTGCTGTAAACGCATACTATCCTTCCGCTATACCTGAATAGGATGACGTTGGGGACTCCCAATAGTCGCTCCCCCACATCCCTTGGCTTTCTTCCCTCCTCAAAAAATCTCTTTGTAGTTTCAAAGAAATTTCTTGACTTCGGTTTTGCCCGGGTGTAGAAGCATGCAGACGTTCGGGAAAACGTTTACCGGGAAACTGCCCTGGCGGACAACGTCCTGGACGGAGAGACGTTTGGGGCGCTCGAAGCAAGGTCGTTCTGATGAAACGACCCCTGCGTGAAAGTTGACCGAGGGGTGTGGAGCAGACCAACTTGAAAATTCCGAGGCTATGGTCGCAAAAGCCGGACTCAGCTTAAAACCCTACAGACACATTCTGTGACAGGGCTTGGCATAGCCACGAAACCAAGATATGCAGCATGCTCCATGCACCGTCAGGAAGGTTCGCGCTGGACTAAACTTCAGCGCTTGCGTGGTTTGGAGGCGCGAAGATGAGACGGTCAATATCTCTCGGCGTGTTGCTGCTGTGTGCTTTGGTTGTCTTCACGGGGCAGGGCGCGCATGCCCAGCTTGCTGACCGGGCCGAGATTACCGGCCTCGTCACTGACACATCGGGGGCGGGTATTCCCGATGCGAAAGTCACCATAACCAACCAGGATACCGGTGCAAAAATAGTAGTGGGTACGAATAGCGCCGGAAACTACAGCACTCCACCGCTCCCGATAGGTACGTACACCATCGATGTCGAAAAAGAAGGCTTCAAGCATGCCACCCACCCCGGCATTGTGTTGAGCGGCGCGCAGAGTTTTCGCCAGGATGTAAAGCTCGAACTCGGTGCGGTGACCCAGTCGATCGAGGTCGAAGGCGGCGCAGAGCAGATTAATACCGAGAACGCTACGGTCTCACACACGGTTGGTGAGACCTACTATCGCGATCTTCCGGCCGTCATGGGAGCGGACATCCGGCTGGCCGAGTCCCTACTGCAATTGCAGCCCGGCTTTGTGCCCATGCAGCCG
This sequence comes from Acidobacteria bacterium 13_2_20CM_2_57_6, assembly GCA_001917435.1. Taxonomy (GTDB): domain Bacteria; phylum Acidobacteriota; class Terriglobia; order Acidiferrales; family UBA7541; genus Acidiferrum. Next base: position 11,728 of record MNEA01000108.1, read on the forward strand.
AACGGCGACGCGATCTTCCGCGGCAGCCAATTTACTTCCAGAATCAACGGCGGCCAGACCATGGCCACGGAAAACTGGTTTGATGGCGCCGCCTTCGGTTATGCCGAAGGTCATCAGGGGACGCAGGAAAGCGCGGTACCCTACCCGTCTGTGCAAGAAATGACGGTCGTCGAGAACACTTTTTCCGCACAGTACGGGCACACTAGCGGTGGTTTTATCACCTATGCCACGAAATCTGGCACCGATAAGCTGCACGGCAACGTATACGATTTCCTGACCACCGACAAGCTCGACGCCTCGAACTTCTTCCTGCGCAAGCGCCTCCCTCTGACACAGAACAACTGGGGGGCTGCCGTAGGCGGGCCAGTGCCCAAGATTACCTGGGGAGGCAAAACGTTCTGGTTCATTAATGTGGACGGCCTCGACTACCACAGTATAGTCAACACAGGCTTTGTTAATACTCTTCCGACTGCCGCCGAAAGGCAGGGGGACTTCAGCGACCCTGAGATTCTGAACACGACGAAAATCGTAGGGCATGATGCGCTGGGCCGGCCCATGTACCAGGGTGAAATCTTTAATCCGTCCACCACCCGACTAGTCAATGGCGTACCTGTTCGCGATGGCTACGGATTCGACCCCACCACGGGGCTGCCAATTCCCGGTCAGGCGAACATCATCCCGGCCAACGACCCTCTGCGGAGTTCGTTGGCAGCCTTTACGATTCCCAACATCCCGGCGCTCGACCGCACAGTCTGCCCAGACGCAACCGGAAACCTCGGAACATGTGTGCGGGCCAACGGCTTTGGCGGGAACTCGGACGACAATAACAAAATTAACGTAAGAACTTGGCTGTTCCGTATCGATCATACATTCAACAGTAAGTTCTCCGTCAGCAATACCTATTACCAGAACAACCGGCCGCGCACCGCTCACTGCGGTGGTCCGCAGGGCTGCACCACCGTGCATAACGGGCAAACGGATTCTGCCGCGAACGACACCTACATCGGACAGGGATTCTTCCAGCGCATCACCAACCATTTCGAGCATTTGCAAATGAATTGGATCATCAAGCCGAACCTCTTCAATCACACCACGCTGGCCTACGACCGCTGGCATATGCAAGGCAACCAGTTATCCGGTGGCGTAGGGTGGAATCAGAAGCTCGGACTCGGGCTGCCAAACCAGTCGGTATTCAACAATGCGGGCTTCCCGCAGCTAAATTTCAATGGCCCGATTGGCTACACGCACTACGGGACACCGTGGGCGAGCGGCGGGAGCGATATCAACAATCGCTATCAATTTCTGGACGACATCACCTGGATTACCGGGAGGCATACGCTCAAGGCCGGGGTCGAATTCCGGTACATGACCTTCCCGCAAACGGGCTGGGCAGTAAACACCGGAGGTAACTTTACTTTCAACGCCGGCGAAACATCCGGTTATGACGCCTCCGGCACAAACTTGAGTGCGCAAACCGGGGACGCATTCGCTTCCTTCATATTGGGCCAGGTGGACAGCGCCAATTTCTCTGCACCGTTCAGCTACATGCCAAAGATGAAATACTCCTCACCCTGGATCAACGACGACTTCAAGCTGACGCCCAAGCTCACACTGACCTTTGGTCTCCGATTCGACTGGCAATCGGGGTTGTCGGAGCAACACGGAAAGTTTTCAACTTTCGATCCCACTGCTCAGAACCCCGTCGGTCATTTGGGAGCAACGATCTTTAACAGTAGCAAGGCCATCGGGAACAGCAGCTGGTCGACAGGTCCGCGTTTCGGTTTTGCCTATCAGATTAAGAACAAGACTGTGGTCCGCGGCGGCTACGGAATCTACTACGCCGGTGCACAGGCCGACTCGTGGGATCCTTACCCCGTGGACGGCTACCAAACCAATCCAGTGGCGCCAAATATTACGAACGGGCAATTCCCCGCGTTCTACTTCCAAGGAACCGGTAGTTGCCCAAGCGTATATGGTCCCACCAAGGCCGCTCCTTGCGGCTGGCCGACAGGGTCCATCGTGCTCCCGCCCCAACTCAAACCCGACGTATCGAATGGCGGAAACCCCGTGGGCGTCGATCCCAAGACGTACACTATGCCCAGGTATCAGAACTGGTCGATCTCGTTCCAACGCCGGTTGAGCGAGAACATGGCCATCGATATCGCGTATGTGGGCAACCACGGGACGCGGCTAATCGACGGACGTAGCTCCGCCGGCGTCTATGACAACATGAACGCTGGGAGCGTGCTCGCCTTAGGCGCTAACGTTCTAGGGAATGGGTTCTTCGCGAACGGCGTTCCCAACGCTATAGCAACTGGTGCGGGATTTACGACACCCCCTTACCCGGGGTTCACGGGAACCGTGGCCCAGTCCTTAAGAATGTGGCCGCAGTATCGGCAGATCAACTGGCGCTATTTCCCGCTGGGCAATAGCCACTACAACGCGTTGCAGGCTTCCTTTGACCGGCGCATGAGTCACGGCCTGCAACTCCGCGTGGCCTACACTTATTCTCGGCTGATGAACAACGGCTCGGAGACCGGTTTGGGAGCCGGGGGACCTCCCGTACAGAATCCCAGCGATATACACAGCCTCTACAGCGTGAGTTCCGACGACGTGCCACATATTTTTACTTTCGGCTGGATTTACCAGCTACCCTTTGGCAAGGGCAAATGGGTCGGCGGGAACTCGTCGGGAGCTTTGGACAAGTTCATCGGCAATTGGCAAATCTCAGCAACGCAGACATACCAGTCTGGGAGGCCGCTCTCTATAACCACAGATAATGGCGTTCTTGGAGGGTTGCTCTTTAACTACGCGAAGTTCCCCAATAAAGTCGGGAGCGGACTGACGGGGACGTTTTCAGATCCCAATGGCTCTAAAACGACGGGGGCTTATCTCAACCAGACAGGATGGGCCGACCCTGGAACGCTCGCCTTCGGCAACGCTCCCCGCGAGGATGCCAGCGTCCGTGGTTTTAAGTATTACAACGAGGACTTCTCCATCTTCAAAGACACGCACTTTGGCGAGAGCCGATACGTTCGGGTCCAAGCCGATGCAGGCAATGTCTTCAACCGTGTTTACTTCTGCCCTGTGGATCAGTTCTGGCTGCCCAATAACGGCAACGGAAACTTTGGGAGAACAAGCAGCCAGTGCAATATCCCGAGGCGAGTGCAGGTTGCACTACAAGTCTTTTTCTAGACGATCCCAACCACCCCAGACTAACCGTTTGTGGGAAGGGCCGCAAAGCGCGGCCCTTCCCGCAGACGAAGTCATTCTTTGAGTTCCCTGAAAAAAGTGAAAGCGAGCTACTTACTTGGTGCGGCTTACGCGCGAAACGCGAATCCCTTGAGAGGGGCAACGATTTCGGGTTAAACCCCGTGGTGCCCCCCTCCCCCATTACATTCATGGATATCAAAACAAAAGACTCACAAAATGGGTATTTCATAAGGGACACATTCTAACGACTATGTTTTTGGTTGATCCGAGTGGTTGTGACGCGAGGGGTTACCGGCAGACAAGCCCCAGATTTACCTAAGAAGGGCAGTGGTGCGCAGAAATTCCTGACTTGCCATTAACGATCTGAGGTAGAAACAAACATTGGTCTAGCTAGTTTCTGGCGCGAAACCCCAGAATGCCGCGTAAAATCAGGCGTTGGTGCGTTTTTTCTCTTCATTTTTCCATTTTTCTCTTGACAAGTACGTGTGTAGTATAGCACACATAATACATGAGACCCAACCAATCCGAATCTCCCTCCGATGTCTGGCGCTGGTTCCAAAATCAAGCCGAAAGCCTCGGACCCGCTGTTCTTGGCTCGCTCAGCTTGCGACGCAGTCCTTGTGTTCGCGAGAACTGCCCCGCTTGCTTGTCGGGCGAACAGCATGCCA
>MNEA01000110.1 GCA_001917435.1 Acidobacteria bacterium 13_2_20CM_2_57_6
CGGGAATTCCACGAGGACGATCAACTTCGTATTGGACCGCAAGCCTAAGAAGGTGGCACTCAACGCCTACAAGGAAATTCTGGAGCGTTGAGAGAACGCCGTAGTTCCTTTGTGCAACTAGCTGCAAATCACCCTCAGAGATGCATGCGACAGCTCTTTTGACGCGCATACCCAGAGCCTGCTTCCGGCGTGATTTATTTCTCATGATGTGATGAGATGAAGGCCGCGATCTCTGAGGGGATTCCATTTCTATGACCTGGAAGCGGGTAGCGACGGCCGTCGTGTTGATTCCGTTTGTTGTGGGGATAGTGCTATGGGGATCCACGGCGATTTTGGCGCTAGCTGTTGGATTGGTGACGCTGCTGGCTCTGTTCGAGTATTTTACGCTAGGCGATGCGATCGGGCACCGGGCGTACCGGTTTTGGACGGCGAGTTGTGCGTTGCTACTCATTTATGTGCAATGGCTGGCCACGGTGGTTCGCTCCGGCGCATTTATTGGGATTGGCTCTTCTTCGCGGATGACATGGAACGTGGTTCGTGCGTTTCCGCGAGCGGAAGATGCCGTTTTTCTATTTGTGATTGGCATTGCGGCCATCACGTTATTCACGAGGCGGCCGTTGGTCGAAACGCTTCCGGCGGCGGGCATAAGCTCGAGTGGACTAATTCTGGTGGCATTTCCGTTGTCATACGCGATTCGGCTTCACGGCGCTGGGACGCAGGGGCCGGCGCTGCTGCTGTTTGCAATGGTGATTATTTGGGTGGGGGATACAGCGGCGTATTTTGTGGGCCGATCCATTGGGAAATATAAATTGGCGCCACATTTGAGCCCTAGCAAGACGTGGGAGGGGACGGTGGCGAGTTTTCTTGGATCGCTGGTCGTGGCGCTCGTGTTCGCACGATTTGTGACGGTGCCTCTTCCGCATTTGCTGGGGATGGCGGCGGTGGGGAACGTGGCGGGGCAGGTGGGCGACTTGCTGGAATCAGCTTATAAGCGGAGCGCGGGGATCAAGGATTCGGGGAGTTTATTGCCCGGGCATGGCGGTGTGCTTGACCGAATCGACGCGCTCATCCTGGCGATTCCGGTTGTCTGGTATTATTGGGTATTGATCTACTCTCCCAAGTCGTAGGTCAAAAAGTTTCCATCCGACAAAAAGGAAAACGAACGGCTCCGTGAAACAGCTATCCATTTTGGGCTCGACGGGATCGATTGGGCGGCAGTGCCTTTCGGTGGTCGAGGCTTTGCCGGAGAGGTTTGGTGTTGTCGCGCTGGCGGCTGGGGCGAACCTGGAAGAATTGATTGGGCAGATCGGGCGGCATCGGCCGGAGGTCGTTTCGCTTGGGGATGGCGCGCGAGCTGATGAGTTGGCGCTGCTATTGCGCGAAAAGGGCGTTGCGCCGATACCGGAGATTCACCACGGACGAGAAGGAATGCTGGCGGTGGGGACGCATTCCAAGGCCGATATCGTGGTGTCGGCGACCGTGGGCGTGGTCGGGCTGGAAGCAACGTACGAAGCAGTCAAGCTGGGAAAAACGGTAGCGCTTTCGAACAAAGAGGTTCTGGTTGCGGCAGGCGAGCTGGTGATGGCCGCGGCGAAGAAAGCCGGGCGTGAACTGTTGCCAGTAGATAGCGAACACAACGCCGTGCATCAATGCCTGCGCGGCGGAGCGCACGGAGAAGTGCGGCGGCTGGTGCTGACGGCCTCGGGAGGACCGTTTCGAAAGACGCCGCTGGCAGTGCTAGCGAATGTCACGACCGAGCAAGCGTTGGCGCATCCGAACTGGCGGATGGGAAACCGCATCACCATCGATTCGGCGACGATGATGAACAAAGGCTTCGAGATTATTGAGGCGCGGTGGCTGTTTGGCATGCGGCCGGATCAAATCGACGTGGTGGTCCACCCGCAGTCCACGATTCATTCCATGGTGGAGTTCGTGGATGGTTCTATTTTGGCGCAACTGGGACCAACGGACATGCGCATGCCCATTCAATATGCGTTAACCTATCCAGAGAGGGTGGCATCTAATCAGGTAGCCTTGGACTTGCCAAAGTTGAAGCGCCTGGATTTTGAGAAGGCTTCGACGCGGCGGTTTCCCTGTTTGCGCCTGGCACGAGAAGCGATGAAGAAGGGCGGCGCGCTGCCCTGTGCGCTGAATGCGGCGGATGAGATTGCAGTGGCGGCGTTTTTGGAGCGGCGGCTGCCGTTCCTGGGCATCCCGGAAGTGATTGAACGCGTGCTTGCGCGGACTCCGCGAGTAAAGTTTGAGAAAATGGACGATGTGCTTACGGCCGATGCGGAAGCGCGTCGAATGGCAAGGGAAGAAGTAGAGCGGCTGGCGGTGACGGCCGCGGCGGCGTCAACAGCGTCAACAAGGTAAGGAGAACCGGAGCGTATGAATTTGTTACTGGGCGTCGCCCTGGTACTGGGCCTGATGATCATGATCCACGAGTGGGGCCACTTCATTGTGGCGCGCTTGTTTGGCGTGCGAGTGGATGTCTTCTCGATTGGGTTTGGTCCGCGGCTGTTCGGATGGAAACGCGGCGCGACGGACTATCGTATAAGCGCGCTGCCGTTTGGCGGCTACGTGCGCATGGCGGGGCAGGATTTATCGGAAGTGGATTCGAATGACGTCGCTCCAACCGGCGCACCGGACGAATTGATGAGCAAGCCGCGGTGGCAGCGGGCGCTGATTTCCTTCGCCGGACCGGCAGTCAACCTGATTTTCCCGATTCTTCTACTCACGGGATTGTTCGTCGCAGTAGGACTGCCGTATTCGTCTTTCTACGATTTGCCTGTGCAAGTCGTCGCGTTGCCGACGGGGCAAGCGAGCCCTTTGCAAGTGGGCGACAAACTTCTTTCGATCAATGGCGTTCGGAATCCGACCTGGGAGCAGGCGCAGAAGGCCCTGAAGCAAGCTGCTCCGGGCGACAAACTAAAATTGGAAGTAGAGAACGCGGGACAGACGCGCACTGTGGAAGTCCCTTTGACTGCCAGCACGACGCTGGACCGCATTTTGGGTTATCTACCGCGTCCGCCGATCCTCGATGAAGTGGCGCCCGGAACTCCCGCGGAACGCGCCGGACTGAAAGAGGGCGACCAAATTCTCGCCGTGGATGGGCAAAAAATCGAATACTGGGACCAGTTCAGGGAACATGTCAGCAGTTCGAACGGGAAAGCCATGAAGCTTGACGTGGAGCGCAAGGGCCAATTGACACACGCCGAAGTGACACCGCAGAAGGGCGTCTCGGAATCCGGCGAAACGACGTACCAAGTGGGCGTAGCCGTGCTTGATCCGACATCCTACCGGCGCGTTTCCTTCACGGATGGCGTTCGCGACGCGTTCGTGATGACCGGCGAGCGCACCAAGGAGACCATCGGCGTCGTAGGAATGCTGTTCAGCGGGCGAGTTTCCGTCAGGCAACTGCAAGGCGCAGTAGGTATTTCGCGAGCGGCGGGTGAAGCCGTGCGAAAGGGGCCGCTGGCGGTGATTTCGCTCATGGTTTTGATCAGCGTGAACCTGGGCATTCTGAACCTGCTGCCCATTCCCATCCTGGATGGCGGAAACATTCTTCTGCTCACGTTGGAAGGAATCCGGCGGCGCGATTTCAGTTTGGCGTTCAAAGAGCGCTTTGTGCAGGTTGGCTTCGTCTTTCTCTTGGTCCTCTTCGCGTACGTTATGTACAATGACGTGGTGCGGATGCTTCCGATCCATTCCTGAGTCCCCACGCGCGCACAAGCGGAGAACTGCAAATGGCTGCTTCACCGTCCCACAGGGTTTCCACTGGGGAGCGGCTCAATACCGCCGAAACAACCGGCAAACTCCAGCAATCGGTGGCGAAACGCGGTATCCGCATGACGCGACAGCGCCGCGTGATTCTGCAAGTGATGGATGACGCCGAGCAGCACCTGGACGTGGATCAAATCCTCGAGCGGGCGCAAAAAATCGATTCGGGCGTGCACCTGGTTACCGTCTACCGCACGATTGACCTTCTCAAGAAGCAGGGCTTGATCGACGAGCTGGATTTGCTGCACCTGCGCGGGGACCGGCACTACTACGAAACACACGGGCCGCGGGACCACATTCACGTGGCGTGCCTGCGCTGCGGAAAAGTGCGCGAATTCGAAAGCCGGCTCTACGAACAACTGAAAGAACAAATTGCGCGGGACTTCCACATGAAAGTTACGGTTTCCCGCACCGAAGTCGGGGGCTATTGCGAAGAGTGCCTGCGAAAAACAAAAGAATAGCCGAGCCCCTCATTTCTTTGCCTCCCTATCTTCTTGCCTCCTAAGCGATTACGCCATTCTTCGGCATTACTAACCTTTTCCTTGACAAGTGGAGTACGACCCTGGTACAATCAGTGCTGTAGAACAATGCGCCCCGACTCCGGTCGGGGCTTTTTGTTTTTTGGAGTGCGGGAGCTTGCTCCCGCTTTTCCTCCGTCTCCCCACTCCAGTTACGGCGAAAAACCTCCTCAGTCAGCAACCCGCGGTCGTAAGAAAAGCGGCGTCAAGCCGCCGCACTCCACAATAAGTCTTTGCCTTTTCTTTTTTCTGTCGAGTCTCGCACTTTTCAACTCTTCGACTCTTAGACTTCTCTTGGTTCTGTTGACTTCCTGGGGATATGGCCACGGACAGACGAAAAGCAGATCCCTCACCCTGCCAAAAGCGCCGTCTACTCGTATCTCCTGCGCCATTCCCTCGTGGTAGGCAAGCTCCGCCTGCAGTTTGCGGTCATGTCCCTAGCCCGCACTCTGGGTCTCTCCATCGGACCGGTGCGCCAGGCGGTGCGCCGGCTCGACGAGCTGGGGGCTTTGCGCGTGCTGGAACGCAGCATGACCGGCCATCTCGTGGAGATGCGCCTGCCCGGGCAAAAATGGCGCCTCAATGGTTGTGGGGGCTGTGGGGGCCGCCGGGGAGGCGCCTGCCTCGACACTCGAAACCACGGATTTCTTGAAAACCTGGGCGCTCCGCAAAACCATTCACGATCGCGAACGCGGCGCTTGCTTTTATTGTCTCCGCCGCACTCCCGCTAACGTGCAGTGCCTCGACCCCGTCCGTGCCACGCGTACGCTTCGGACGCAATTCCTAGCGCAACCTGGTTTCCTGCTGTATCGAATGCAACACGCGCAGGGGCGACCGTCCGGTCCCGGATTTTCTGCGCACTCTCTACCGCCTGGGTCGCCTAATCCCGAGACGTATTGCTCGGAATCCGGACCACGCGTCTCTAGGAAGTTTGCAAAGGTGCGTATCTCAGCAGGCTTTGCCGGAACTGCCCCGGCAGGAACAGACTTGTTATCTCCTGGGTTGGGCATTTCACTTTATGATAGCAGAACCTAGCAGAAGGCCTTTGGCGGGTGACCGCGCCTTAATTCTGAAAAAGGCCTTTGGGTGGCCCATTCCTGGCGGTTTTGTACGCGGGTGGCCGGCCCTAAGCCGCATGGCCGACCATCGATCTGCAAAGGTGAATTTTGTCCGGGTGCAGCCATTCGATGCAAAAATAGTGGCGAGTGACGGGAAAACGAAAAGCGGATCCCTCACCGCCGTTCGCGACAACGTTTGCGCCGCTTACCGCGTGCCAGTGCGCGACCGGGTTCGGGATGACAAGCTTAAGAAAGGGACTGTACGAAAACGGCGCAGGCGGGAAAAGAAAGAGTTGGCGCGGGCGATATCGCTGGCGATCTGCACGCGCAACTCTTGAGGACCGCTGAATTTCTTTTCTTCGCGAAGGCGCTTCCAAAATCGTACTTCCATACGCCTCGGGGCCGTCGTCGGCTGAGCATCAAGCAAGTGTGTTTCGACGCTGAGCGACGCGCCGTTAAACGTCGGGCGCGTGCCGATGTTCGTGACGGAGCGGTGACTGCGAGTCTCGCCTTCGAGGCAGGCGCGCGTGATGTAGACGCCGCGAGCGGGAAGCAGTTCCTGTTCAGGAGCGAGATTCAGGGTAGGGAAGGTGAAACGGCGGCCGGTTCCCGTGCCGCTGACCACTTCGCCTGTTAGCGCGAAGGGCCGCCCCAAAAGACGCGCGGCGTGCGACACGTCGCCTTCCGCGATTTCGCGGCGGATGATGGTGCTGGAGACCACTTCTCCGCGATAGACCACCGGGGGAACGATCACCACGTCGAAGCCGTGTTTTTTACCCAGCTCGGTGAGTAACTTTACGTCCCCCGTCTGCTTATGCCCGAACCGGAAATTCTCGCCGACCAGAACGGCTCTGACACGCAGATCGCGGACAAGAATTTGCTCGATAAATTCGGCGGGAGAAAGCCGCGCGAGATCGAGCGTGAACGGCAGAACCACAACGGCTTCGAGGGCGAGCGCGTTGAACCACTCCATGCGCTGAGCGTTGGTTGAAAGCCGCAGCGGGGCAGATTCAGGGTGAAGCACTTTTCGCGGCGAGGGATCAAACGTGAGCGCTGTGGAGACCGAATTGAGGGTCTGGGCGCGCTCGACGGTGGCGCGAAGAATCGCTTGATGGCCCAGATGGATGCCATCGAAGTTGCCAATGGCCAGAACACTGGCATGGCCGTACGTTGCATAGCGCGACGCCCAGGCCCGCGAAGAAGAGAAGGCCGACAGCCTGGTTGACCGGGCACCCGCCGTGGCAGCATTCGATACTTGCGAAACTCCGTGCTCGCCTGAAACTTTATCGGAAGCGTCCGCCTGAACTTCAAATTCGAGGCCATCGTAGGCCAGTTGTACGTGGGGATGGCCCATTTTCAGGAGCCGCTCATTCGTTTCAGAGTGCGGCAGGTCGTGGGCGATGTGTGTGAACCATGCACGGCGCGGATTGAGCTGTTGAATAAGCGCGAGCGCTTGTTCTACCGTCTGATGCATGGGATGTGGAATGTCGCGGAGAGCATCCAGTACTAGTTCGTCGAGGCCCTCCAGGAGCGCCATCGATGCATCGGGAACCGCGCTGAAATCGGTGAGATAGGCGGCACGTCCGAAACGGAAACCCAAGACCTCCATCTCGCCGTGAAGCAGAGGGACGGGAACAAAAGGGATGCCGAGAAGCTCAAAGGGACTCCGGACGGTGTTGAGCGTCACGCTGGGCACGGTGCTAAGGGTCGGCTTGTCGTCGAAAACGTAGGCAAACACACGCCGGATCACGCGAAACGTCTCTTCATTGCTGTAAACGGGCAGGGCTGACCGTTGGCGGATGTTGAAAGGGCGAATGTCATCGAACCCGAGAATGTGGTCGGCATGACCGTGCGTCAGCAGTATAGCGTCGAGGCGTTCCAGTCCGACCCGCAGGGCCTGCTGACGGAAGTCCGGCGAAGTGTCAATCAACACGTTCCGGCCGCCGCGGGAGATCAGCACAGAGGGACGCAGCCGCTTATCGCGAGGATCGTTCGACTTGCACACGCGGCAAGGGCATCCGAGCGTGGGGACGCCCATGGAAGTACCCGATCCAAGGACCGTGATTTTTATCGGAGCGGAAGGCATGTTGAGAGCAATGATACCAATCGTTACGCGGAGCCGGGTAGACCACCAAGATTCTTAAGGGCGGGCTTTGGCCTTAGCTTTGGCGGCCTCGGCAGCAACCGCCTGATTGACCTCGAGAAAGGTCATCTTCAGTTTGCCGAGGAGGTCCAGGAGTAAGTTGTCCTCCTCCGGCGAGAGATTACCTTTCGTCTTTTCGTGCAGAGCATCGAGCATGTCGATCAGTTCGCGCGCGGCGTCGGGATCGATCATGGGCTGGCCGGTGCGCGGGTCGGCATAGGCGCCAAGAACCATGGCAGCGTTACTGCCCAGCATGCGGACGAGGTTCTCGAAAGCGGCAATGCGCTTGGGAGTCTCCGCCGGAGGAGGAGCAGCCGCTGTTTTGGGCGCCTCGGGCGGTGCAGCTGGAATCTTTGCCGCCTCCCGTTTGGCCTCCCGCTCTTCTTCCTCGACGACTTCCTTGCGCAATTCTCCCTCGGCGGTAAAAGGGCGACGGTCGATAACGCGAAATGCCTCTTCCTGTTTATGTTCGGACAAGGTACTTTCCCCAGCGATTAGTCTAGCTTGCAGTTTATCACGGGTTGCCGGTTCGAGTCGCTCCGGCGCGCTCTCTATTTGGACCTGAAATGGACCTGAAATGCTTGTCAAAGCCGTGGTTGCACCGTAAAGTGGAACGCTTGATTCGGAATGGAAATCGCTGAAAGAGCATGCCCACACGCCTGAAACACGCGAAGAAAGCACGAAAACCACGTCGCAAGAGCAAGGACACGAAATCAAAGCAATTGACGCCGGGCGAATGGTTTGAAAAGCTCGTGGCGGTCCAAGCCAGATTGCGCGCCGCGAACGGGTGCCCCTGGGACCGCGAGCAAACGCACCGATCCCTGCGAACGTACCTGATCGAAGAAGCCTACGAGGTTCTGGAAGCCCTCGAAAGCGGGAATGACGCCAAGTTCGCGGAAGAAATGGGCGATTTGCTTTTACAGATTGTGTTTCATTCGCAGATTGCCCGCGAAGAAGGCCGCTTCACTGTGGCCGACGTGATTCGCGAGATCCATGACAAGATGATCCGCCGACATCCCCATGTGTTCGGAGAGACGCGAGCGAAGGATTCTGCCGAGGTGCTGAGAAACTGGGAACAGATCAAGGCTGAAGAGCGGCGCATCAGTAGCGGCAAAGGGGGTGCAAAGCTCCCGAAAGAAGTCTCTTTGCTCGATGGCGTCTCCCGCGCGCTACCGGCGACCCTGGAGGGCTTTCAACTGACTCGCAAAGCTTCGCGCATCGGCTTTGACTGGGAAGACGCAAGCGGCGTCTTCGAAAAAATGGAAGAAGAAACCGCGGAGCTGAAGAAAGCGTTGAAGGAAGCAAATCATCTTAAGACAGAAGAAGAGCTGGGCGACTTGCTCTTCGCCGCGGTAAACCTTTCACGGTTTTTGAAGGTCGACCCAGAAATTGCGCTCAAGAAAGCCAATGCGAAATTCGAGCGGCGATTCCGCGCCATGGAAAGGCGGGCCAGGGAATCCGGTCGGGAGTTCAAAGACCGTACGCGCGAGGAGATGGAGTCATTGTGGGACGCCGCGAAGAAATCTGAAGCGAAGGCGCGCTTGCCGGAAATGAGCGGAGCACAAACGAAAAGATGAGCCAGGGGATCATCGTCCGGAAATGCGAGAGACTCGATGAATTTCATCGTTGCGTGGATCTCCAGCGCGAGATTTGGGGCGAGGCCGAGCTGGAGGTTGAGCCAGCTACGATGTTTGTGGTCGCCGCGCACACCGGCGGGGAAGTGCTGGGCGCATTCGATGGCGATCGACTGGTGGGCTACACGCTCGCCGTGGTGGGCTTGCGCGACCGCGTACCTTATCTTCATTCCCACATGACCGGTGTGCACAGCGAGTATCGTGACCGCGGCGTGGGCCGCAGGTTGAAGCTTTTTCAGCGCAGCGAGGCCCTGGGACGGGGGATCCGCCTGGTTCAATGGACGTTTGATCCGCTTGAGCTGCGCAACGCGCACTTCAATTTGAACCGGCTGGGCGCCATCTGCCGGGAATATCAGCCAAACTTGTACGGCGTCACGACCAGCCCACTACACCGCGGCCTGGAGACCGACCGGCTGCTGGTTGAGTGGCATCTCGATTCGCCGCGCGTTGTAGCTGCCATAGAAGATCTCGTCAAGGATCCAGTCGAGGCCCCGGCAGTCATCGAATTGCCGCCGGAACTGGAGCGCTGGCAGCAGGAGGACTCTCCACAAGTCAGCGCGGTCCAGAAGCGCTTGCGCGAAGAGTTCACGAAATGGTTTGCCAAGGGCTACGCGGCGGTGGCTTTGCGAACCGGGCAGGGAAAACGAGCCTATCTCCTCAGACCGTGGAGCGAGTTTTAAGAAAGGCGCGGCAACCAAGCAATCATGCGAATACGCGAGATCACTCTGCGGGAAATACGAATGAAGCTGGTAGCTCCGTTCGAAACCAGCATGGAACGCACGGAAGCACGCCGGATCGTCCTGGTGCAGACGAATGTAGACGGCGTCACAGGCTGGGGTGAGTGTGTCGCCGGCGAGTCGCCGTACTACAGCCCGGAAACGGCCGATACCGCGTGGCTCATCCTTCGCGATTATCTTTGGCCGATGATCAAGGGCAAGGAATTCGCGTCCGCAGGAGAAGTGTGGGATTTGCTCGCGCGTGTCCGCGGCCACAACATGGCCAAGGCTGCTCTGGAGGCAGCCGTCTGGGATGCGGAGGCCAAACAAGAGAAAGTGCCACTTTCTAAATTGATCGGCGGTGTTCGCGAGGAGATCGCTTGCGGCGTCTCAGTCGGAATCAAGGAATCGCCAGATGAACTTGCAGCGGCGGTGCAAAAAGAACTTGCCGCGGGGTATCAGCGCATCAAGATAAAAATTAAACCGGGGAAAGACCTGGAGCTGGTGCGACGCCTGCGCCAGGATTTTCCGCGCATCAAGCTGATGGTCGATGCCAACTCTGCCTACGCGCTGAAGGACTGGCCGCTCTTCAAGCAATTGGAAGGCTTTTACCTGATGATGATCGAACAGCCCCTCGGGTGGGACGATCTCTACAGCCACATCGAGCTGCAGAAAAAGCTGGACACCCCGATCTGCCTGGACGAGTGCGTTCATACAGAAGAACAGGCGCGGGCGGCCATCGAGTTGGGCGCCTGCAAGATCATCAACATTAAGCTTGGCCGAGTGGGCGGCCACACCGTGGCCCGGCGCATCCACGATCTCTGCCAGAAGCACGGAATCCCTGTGTGGTGCGGCGGGATGCTGGAATCTGGCATCGGCCGCGCGCACAATATTGCCCTTTCGACGCTGCCCAATTTCATACTCCCCGGCGACGTGACCGCCAGCAAGCGCTATTGGGAAGAAGACATTATCGATCCCGAAGTCATCGTGTCGCCGAAGGGTACGATTCGCGTGCCGGCCGGACCGGGCATCGGATTCGAACCGCGGCTGGACCGCATCGACAAACTTACCGCACGCAAAGAACACCTGGCCTGAACGTTGAGAGTCGAAACCTACAGCGGACGAGCGCCAGGCCGTACTGTCCTCACGGTATCCATCGGTTTGGTCGTTCTCATTTGGGCGATTAACTTCATCGCAGCAAAAATCGGACTGTTATACTTGCCGCCACTGGCGATGGCGTCCTTCCGCGTAGTTTTCGCGGGCGCCGTCATGGTTCCCACGTATTTGCTCTGTTCGAGAATGCCGGCCTTTTCTGAAGCCGAGGCTTTGCGGCGCCGCAAGTTCGCGGCGTGCGACTTTTGGATATTTCTCTATTTGGGTTTTTTCGGAGTAACCGTAAATCAGATTTGCTTCACGGTAGGACTTCATTTCACGTCCGTCAGCCACGCGGCCGTCATTGTCGGCATGAGTCCTATTTACATCCTGGTGCTGGCCGTGCTGCTTCGGTTGGAGCGCGCGACCGGGCACAAAGTAATTGGCATGCTCATCGCGCTGCTTGGCATTGGGGTTCTGGCCGCAGAGAACGGTGTTTCGGTCCATTCCGCGTCGCTGGTGGGCGACACCATCACCATGACCGGCTCGCTTGGCTTCGCCATGTACCTCGTTCTTGGCAAACGTGTGGCGGGGAAGTACGACACGTTAACCATGACGGCCTTCAATCATTTTGCCGGAGCGCTCATTGTCTTGCCGGTAGCAATCTACGAAGCCACGCATTTATACGGCACCGGCCATTGGCCGCTTCCCTGGCAAGCATGGGCTGCCCTTTTGTACATGGCGATCTTTAGTTCGGCGGTCGCTTACGTCTTTTACTTCTGGTTGCTGCGGTATCTGGAAGCCTCGCAATTGAGCGCTTTCACTTATCTCCTGCCGGTGGTCGCAACCATTCTTGGAATTGTGTGGCTAGGCGAGAGGGGTTCCTGGAGCCAAGTGCTCGGCGGAGTTCTTGCACTTGGCGGCGTCTATTGGATTGAATCGGGCCGGAGCACTGTCGTGAGAGTTATTGCCGCTCCGTAAACTCCTTTCACCACCGTCGTTGACGCGGTTTCGATGCAACACCTACCATTACTGTAAAGCAGCCCTGATGTCTCTATGACATTCCCGCAACATGCATAGGAGAAAACAGGCTCCTAGAGCGACCGCAAGACAACGCGGCAGCTGACTTTCGGTTAGAGAGGTCACCGTTCATGAGGGTCAAGCTCGCAATCGCCGGAGTGTTGCTCGCCCTTGTGGGCGCGGGATTCTACTGGTATTCACAGCAACGCGGCACGAAACTTTCTGAGACCGACACAATTCTGATTGGAGATTTTGCGAACACCGCCGGCGATGCTGTATTTGATGGCACGCTCCGGGAAGCACTGGCTGTTAGCCTGGCCCAATCGCCGTCGCTGAACCTCGTCTCCGTGGAAAAAGTCGGGGAAGCCCTTCGTGCCCTTGGCCGCCCAATCGATATGCCCGTCACGCGGGACCTCGCGCCCAACCTATGCCCGCGGCTCGGTGCGACAGTTTACCTGGCCGGAAGCATCGCGAAGGATGGGAGTGGTTACGCGTTGAAGCTGGACGCAACGCAGTGCGCGACTGGCGACGCCGTCGTGAGCGTGAAGAGCGAAGCCGCAAGCAAACGGGAAGCATTGCACGCGCTTGGGGTTGCCGCGTCTGAGCTTCGCGGCAAGTTCGGCGAAGATGCAACCTCCTTGCAAAAATTCAATTTGCCCCTCGAGCGCGCCACGACTGGTTCCCTGGAAGCTCTTGCGGCATTCACGGAGGGACGCCGGCTGGTGCGCGACAAAGGCGCCATGGACGCCATGCCCGCTCTTAAAAAGGCCGTGGAGCTGGACTCCAAGTTTGCTCTGGCACACTCCAATCTTGCGGTCGCTTACTACAATCTCAATCAGAACGCTCTGGCCGCCGACCACATCCGGCAGGCTTTCGAAGCGGCGGACCGCCAGACGTTGCGTGACCGCCTGCACATCACCACGCTTTATTACGACCTGGCTACGGGAGACGTTCAAAAGGCGATCCGAAGTTACAAGGAGTGGGTCCAACTCTATCCCCGCGACGACATTGCGAAGGGCAATTTGTCCTCGGAATATTTTTTGATTGGAGATTACGAGGAGGCGGCAACTCTCGCTCAGCAAGCGCTGCGCCTTGATCCCGGCAGCACTGCCTGGTACGAGAATCTGGCGACCGCCTACATCGCTTTGCAGCGCCTGGAAGAGGCACAGAACGTTTTGAACCAGGCGTTTGCCCGCAAGCTTGATGATCCTTCCATGCACGCCGATCTTTATGCGCTGGCCTTTCTGCGCAGCGAGCCCGCAGGCATGGAGCGCGAGTTGGCTTGGTCCGCAGGCAAGCCGGGCGGTGAAGACACCATGCTGGCTCTGCAGGCGGACACCGAAGCGTACGCGGGGCATGTGCGAAAGGCCCGCGAGCTCTCCCGCCGGGCCGTCGAGGTTGCGCAGAGCGCGCAGTTAAATGAACCCGCAGCCATATGGCAAGGGATTGCGGCGTTGCGCGAAACGATGTACGGCAATATCGAGGAGGCTCGCAAGGGCGCGGACAAGGTTCTCGATCTCGCGCCGAAAAGCCGCGACGCTCAGATCCTGGCGATTCTTGTCCTCACTCGCGTTGGCGATTTGCGACGCGCGCAAACCATGGTCGACGATCTCGCCGCTGCCAACATCACGAATACGATTGTGCAATCCGCCTGGGTGCCCACGATTCGTGCGCAGGCAGAGATGGCCGCCCAAAAACCCGTAAGAGCCCTGGAGTTGCTCGAGACTGTGAAGCCTTACGAGCGCGGGCAGCTCATTGGGAACTTAAGTTATTCCTGCATGATCCCGGTCTATCTGCGCGCGGAGGCGTACCTGGGGGCGAAACGAGGTCCGCAAGCCGCGGCGGAATTCCAGAAATTGGTTGATAGCCGGGGCGTAGTTGGCAACTGCTGGTCCGGCGCGCTGGCTCCCTTAGGGCGGGGCCGCGCACAGGCGTTGGCAGGATCGATGAATGCCGCGCGAACCTCCTACCAGGAATTTCTCGCCCTCTGGAAAAACGCCGACCCGGATGTTCCGATTCTAAGATCCGCCCGCGCTGAATTCGCCAAGCTGAAGTAGCAATCGTTTCCATCCGAAAACCGATTCTGGTAATGGTGGCGCGAACTGTATTTTGATGGAAGAATAGCGCCGGCGTTTTTTCAGACCACGCAAGTTCATTTGGCGGCACAACCTTGGCTATCGAGGAGGCAAGACTTTGCCCGTCATTCCTTTGCGAAATGGCGGTCCGGCGGCGCGAATCGCTGTAATTCCCGGCGACGGCATCGGGGCAGAGGTTACGCCGCAAGCCGTCAAGGTGCTGAAGGCTGTGGCCGCACCTTGCAAGCGCGCGATGGAGTTTGTCGAGTTCGACTGGAGCGCGGACAAGTATCTACGCGAAGGCGTTTCATTGCCGCCGGGCGCGGTGGAAATGCTCCGCGACGAGTTTGACGCCATCCTTTTCGGCGCGCTTGGCGACCCGCGGGTCCCTTCGAATCAACACGCTGCCGACATCCTGCTCGGTCTGCGCTTCAAGCTTGACCTGTACGTCAATGCCCGCCCTGTCGAATTACTTCAGGATCGGCTCACGCCGCTGCGCGACCGCACCGAAAAAGACATTCGCATGATGGTCTTCCGCGAAAACACGGAGGGCCTTTACGTTGGCGTTGGTGGGTTTTTCAAGAAAGATACAACGGACGAGATTGCCGTTCAGGAAGACGTGAACTCCCGCAAAGGGGTGGAGCGCATCATCCGCTTTGCCTTTGAATACGCGCGCAAGAACGGCCTGAAGCGGGTCTGCATGAGCGACAAATCCAACGCAATGACTTTCGCCCATGACCTCTGGCAGCGGGTTTTTAAGCAAGTCCGCCGGGAGTATACGGATGTCGATTCGCACCACTTGTACATTGACACGCTGGCGATGGAAATCGTGCGCGACCCGAGCCAGTTCGACGTCATCGTGACCTGCAACCTCTTCGGCGACATCATCAGTGACCTGGGTGCGCAGCTTGCAGGCGGGCTTGGCCTTGCACCGTCGGGAAACATTCATCCAGGCAAAACTTCACTGTTCGAGCCGGTACACGGGTCGGCCCCGAATATTGCTGGAAAGGGCATCGCCAACCCATTGGGCTCGGTCCTCACTTCGGCGATGATGCTGGAGTTTCTTGCCTGGACGCCGGACGCTACGGCGCTTCGTACCGCGGTGCGCGCGGCTCTGCGCGAGAACTACGTAACGCCGGACCTCGGCGGCAATAAACGTACGCCGGAAGTGGGCGATTGGCTTGCCGCCAAAGCCGTCGAGGCACTCGGACAAACGTAGTCTAGGCCTCGACCACAGGGGCACGGCGAGGCAGTTGTGGTTTTCGCGATGCATGTTTGGACTTAGGCTTAAGCCCAAAGTAAAGTAATACTTGAACTCGAGGCCGGCGTTCTCCCTACCGTCGCCTCACCATCGTTGTGAGTAGCATCCCCAACAGGAACCCCCCGACATGGGCCCAGACGGCCACTCCTCCCGTAACCTTGACGCCTATCGTGCTGAGCCCGGCAAGAAACTGCATGACATACCATAAGCCCAGAAAGACTACGGCTGGAACGGGCAGGGGGAAAATGAAAACGAGAGTAAGGATTCGAGCTCGCGGATAGAGAAGCATGTACGCGCCCATCACACCCGATATGGCCCCGCTGGCGCCTACCGCAGGGATGTTGGAGTGAAAATTGAAAACCACGTGCAGCAGCCCCGCCCCGATCCCGCACACCAGATAAAAGAAGAAGTACCCAACGTGCCCGAAAAAGTCCTCAACATTGTCCCCGAAGATCCACAAAAAGAGCATATTGCCGGCCAGATGCAGAAACCCGGAATGGAGAAACATGCTGGTTAAGAGGGGAACGAAAGAGACTTCAAAGCTGACGTGCCCGGCAAGGTAGGCCGGGAAACGAGCCGGGACCGTGGAATACGACAAGAGAAGGGCGTCGAAGGCGCGCCGTGGAAGCGTGGCTTCAAGACCGACTTGATAGAGAAATATGACAACGTTGGCAAAGATCAACGTGATGTTAACGAACGGATAGGTGCGCGAGGGATTCAGGTCCTTGAGGGGGATGAACATAGGTTGAGGTCCGCAGCAGAGTAGCGAAACGCGCGGGAAATGGAAAGAGCCGATGAACGGTTTACTGCGTCCGATAATGTTGCCGCTGAAAAACCTCTAGTTAACAGAATAATTCTGGGGCCGTAATTCGTTCCATTTGCAAGCTTTGCCCCGTCTTTCTGTGGAAGAACTCAGGAGAATTTCACCCGCATGAAATGCACATCCAGAGGAGCGCGCGCTTGAATTGGAGAGAAATCTACTTGCAGACATTGCACGATGGGTGCGCGTGTGGTATTTACAATAGCTCTGCGTGTGCGCGCGCTTCGGACGGTGGGTTCCAGTTTGTCCGGCGCAGCGTCGGCGCGCCGACTGCTCATGCCTGCGCGGGAAACGGAAGCCATCATCCTGAAGACATTTCCCCTAGGCGAGGCGGACCGCCTGGTGAGTTTTCTGGGGCGCTCTTCGGGACGCGTACGCGGGGTAGCCGCAGGCGCGCGGCGGTTGAACAACCGCTATGGGTCGACGCTCGAGGTTCTTTCTCATGTCCAGATCTGGTACGTCGAGAAGGAAACGCGCGAACTGGTGCGCATCCAGCAGGCAGAATTGCTCGAGTCCTTTCATCAGGCGCAGAGCAATTACAGTCTCAGTACCGGGCTCGCGGTGATCAGCGAGATTTCAGAGTTGATTCTGCCGGAGCACGAAGTCTCCGAGGCCATGTTCCGACTGATTCTGCTGGCCACACGCGAAGTAGAGCGCAGCGGCGATTGGGCTTTGCCGTTGAGCTATTTCGTTTTCTGGACGGTGAGACTAGGCGGCTGGCTTCCGCGTTTCGACCGCTGCGTCGCTTGCGATAGGACATTTGGCGCGAAGGCGGCCTTTTATGACGCACACCAGTCCGGCCTTTTTTGCGAGAAGTGCCGGCGCGGCGGAATAAAGCCATTGCACGTCGAAGCAAGAAACCTTGCCGAGCGCTTCACGGGCGAACGATTGGATCGCATCGAATACGAGAAGTCCATGCAGCCCAGCGTTAAGCAACTCCGTGAGGCAGGGCTGGTTTGGATCGAGAATCACCTGGAACGACGTTTAGCAACGCGCGAACTTTTGGAGACTGCTTGAAATCTAAAGTAAAACTTGAGAAAAAACCAAAGGGCCTCACCTTCCAGGATCTGATTCTTCAACTCTCGCACTTTTGGGTGAAGCAAGGTTGCGTGCTGCAACAACCGTATGATGTAGAAGTTGGCGCCGGCACGATGCACCCGCAAACGTTTTTGCGCGTGCTTGGGACACATGCCTATCGGGTTGCCTACGTTCAGCCCAGTCGTCGGCCCGCCGACGGCCGCTACGGCGAGAATCCCAATCGGCTGTACAAACACTCCCAGTTTCAGGTGATCCTTAAGCCCTCTCCGGTGGATGTGCAGGACATCTACCTGAAGAGTTTGGGCGCTATCGGCATCAACCTGAAGGAACACGACATTCGATTTGAAGAAGACAACTGGGAGTCTCCCACCCTGGGAGCGTGGGGTATTGGATGGCAAGTGCTTCTGGATGGTCTGGAAATCACACAGTTCACCTACTTTCAGCAGAGCGGCGGAATTGATCTTGACCCTATCTCCGTGGAGCTCACCTACGGTCTCGAACGCATCTGCGCGTTCCTTCAGGGCGTCGAGAGCGTTTACGACCTTCGGTGGTCCGAGGACAAAACTTATGGGGACATTCGCCTGATGGAGGAGCAGCAATTTTCGGAATACAGCTTCGATCGCAGCGATGCGTCCGCGATTCGGTCCGAATTTGAATTGCATGAGAAGCAGGCCAAGGAACTTCTTGACGGGTTCAAGGGCCTGGAAGGGAAGGAGCGCGTTCGTTATCCGCTGCTTGCCGCCTACGATCACTGCCTCAAGTGTTCTCAGCTTTTCAACCTGATGGACGCGCGCGGCGTAATCTCCACCACGGAGCGCGCCGCCCTCATGGCCCGCGTCCGAACCATTGCTTGCCGGACTGCCGCAGCGTACCTTTCGCAAATCGGCAGCGCTTCAGCCCAGCGCGAGGCGCGCGCATGAAGGTACCCACGGCAGACAAGCGCGTCGAACTCCTGTTCGAGGTCGGCTGCGAAGAAATTCCGGCGGGGATGCTCCCTAAAGCCGAAGAGGAACTTCGTACGAATGTTGAGAAGCTGCTCACCGCCGAAAGTCTCGCGGACGGGGTGTCGGTGGAGACTTTCAGCGCGCCGCGCCGACTGACTACCTGGGTCCGTGGGCTGCGCGCCAAACAGCCGGACGTCGAAACGGAAGTGACCGGGCCACCCAAGTCTGTGGCTTACGATTCCGTCGGCGCGCCGACACGCGCGGCACAGAGCTTCGCCGAGAAGCAGCGCGTTCACGTCAGTGATCTTTATCTGGTCCAAACGCCCAAGGGTGAGTACCTGGCCGCCAAACAAGTGAAACTGGGGAGGACCGCCGAGCAAATCCTGACAGGCATCCTCCCGCGAGCTGTGCACGATCTCACATGGCCGCGCTCCATGACATGGACGGGCCTCGACGGCGCACGCTTTATTCGTCCGATCCGCTGGATCGTGGCGGTGCTCGACGGCAAGCCGCTGAAACTTTCTGTCGCCGGCATCGCTGCCGGACGCACCACGCGCGGGCATCGCTTTCTCGGATCGAGTGCCGTTACCGTCAGCAACTTTGCGGACTACGAGAAGCGTCTCCAGCAAAACGGGGTGATCATTCGCTCCGCCAAGCGTCAGGAAAAAATCGCGGCGGAACTCGAGGCACATGCCAAGAAGGGGAGCTACCGCATTCACGAGGACGCGACGCTTCGGAAGCTGGTAGCCTATCTCAACGAATACCCTACGGTCATTCAGGGCAATTTCGATCCGGCCTTTCTAAGTCTCCCCGACGAGATTTTGGTCACGGTAATGCGCGACCACCAGAAGTATTTCGCCGTGGAAAAGAAGAACGGGGAACTGGCGCCCCACTTCCTGGCAGTCATCAATCTGGACAAGGATGGCAAGGGGTTGATCCGCGCCGGACATGAGCGTGTCCTCCGGGCGCGCTTTGCCGACGCGCAGTTCTTCTGGCAGGCTGACCAGAAATGTCGGCTCGCCGACTATTTACCCAAGCTGGAGCGTGTTACGTACGAATCGCGTCTTGGCAGCTATCGCGACAAGGTCGAGCGCATCCGCACCATATCCCGCTGGTTCACAGAGCAGTGGTTCAATCTGGGCATGGTTCTTGCCCACGTCGCAGAAGCCGATCGCGCCGCAGAGCTGGCCAAGTGCGACCTGGCCACCGAAATGGTGCGCGAGTTCACCGAGCTTCAAGGCATTGTAGGGGGGCTATACGCACGCGCCCAAGGCGAGTCTGACGAAATTGCTGACGCCGTCTATGATCACTACCGTCCCGTCGGGCTGGATGATCCCATACCGCGCAATCTGACCGGGTGCGCTGTCGCGCTTGCGGACAAGCTCGATTCCGTGGTCGGCTGTTTTGCAGTGGGAGTGATCCCCACTGGATCGAGCGATCCCTACGCCTTACGCCGCGCCGCATTGGGAATGGTCAAGATCATTCTGGAGAAGAAGCTCCCTGTTCCGCTTCCCCTGGCAATCGGCGCGGCGTCTAAGGCGCTATTGACCCACAAGCCCAAGCGCGGCGTGACGCCGGACCAGGAAGCGCAAATCCTTGACTTCATTCTCGACCGCGCCAAGTTTGTCTTCCGTGAACGGGAAGGCTTCGGATACGACGAAGTTAGCGCTGTTTTCCGGGCTGGCGCCGATGATTTAGTGGACGCGCAAAAACGCCTGGCCGCCTTAAGGGTCATTCGCAAGTCCAAGAACTTCGAGCCGCTTGCGGTTTCCTTCAAGCGCATTCGCAAAATCCTGGAGAAGGCCAATGTGGCGCCAGGCAATTCTCTCCATGTGAATCCGGAGCTGTTTGAGAATGCCGCAGAACGCGGGCTCCATTCCGCAGTTCGGGATGCCGCGTCGAAAGTGCAGACGCAGAAGCGCGCAGGGAAGTATCAGGAGGCTTTGGAAACCATTGCCGGGTTGCGAAAAGCCGTCGATCATTTTTTTGATGGCGTCATGGTGATGGCAGACAACGAAGCCGTACGAAACAACCGCCTGGCATTGCTCGCGGAATTGCTGCGCGAGTTCACGACCGTGGCCGACTTCTCTGAACTTGGCGGTGAAGAGCGGCGCTAGCAATTTCAAGTATTACTTGAACTAATGCAAAGTCGGCGTGCCGACAATTTTTCCGGACGCCGCTGCGGAATGGCGGTACTAGGAAAGCGTTCCACAATTCAAAAAACGACAAGCGAGGCGTACAGTGAAAAAATGGGCGTATTTTTTCGGTGCCGGCAAGGCAGAAGGGGATGGAACCTGGCGAGATCTCCTCGGTGGTAAGGGCGCGGGTCTCGCCGAGATGACCAAGATCGGCTTGCCGGTGCCAGCTGGTTTCACCATCTCCACGGAAGCCTGCGACTATTTTTACAAGAACGGAAAGAAGTATCCTTCCGAGTTGAAGAAACAGGTGGCCGATAACGTCGTGACGCTCGAGCGCACCACAAAGAAGAAGCTTGGCGACCCGAAGAATCCACTCCTTGTTAGCGTGCGTTCCGGCTCTGCTCGCTCCATGCCCGGAATGATGGAGACGATTCTCAATCTCGGCTTGAACGACCGCTCTGTCGCAGGCCTCGCTTCTACAACCAGGAATGAGCGATTCGCTTATGACGCATATCGCCGCTTCGTGCAAATGTATTCGACGGTGGTCATGGGCATGTCCAAAGAGGATCTTGAGCACCGCCTTCGCGCCCTAAAAGACCGGCTGCGCGTTAAGGAAGATACCGCTGTGCCCGCCAGCGGCTGGAAAGAATTGGTGGCGGAATACAAGGCCTATTTCCGCAAAGAATCAGGGAAGGATTTTCCGGATGACCCCATTGATCAGCTTTGGGGAGCGATTGGCGCCGTGTTCGGTTCCTGGATGGCAGAGAAGGCAGTGACCTATCGCCGCGTCGAGAAAATTACGGGCCTGCTCGGTACCGCCGTCAACGTCGTGCAAATGGTCTTCGGAAATACCGGCGACACTTCCGGTACCGGCGTCTGCTTCACTCGCGATCCGAGTTCTGGCGAGAAGATTTTCTACGGCGACTATCTTGTGAATGCCCAGGGCGAAGACGTGGTGGCCGGCATTCGCACTCCGATGCCTTTGCGCGCAATGCAGAAGACGATGCCCAAGGTTTACGGGCAGCTCGAAAAGGTTCGAGTAAAACTTGAAAAGCATTATCGCGACATGCAAGACATGGAGTTCACCGTTGAAGACGGCAAGCTGTACATGCTGCAGACGCGCACCGGGAAGCGCACACCGGCCGCTGCATTCCGCATCGCCGTTGACATGGCTAACGAAAAACTCATCACCAAGGAAGAAGCCATTCTCCGCATCAAGCCCGAGGACATCGAGCGCCTCTTCTATCCGGTGATCGATGTCAAGGTCGACAGGAAGTCCCTGACGTCAAAAATCCTGGCCACTGGAATCAACGCTGTGCCCGGCGCGGCCGTCGGCAAAGTTGTTTTCTCAGCGCAGAGAGCGGAAGAGTGGGCCGAGCGCGGCGAGAAAGTTATCTTGGTCCGGCGCGAAACCAGCCCTGAGGATGTTGGTGGCATGGCAGTCGCGCAGGGCATTTTGACGGCTACCGGCGGCAAGACCAGCCATGCCGCTGTCTTACACCGAAGCGATGCCATTGGTTGTTCCGCAGCTTCCGAAGTCTTACGAAACGCTGATGAAGTGGGCCGATGAGACGCGCCGGCTGCGTGTCCGTACGAACGTGGACACCCCGCAAGATGCGCGCAAGGCCATTGAGTTCGGCGCAGAGGGCATCGGCCTGTGCCGTACGGAACACATGTTCTTCACCGACTTCGAGCAGCCGGAGAGGAGCCATGAACGCCAGCGTGCCATCCAGGAAATGATCCTGGCCGACAGCAGGGAAGCACGCGTCAAGGCACTCGATAAGTTGCTGCCGTTTCAACGGCGCGATTTTGTCGGCATCTTCAAAGCCATGGACGGTTTCCCGGTCACTATCCGGCTGATTGACCCGCCGCTCCACGAGTTCGTCCCCCACGAGCGCGCCAAGCAAGAGGAGCTGGCCCGTGATTTGAAGATCGATGTCGAGGTCGTCGCCCGCCGTGTCGAGCAATTGCACGAAGCGAATCCCATTCTCGGTCATCGAGGCTGCCGCCTGGCTATCACTTATCCCGAGATTCTCGAGATGCAGGTGCGCGCCATCATCGAGGCAGCCATCGAATGCCAAAAATCAGGAATTAAAGTATTACCTGAGATCATGCACCCGCTCACCCTGGATCGTAAGGAACTCTTCATTCTCGAACAAGCGACCCGTCGTGTCGCAGAGGATCTGATCAAGAAATCCGGCGTGAAGTTAAATTATCTGGTGGGCACGATGATCGAGCTGCCGCGCGCGGCATTGTTGGCCGGCGAGATTGCGCAAGTGGCGGAGTTCTTTTCTTTCGGTACCAACGACCTGACGCAAACCACAATGGGACTCTCCCGAGACGATGCCGGCCGCTTCCTGCCGGACTACGTGGACGAGAAGAAAGCAGGCGTTTTTGCTGCAGATCCCTTCCAATCGCTCGATACCAAAGGCGTTGGCATGCTAATGGGCTGGGGCATCGAGCGCGGCCGCAAAACACGTCCTAAACTCAAAATCGGTATCTGCGGCGAACATGGCGGCGATGCGGACAGCGTGAAGTTCTGTCATCAAGTTGGCATGGACTACGTCAGCGCTTCACCGTTCCGCGTTCCCATTGCGCGCCTGGCCGCAGCTCAAGTAATAGTTGAAGAAAAGGAAGCGCGGAAAAAGAAGCGGAATCTCCGCCCCAAGCCAGCCTAAAGTAATACTTGAAGTCGGCAGTGAGCGCGCATGTAACGCCGCCGGTCACTGCCGATTTCCTTTTCTACGTCGGCATTTTGAAAAAGAAGTACAGCCCTAGGAAAAAGAAAATGATGTCCGGCGACCACCCTGCCAGGAACGGAGGAAGCTGCCCCACGCCTCCCATGGCTTCCAGGAGTCTTGCCACCGACAAGTAGGCAACCCCCAATCCCATCCCCAGCGCCACCCCTCCCACCGCGCCGCGCGTCCCGACCAGAAATGCGAATGGGATCGCCAGCAGCATGCTCACGGGCGCCATCAACGGGAAGGCTACCTTTTCGTGCCATTGCACGGACAGCGTCGACACATCGAAGCCCGCGCGCTGCAGTCCGTCAATGTAATTTCGCAGCTCCCGCCAGCTCATCTGAAACGCCTGCCGCACCTCGCGGTTGAAGTAACTGGGCGGCTCCGTGAGTTCCGGCAGCGAGGTCACAGGAGGCAGGTGCTCGTAGCGGACAATCGCGCCATCGGCGAAATCCCTCACCCAACTCCCTTCGAGAACCCAGACCTTTTGCGTTTCCGACCATCGCGCGCGCGCGGCAAAGACGCGCCGGCGCACCTGAAACGTCACCGGATCGATTTCCAGCACAGTGAGCCCGCCAAAAAGGTTTTGCGTCGGGTCGAACAGGTCGTAATTATAAATCTTCGAGCTTTCCCCAAAGATCCAGCGCTGCGGGTGGGTATATGTCTGCGGCGGACGGCCCTTAATCAAGTTATGAAGGGCGTCCTGGCGCTGGTTCGCGTAGGGCAGATACGTATCGTCAAGCCCGATCATAGCTAGGGCGAGCGTCAGTCCCGCAAGCAACAACGGCACCGCCAGCCGGTACATGCTAATTCCGCTGGCTTTGATGGCCACGATTTCGTTGTTTTTGCTCATGATTCCCAGCGTCACCAGAACAGCCACCAGCGCACCCAGGGGCGCGAGCTGATAGAGGAGGTAGGGCGCAAGGTAGCGAAAATAATCGACCACGATTAGGAAGGGAACTCGATGGCGGGCAATGTCGTCGAGGAGCTCGAAGAAGGTAAATGTCTCGAACAAAAAAACAAACGCGCCCATTAAGAGCACGAAATAATAAAGGAACCGCCGCAAAACATAAATGTCGATCAATTGCGGAAAGCTTCCGCTGGAACGGGACAAGACTTCTTGCGCTGGGTGTTCGCCATTCACGCCATTTGCCGTGGCGGCTTTGGCGCGCGCTAGCGCTCTTCGCCGGCGCAAGAGGCGCTTTCTTGATTTCAGGTAATTGATGGGACGGAGCCAGCGGTTCTCGCC
Source organism: Acidobacteria bacterium 13_2_20CM_2_57_6 (assembly GCA_001917435.1). Lineage (GTDB taxonomy): Bacteria > Acidobacteriota > Terriglobia > Acidiferrales > UBA7541 > Acidiferrum. Next base: position 24,231 of record MNEA01000110.1, read on the forward strand.
ACGGAATTGCTCCATCCGCGGCAGCAGTACGAGCCCAAGCAGGAAAACGATGACGTTGGCGGCCCAGGTTCCCGCCCCTGGTGTCAATGCACCTTGCCGGGCAAGATTCGCCCCCGTCACGGTCAGCAAGTAATACGAAGCGATCAGGATGACGGCAAGAAGCGCGCCCGCCGCCCGGCCGCCGCGCCGTGGCTGGGCTCCGAGAGGTACCGCGATTAGCGCAAAGGCAAAGCACGCAATCGGAAATGCAAAGCGGCGGTGAAGCTCCACGCGGGCCTCTCGCCAGCCCGGGCCGTTATCATTCCAAAGCTCACTTACCGAGCGCTCGGGATTGTTGAGCTGACGCGGTGGAGCCGCGGCCAGGCCGCTAAACTCGATCGGCCAATCGCTCTGCCCAAATGCGGTAACGGAGTAGTGGTCTGCGTCCTCGCGCGAAAATTCGTGGGTCGTGCCGCCCTGCAGGTGCAGCTCCAACTTGCCTTGTTTCGGCTCGGCAATCACGATGGCCTTCTCAGCCAATGTCAACTGTGAGCCGCCCTCCCCGCCCGTCTGCGCCAGGAATACGCCGTGCCATTGTGTGCCCGCCGCCGTCACATCGTTAACGTAGAGAACCATGCGCGGAAAGCGTTCATCGAATACCCGCGGCTGCAAAGCAAAAGAGATCTGCGAGGTAACCAAGTCGGCCTGCAAAGAACGAAACGTCCGCAGAGCCAGTGGTCCAAGCCAGGTCGTCATTGCCAGCGTCACAACTGCGCCCGTGAGCGCCAAAACACCCACCGGCAGCAGAATCCGGCGGCGACCGATGCCCAGCGCCGTCAAGGCAATGATCTCGCTGTCCGCCGACATGCGCCCAAGTCCCAGCAGCACGCCGATCAGCGTGGCCATCGGCACGGTGAACACAAACACAGCAGGAAAGATGCAGACAAAGAGCGTCAAAACTTGCACGCCGGAACCGCTGTGGCGCACAAACAGCTCCATCAACCGGACCAATTGCGGCACGAAAAAGACAAAAGTGAAGACGATAAGTCCGAGGAATGCGTGGCGGAAAACTTCGCGGACGATATACCGGTCCAGGATGCGCATGACGCGAACGGTGAGTGTAACACGGTCGCGACAACGCTCGCCTAGCCGCGTTCTGTGTATCTCTTCCGCAGGCCCCTGAGAATCCTTTAAGTTTGCAACTCTAGCCACGCACCGGGTGGGGACTCTCCAGGTAAGCCCAGCGCTCCACGATCTGCCGGTTGGCGATCCGCCAAATCACGATTCCTGAGAACGAATTCTTCAAAATGATTGCGGATGAATTCCTTCATCTCCGCATGCGTCATTCCGGTCTTGGGATTCTTGACTTCCGACGAATCCGCTGCTGTGCTCATTTCGGTTCTCTATCTCTAGGCTGACGCGGCCTGATCTCGAAATTCCTTGGCATTCGCCTTCAGGTATTGATCGAGTGTCACGGGAGCGCGCTCAATCAAGGATCGAAGCACACCATCGGTTTTCGCGCCGCCGCCCTGCTTGTAATACTGCTGAAGTTCCAGAAGCGCCGTCACCTGCCACTCCGGCATACCCATGCCAAGCATCGCTTCGCGCTGCGCCGATTCCGGAATGTCCACGTAATTCACGGTGCGGCCGGAGATTTTGGAGATTCGCTTGGCCAGCTCTTCATTCGATATCGCCTCCGGTCCATTCAATTCATACGTTTTTCCGGAGTGCGGACCACCGCGAAGCGCTTTGACGGCCACAACGGCGATGTCCCCAACGTCCAGATAGCTGACCTTAGCGTCGCCCATTGCTGCATAGAATGCGCCCTGCGTGCGTATGCTCGCAGCATTGTAGGTCACGATGTTCTGCAAAAAGCCATTGGGCCGCAGGATCGTGCAGCTCATTCCCGACGACTTGAGCTTATCTTCAACCTGACGGTGCCAGCTCGGAAACGACTTCGGGTAATCTCCCGCTCCGAGGGCTGAATTCAGAACCACGTGCTTTACTCCAGCTTGCTTGCACGCGACGAGCATATTGCTTTCCAGTTCCACGAGCTGCGGAATCGGGGAACAAACCACGTACACGAAATTCACTCCGTCCAGCGCCTTGCGCAGACTATGCTTGTCCGCATAATCCGCCAGCACTGCCTGGCATCCCGAGGGCGCCTTAGCGGCCTCCTCCTTGGACCTGTACATGGCCCGGACTTTGGACTCTCTTCGGATCGCTTCGAGCAAAACCGCTTTGCCAACGCTCCCGCTGGCGCCAGTGATAAGAATCATTTTCTTCTCCCCACTTTATGAAGCTCGCCGCAGTCCTTTGAATTCAGGCGGCCTCGTGCGAGCCGGATGTTCACGACCATGGTATAAACACCGTCGGCCTCGGTGGGCGTGCGCTGAATCCAGCGCAACATAAAAATACCACAGGCCCTTTTCTGCGGAATGAATTTGATTACACTATTGCTGCCCAGTTCCAGAGGACTTTAGATCTCGTCACGCCGACGCCGCGACTGCTCCGGCTTTGAAAAATGCGATCAACTCCTCATTGATTTGCTGCTTCAAGGTCGAGCACATGCCGTGCGGCCCGCCGGGAATGACCTTGAGCGTGGCTCCTTTTACGAGCTTCGCGGATAAAAGCGCTGAATCGGCGATCGGAACGATCTGGTCGTCGTCGCCATGAAGGATAAGTGTCGGCACGTCGATTTTTTTCAGATCTTCGGTGAACTCCGTTTCCGAAAAGGCCTTGATGCAGTCATAGGCGGCCTTGAGTCCGCACCACATTCCTTGCAACCAGAACGAGTCCCGCAGGCCCTGGGAAACGTTTGAACCTGGCCGATTGGCGCCGTAGAACGGGGCGCTAAGGTCCTTGAAAAATTGCGACCGGTCATTGACAACGCCGGCGCGGATTTGGTCGAAAACCTCAATGGGCAATCCTCCAGGATTGGCAGGCGTCTTCAGCATGAGCGGAGGCACCGCGCCGATCAGCACAGCTTTTGCCACGCGTTTTGAGCCGTGACGACCGATGTAGCGCGCAACTTCTCCGCCTCCAGTCGAGTGACCGATGTGAATGGCGTCCTTCAGGTCAAGTTTCTCAACGAGTTCCGCTAGGTCGTCCGCGTACGTGTCCATTTCATTGCCTTCCCACGGTTGGCTGGAACGCCCATGACCGCGACGGTCATGCGCGATACAACGGTAGCCGCGGTCGGCAAGAAACAGCATTTGGTCTTCGAAAGCGTCGGCGCTTAGAGGCCATCCGTGACTGAACACCACAGGCTGTCCTTTGGCCCAGTCTTTGTAGTAGATCGTCGTGCCGTCTTTGGTCGTGATCGTTGCCACGGAATGTTCTCCTTTCTGTTTAAATTCCTCGAAAATAGTGCCACTGCCGAATCTTTAATTCCAAGTGCGCAGCCTGGGGGCACCCGCGCCTTCTCTCACCTTCCGCTTGCCGCCCGTCTTGCCAGTTTCCGCTTTCCATGCATTTCAAAAAATCTGCTGGTAAAGCGGCCCTCCGGATCGAAGGCGTGTTTCTTTTGAAAGAAGGCATCAATCCCAGGATAAGCTTGCCTCAAGGTATCACTGTCGAGATTCCTCACGTAAGTCAGATAAAACGTCCCTTCGCACTGGAGTGCGAGGCGGTTCAGCCGGTTGATCAACTGATTGCCCCTGGCGCGGCCCTCCTCCGAGCAGAGTTCATTAAAGTAAAATATCACCGCAAACGCGTCTTTCGTTGGCGCATACGAAAGAGCCGTTTCGTTGCCTGCTTTCACGTACCGCAGGGTCACGCCGAGAAGATTGGTGCCGTCTTCCCGTACGATTTGGCGCATGCCATCCATGAAGGTCATAAAACCCGCAAACGGAATAAAGAATTCCTGGATCACATCCGAGTCTTTCACAGAATCATGCTCCAGCATTTTTACCGCTGATACCGGCGGCCGCATGGCATTGTTTCTGGATACTATCGTCTTCCGTGATTCGCCAGCGGCGATGTATTTTTCTGCTTGCCACCGGAGCGCCTTCCCCCATTGGTAGCTTCGTGACAATCCAAACAAGAAACGGTCGCGCGCCACGTGGCGCTCATGATCCAATTGGAAAATCCCTTTGCGGGTTCGGTCCGTCCTTCGCCACACGGTAACGATCGTGTCGTTTAGAAAGCTCCCCGACGAAATCGACGGCCGCGCTAGAAAAAGCTCGGTCAGCGGATTTTCGCTTACTTCTCGCTCAAAGTATCCAACCAAGCTGCCCAGCGGAATGACGGCAGAGCTTTGCTCGTAGACACAATCTTCTACCAGCTCCAGTTCCACATCGAGAATTATTCCGAACAACCCATAACCGCCGATGACGTTCCGGAACAAGTCTGGATTCTCCGTTCTGCTTATGGACTTCACCGATCCATCGGCCAGCAGGATTCGGAATCCAAGCACGCTGTCTACCAGCGTGGGATAGCGTGAGTCGCGCCCATGGGCATTCGCCGCAAGCGAGCCTCCCACGGTGAAAATGTTGTCAGACTGCATAGCTTTTAACGCCAGGCGCGATGGACTCAACGCCTCTTGTATTTTGTCCCACGTAATTCCGCTCTCCACAGTGATGCGCTTCTGCTCCGCGTCAAGGGAAAGCACACGGTTAAATTGCCGCATGTCCAGAACCATGGCGCCGTTCACAAAGGCATGCCCACCCAGGTTGTGGCCGGTTCCCATCATGCAGACAGGCACGCCGTCACGCTGCGCGCGCTGCAAAGCGCTCCGAATATCGGCAACGCTCCTCGGCGTTTCAATCGTCCGAGCAACGGCCGAATACACGCGACGCGCATCTGTCAACCGCAGATGTGGCGCCTTTTCGCAGGTTTCTCTAATCGCACCGCCTAATCGCTTGCGTTCCCGTGGCGGAACCTTCGGATCCACCGGCAGGTAGAGCAGTTTTCCGTAAATCTCCCCTGTCTTTGCCGGCTCATGATTCTCCCTTCCAGCCGGCGGCTCGATAACCGCAAGGGCCGAACCAGCCGCGGTGCCATCGAATCCCTGCCGGTGAAGCTCTTCCATGAACCGCTCCCGCGCCTCCACCAGAATCGGAAAGATCCAAAAGCTGTGGAACTCCGCGCGATTCCCGGGATAGGAAATCTCCGGCGGCAACGATTTCGCAAACTCCTCGCCCACCAAAACTCGCTGCCTCAGCCGCGCCGCGTCAAACGTGCGCAATCGATATGCAAGAAGGGCCAAGAGCGGGTACGAGCATTGCCACTGGATCTCCTTCAACCAATCCTTGTCATCCAATCCCCGCATTTTTGCGATCACGCCTTCGAAATCTGCTCCGAGGAACTGGCATCCACGATAGAACAGGCCGAACATCAGGGGCAGCGTAAACAGTTTCAGGACCACATGCGTCAGCACCACCTTTGCAAATTCTTTGCGGGTCTGCGTCGGGTGTGTCCGCTGGATCATTCTCATTTTCCGGAGCAGCTCGGCATCTTTCACACGCAGGAGCGCTCCTCCCAGCGCCGTCATCGTCTTGATCGATCCGAAGCTAAACATAGCCACATCCGTTTCCGGATGACCGGTGTAGTCCGGTCCCGTAAACGCCTGCGCACAGTCCTCGATCACCAGGATGTCGCGCTTTTTCGCCAACTCGACCAGCGGTCCCATTGGCACTCGCGTGCCAAAGAGGTGCGCCACCACGATCGCTCTCGTCCGCTCCGTAATGGCCGATTCAATCGTCGAAATCTGTGGCGCCATCGTGCCGCTTTCAATATCCAGGGGAATCGGAACCAATCCGTGATGCTTCGCGATGTTCACCATTTCCGGGATCGTCAGCGCGGTCATCAGGATTTCGCTGCCGGCTGGGAGCTCCAGCGCACCTAGGAGCAGATCAAACCCGGTTCGAACCGTGAACGCCGAAAGCACCGGGTAACCCGGGGCAAACCTGCCTTCGACCTCCGCCTCCTTGGCGCGAATGCTCCTGCGGAAAACACAGTGAAACGCCGCGCACGCAAGATCCCGCCACCGAATATCCAATTGTTTCCGGGGATACATTCTGAGCCGCGGTAGCAATGTCATCAGAGACGATCGTTTCTGGCGGCAAACTCCGCCCGCTTGCACTCTTCACCCTCTGGAGAAACCCAGCTGCCAGTCGCGGATTCTATACTAGGCCTCGCTACGACACTAGTATTCAACGCGTGCGCGCCGGCCGGTTTCTCTTACCGCCGATTACGTGATAGTTTTTCTTACAGTGGTTCTTTTCGTATCCAAGATGGGCGGGCACGTACCTACTGAATCGGGCCTGCACCACTGCTTGAATCTTCAACGGCCAGCCGGACACACTCCGGTCATCGAATTAGCACGGGAGCGACACGAGAAATGAAGCGGGTCCATCTTGTTGTCTTGTGGCACATGCATCAGCCGCAGTACCGCGATCCCGAAAGCGGGCGCTACGTCCTTCCATGGACCCGCCTGCACGCTCTGAAAGATTACTGGGGCATGGTCGACGTGCTTCGCGAATTTCCCAACTTTCATGCCACTTTCAACGTCGTGCCTTCGCTAGGCATGCAACTCGAGGAATACGCCAGCTGCAGTTTCAAGGAGCCCTGGTTCTCGCTGGCGTTTAAGAATACCGACGAACTAACCCGCGAGGACAAAGCCGAAATCATCGCGCGCGCGTTTCAGGTGAATCACGAGCGCCTGATGTCTCGTTGGCCGCGTTTCGTGGAGCTATTTGAATGGTCACGGCCCGCAGGCGGCGCGCAGGCGCTGGTCTCCTTCACCCCACGCGATTGGCGCGACCTGCAGCTCCTCTCTCAGTTGGCGTGGATGGAAGAGTCCTGGTTCGAAAAGGACGACCTCGTCAGCCGTCTCGCAACGAAAGGAAAGGATTACACAGAGCAAGAGAAATCCGGGCTCCGAAAAAAGCAGCTCGAGTTCCTGGGTCTGGTGCTCCCGGCATATGGTAATGCGGCGCAGAGCGGCCAGATCGAACTCAGCACCACTCCCTTCTACCACCCCATCCTTCCGTTGATCTGCGATTCCGATATCGCCCGCGTCGCGAATCCCGGCACGCCTCTGCCGCGCCGCGCCTACCGCCGTCCCGAAGATGCGCGCGAGCAATTGCGGCTTGCTCGCGAGTATCACGAGCGAGTTTTTGGCTCGAAGCCCGCTGGCCTGTGGCCTTCTGAAGGTTCGGTTTCCGACCAAGCACTCACCATCGCCGCCGAAGAAGGTTTTCAGTGGTTCGGCACGGATGAAGGCGTCCTCGGCCGCACGCTCAACGTCGGGTTTTTCCGCGATGGCAATGGCATTCCCGCCAACGCCGATCGCCTCTATAAACCCTGGCAAGTGCAAGTTGCCCCAAACGGAATTACCGGTTTGTTTCGCGATCACCACTTGTCCGACCTCGTCGGCTTCGTTTACAGCCGCATGGATGCCAAGGCCGCTGCCGCCGATCTCCACGCCCGCATGCGGCACCTCGGAGAAACAGTGCAAACCAATCAGCCGCTCACGATCTGTCTCTTCCTCGACGGCGAAAACGCCTGGGAATACTATCCAGGGAACGGCCGCGCGTTTCTCCGCGAGTTTTACGGACGCATCCAGGACGACCAGGATTTCCGCGCGCTTACTGCAACCGAAGCCATCGCCGCCGCCGGCGGAATTCCCGCCACCGCTGGAATTTTCCCCGCCTCGTGGATCAACGCAAATTTCGACGTGTGGATTGGCCACGCCGAAGACGTCGCGGCATGGGAATTACTTTGGGACGCCCGCGAAGCCTACGCTCGGGCCTTTGAGGCTCGCAAACAAGGAAGAGCGGACGCCCCCACCGAAACCGCTCTCTTGGAAGCCCGCGAATCGCTTCTGGCCGCAGAGGGCAGCGACTGGTGCTGGTGGTTCGGCCCAGAGCACAGCACCGCGAACGACGCCGAGTTCGACGCCCTCTATCGGAAGCACCTGACGGCCATTTATCTCTCGCTGGGCCAGGTGGCGCCCGAAGAGTTAGCCAAACCCATCAAGCGCAGGCCTGAACACGCGCTGCAACTTGCACCAACGAGTCTGCTGAACGTTACGGTCGACGGCCGCGACACCTCGTATTTCGAATGGCTCGGCGCCGGCCTCTATTCACCGGAACGCCGTGGCGGTTCCATGCACGGCCGCGTCTTCTACCTCCACGAGCTGCGCTACGGCTTCGAGCAAGAGCGCTTCTGCGTGCGCATCGATCCCTTCTCTGAAGCGCTCGGCGAACTGGAAGACCCCGAGTTTCGCATCACCATCGGCGGTGCCGAGGAGCTGACCATCGTCGTGAATCTCCAGCGCAGCCACGTCCAGGGCTTTGCCGTCGAAAAGGACCTTGTCTGCTTGCTTAATCCCAAGCTCGTCGCTGAGGCTGCCTTCGAGCGCGTACTGGAAGTTGCCATTCACCGGGATCAGTTTAACCTTAAGGGCCAGAGCAAGCTGCGGCTGGGTGTCGCCCTTTGGCACGGCGGCCTGCCCGTCGACGTCTTGCCTGCTGAGGGTTTCCTGGACGTCCACCTCGGCGAAGACCATTTTGCCTGGCCCCCGGAATAATCAGTTCGCCTTATGCCACACTCAAAGTTGTTCTTGAAGGTTCTGCATTCATGCGGCTTCACTAAAACAATTTCACCGCAAGCTCCTGCGGATGCTCGCCCACCGGAATCATCGTCAACAGAAAATTCGTCCGCACCCGAATCACCGCCAAATCCCCCGACCCTTGGCTCACCACTAGGAGCAGGTTTTCTGCAGGATCAAAGCGCAACGCCACGGGAGAATCGCCGGCGGGAATCGGAAAACCTTTTTCTGGATGCTTTTCAGATAGCGCCTCACGAATAATTCGCCGGTTCAAAATATCCACCGGTGTGACCCGGCCGGCAGCCGTGTCCGAAACATACATCAGGCCGGCATCGTTGCTGAGCACACCCCGAGTCGGCGCGGCCCCCAGCACCATGTAATCGCCCACCTCGTGCGTCCAGGTGTTGATGACCTGTAAGCCATGCGCTTCCGGAGAAATCACGTAAAGTTCGCCGCCATCCGGTTTCAGCAGCATGTCTGTCGGCTTGCCGGCCAGTTCGAGGTTGGTGACCAGAACACCGCGTCGCAGGTCCACCACGGACATGCGCCGCTCCGAACGGCTCAGCACAAACGCTAGGGAACTGTCCGGCAGCACCGCAACGTCTTCCGGCTGCGCGACCACGACCACACTGGCGCGTAGCGCCAGCCTGGCCGCATCGTGAATGCCCAGCGTGCCGTCGCGCCGATTCACCACCAGCACGGTATTACCGTCCGGAGTAGCTCGCGCGAGGACGGGCTCGCGTCCCGTCGCCGCCCGACCAAGGACGGCGCGCGATTTAACGTCAATCGCAACGAGCGTGTTCATTCCCGACGCCGTCGTGTAAACGCGATTGCCGTCTGGCGAAAAATCCAGTGCGTAGGGAAGCGGCCCCACCGCGATTCGCGCGGTCACCTGCCCCATGGAATGATTCGCGCGTGGATCGAGGATCCACACGTAGCCGCCCGCCGTGCTGACACCAAAAATCTCTGGCCGCGTAGGGTGCTCCCGCATCCCGGAAACTCCGGGCCCGATAGCAATCCGCGCCACGGTCTTGAGCTTCACCAGGTCTACGACGGTCACGTTGCCGTCCGCCGTCGAGACGTATGCCGAGAGGTGCAAATCCGGCTGCAGGAAAGAAGGCCGATGCTCGCGCAGCAGCAAAACCAGTCCGGAGATACCAAGAACAGCAATCAGGAAGTAGGCGCGGAAGTTTTTAGGCCGGTTCATGTGGGCAAAGAAATTGTCCCACGGTTCGATGAAAGGTCAAACGTTGCAGCTAAAAACCAAAACGCGCGGTGCCCTTAGGATATTGTTTGTGGGACGCTGGGGAGACTTTCTCTTGAGCGCCTACGGTTTTGTTTCCGAATCGGATTTCGCCGCCACGGCGCTGGCAGCTTCTGTCGACGTGTGCTCCCCCTGGCGCGTGAGATAGAGCAGCACCGGAGTCACCTCAAACGGCATTCTTTCTGATTCAGCCAGCGTGCCCGCTGGTTTGGACTTGAGCATTCGCAAGTGGTCATTCCAAGGGTCGACCTTGATACGTCCTCCGAGCGGCAGCGCCGCAATGCCGTTAGGCGGCGGCTTCGGCTCCGCACTGGACGGCTGCGCGGAGAACGCGGACGCAACAACCGTCAAGCTTGTCGAAACACTGTCCCCCAGGTGTGGGCTAATCAGGTTGGGAATCTCCTTCGCCCGGCTCGTGAGCGCCTGCAAGAACAGTTTCGCTGGAATGGACTGTTCCTTGTAGGGTGAGTTGCTCAGTAATTCGTTCCCCTTTTGCTTGGCCGCCTCTTCCTCTTCCGGCGTACGCGCAAAGTCAAAGTGCCAGAACGTCTCCTTCTCTTTGAATCGCAGGCTGTCGAAGAACGCAAATTGCGTATCCATGTGATGCCCCAGCACCACGTGACCCAGCTCGTGTGGCAGGATAGCCGCCAGGCTGGCTTCATCAGGCAGCACGTCAATCAACCCGCGGCTCAGCACGATAGTGTGGCCAATGCTGAACGACTCCAGCGTTGACGTCATCAGCACGCGGCAATGGACTTCCGGCTGAATGTCCAGATTATTGGTTACCTCTAGGTTGTTGATCACCGTCTCCAGAACTTTATCGACTTCCCCACGAGGCGCTATCAAACCCTGCCGCTCTAGTCGTTCCGTGATGTTTTCTTCCGCCTGCCGGGCCCAGGCACGCTCCGCTTGAAATGGCGAATAGTCGTTGGCTGCTTCCGACTGGTCATTGACGGGGTTCGCGCCTTCCACCAGAATCTTGCTCAGCTCCTGCTCTCCTTGCACATTGCCAATGTTGTAGCCCCATAGCCGCGTTTGCGCTCGGAAGGCCTTGAACCCCATCCTCCTCGTCTGCGCGTCCCGCACGCTGCCCTGTTCGCAGTAAACAAATGCCGGAAGCCACTGGTCTTTTCCAGTATTCACGCGCCAGCTATCGAAATTGAAGTAATGGCTGGTCATCGACGAGCCGCCATACGCCCCGTTGAAACGCACAATGTGGAAATCCTGATCCTCCACCCAGATGCGCCCGACAAATCGCCCTTTGCCCGACTTCGGCAAAGGATCGACGTCGAATACCAGGCAACGCACCTCGCCCAAAAACTCGCGCCGCACATACTCAATCTTGTAGTGCTGACGGTCGAAGCCGTTCATATCCAGAAAGATCATCTGCAGGAAGCCGCGTGGAAGAAATTCCGTGGAGAAAAAGCTAGACCATCCCCCGAGAACTTTGTGCTTTATGCCCGCGCTATGCTCTAGCTCCAGCGGCTCAAGCTCCACGTCCTTCGCCAGCTCAGCCCGCCCCAGAAAGTATTTGTCGCCGTCCGGTACCGCTCCTACCTGCTTATCCGCGCGGCGATTCTGGATGTAGGTTTCCACCAACGGCGAATATTGGCGAAGCAGTTGCACTTCCGCCTGCTCCTGCCGTACGACCTTGTCCACCACTTCGCTTACCGTTGTCGGTTGCTGGGCCGCTGCGGCGATGGGCATCGTGAGCAGAATCAGAATCGCAAGAAGGATCAGAATCGCAGGCAGGATCTTGAGGCGGCGCATTGTGCCTCCACACTTCGACCTTAGAGATAGGGCTGTGTATCGCCAGATTAGTCCGCGGAGCGGGAACTGCCACCTGTACTGACGAACAGTTTAGGGTCAACCGTACTGTCGTTTTGACGCCGTGGACAAAACGCCCGCGCCGCGTGCCCTGTTATAATCAATTCTCGATTGGCCGGAGAAGCCGATGCCGAGGTACGAGATCCTCGTCTATTGGAGTCATGCGGACGAAGCGTTTATTGCGGAAGTTCCCGAGCTGCCCGGCTGCGCCGCCGACGGACAGACTTACAAGGAAGCTCTTGCCAACGTCGAGATCATCATTCAGGAATGGATCGAAACCGCTAAAGAACTCGGCCGTCCCATCCCCGCGCCGCGTGGCCGCCTCGCCTTCGCTTGACGTTGCTTCGAGAAAAAATCAAAAAAGGGCCTAAGCGTGGGTGCCCCATGCGCGGATTTGCGTTTGGGGCTTTTGACTTTTCCTCAATCTTCAGTAACCTTCACGTAGTTGTAGTCTTGTAAAGCAATTCCTTCTCTGTTATGCCCGGGGAGGTTCGGCGAGATTCGTGGGCAGGCATATGAAATGAAGCAAAGCCCGCTACCCAAAGTAGAGCTCCGCGATGTAGCGCCGGGCCTGTGGATCTGGCGTCACGAACATCCCCACTGGAAGCCAGGGCAGGGATGGGAGCCAATCGTGGCCTCGACCTGCGTCGAATTACGCGGCGAGACACTGCTTCTCGATCCGCTCGCTCCGTCCGAAGCCGCAGCCGAGTTCTGGAAGCGCCTCGACGCCCGCCCGCCAACCGCAGTCGTGGTTCTCAAACCCGATCACGTTCGTGACGTCGATCTCTTCGTCCGCCGCTATAATGCCCGCGCGTTTGGCCCGCGCCTCTTCTTTCGCGAGGACATTCCCAAGACCGACCTGCAATTTATCGAGCCCGGCAGCCACCTTCCGGGAGGGCTCATCGCCCTCTACGACGGCCGCGGCCGCAACGAGACGCCGCTGTGGCTGCCCGAGCAACGCACTATCGTCTTCGCCGATGCACTGACCGCGCCCGCAGGTGAACTGCGCGTCTGGGCGTCACCCGCGCATTACGAGCGCGCCTTGCCCGCGCTGCGCGCCCTCCTTGACCTTCCGTTCGAGCGCGTCATCGTCTCCCACGGCGAACCCGTTCACACCCGCGCCGCCTTCGAGCGCGCCCTCAGCCTCCCCACCTGGACGGGGTAGCTGAACAAACTTAGGTTCCGGACTTCACTTTTCAATCCTGTAGTCTGCAAATGCGTATGTTGCACCCTGGCATTTAAGTGTTACCCCCCTTATGGACTTGCTGCGGTTTTTCAAGACCTTCCGTCAACGCGCTTGGGAGACCACGCGCCTCAAGAGAAGAATCTGCTGCTATACTCACCCCGGCGATACTCAGTTAAGTTAGAAAAACAAGTGGAGGAAGCATCGTGCGCTCATCGGTACAGGTTCTCGTTCTTGCAGGATTGCTCGCGATTCCCGCTCGTGCGCAAGAGCCTGTGCACCAGCCAATTTTCAAGCTGCAAGAAGTGCTGATTGCAATGCGGGACGGAATAAAACTCCAGACAGTGATCCTAACGCCCGCCGATCAGCACGGACCGCTCCCCATTCTTTTTCGACGCACGCCCTACGGCGTTCCGGAAAGACCGCCGGAGCAGATTCCGGCGTCCTGGAAAGAGCTCGCTCAGGATGGCTACATTTTCGTCATTCAAAATTTGCGCGGGCGCTTCAAGTCCGAAGGCGTGTTCGACCTGACCTCGCAGGTGGACCTGACCAACCCGAAGTCCACCAACGAAACGACCGACGCGTACGACAGCATTGAGTGGCTGGGAAAAAATGTGCCGAACAACAGCGGCAAAGTGGGAATGTACGGAGTCTCCTACGACGGCCTGACCACCGCGCTGGCGCTCCTGCATCCGCATCCGGCGCTGAAGGCCATGAGCGAACAAGCTTCGCCTGTCGACCAGTGGATGAACGACGACGACCACCGCTTCGGTGCGCTGCGCGAAAGCTACGACTTCGAATATGCCGTGATGGAGCAAGCCGACAAGAATTCAAACACGCATTTCGAGTTTGAAACTTACGACACCTATCAGTGGTATCAGGATTTAGGTCCGCTCTCGAATATCAATGCAAAATATCTTCACGGCAAGATTCCTTACTGGAATTCCACGATCGATCATCCGGACTACGACGACTTCTGGAAAAAAGAAGCGTGGGTGCGCCAGCTTCACGCGTCAACGGTTCCCAACCTGAACGTGGCGGGATTCTGGGATCAGGAAGATCCCTGGGGACCGTGGCAGATTTTCCGCCACGCGGAGGAGCACGACCCCGAGCACACGAATTTTATCGTTGCGGGACCATGGTTTCACGGCCAATGGCAATCGCCGAAGGCGGACAGCATCGGCCTGATTCCTTTCGCTGGACATGAAACGGCGCGCGAGTTCCGCGAAAACATCGAGGCTCCTTTCTTCAGGTATTACTTGCACGGTAAAGGCGAGAAGCCGAATTGGCAGGCCAGCACGTTCCAGAGCGGCTCGAACAGTTGGCACACTTACGCGGTTTGGCCGCCGAAGGAAGCGCAGGCGACAAATTTATATTTGCACGCAGATGGCACGCTTTCTTTTACCGCGCCGAACGCGGGAGAAAGCGCGAAAACTTATCGCGAATATATTTCAGATCCCGCCAATCCGGTGCCGTACCGGCAACGGCCTATTTCGCCAACCTATCCTGCAGGGGACTGGCGCACGTGGGAAGTGGCGGACCAGCGCTTTGTGGATGGCCGACCCGATGTTTTGTCCTTCCTGAGCGCGCCGCTAGAGCACGACATCACTGTCACCGGGCCGCTGGCGGCAGCGCTGTTCGCTTCCACTTCCGGAACGGACAGTGATTTCGTGGTGAAGCTCATCGACGTTTACCCCGACAATGCGCAGAAAAATAGTTGGGCGCCCGATGACGGGCCGAAGCCCGGCCAGTATGCCCAATCGCTGAACGGCTACGAATTACCGATCGCCATGGAAGTGCGCCGCGGCCGCTACCTGCAAAGTTTTGAGACGCCGCACGCGCTTGCGCCAAACCAACCGATCGAATGGAACATTCCCCTCCGCGACCACGACCACGTTTTCCTGAAAGGGCATCGCCTCATGGTGCAGATTCAGTCCACGTGGTTCCCCCTGATTGACCGGAATCCGCAAAAATTTGTGCCCAGCATTTACAAGGCAGTTGCGTCCGACTTCACTCCAGCATCGCAGCGGATTTATTGCTCACCGGCGATGCCTTCGCACGTGGTCCTGCCCATCGTGCACTAGGGAGGGAGAAAAGAGCGGACAGTCGACGAGGAATCAATGGGTTCGCGGCGGCTCGGAAGTCTTGCTCAACACAAGCCAATCCGTGGTCGGTTGAAGCATCTCGAGCCCGATGGAAAACGAATGGTCTGGAAGGGGTTTGCAGTAAACAATGTGCGCGCGTGAATAGAGGTTGCCGGAAATAGTTCGAACGGAAACATCCTGATTAGGCTTCCACGGAGCTTTCGCCAAGATGCGTGCGCCGTGATGGCTGACGTTGACTGTGGATGCAATCTCATGCGCGGCATTCTCAAGGCTACAGAGTTCCACCAACATTGTCTCTGGGATGCGGCCTTCAGTCCGGACCGGCGGAAACATGTTTGTCACGGCTTCTCCCTGCAAGTGACCTTGAAGCGGACGGTGTCAGGCGCCAATGTAAGTCCGGAACGACGGCCATCTAACGCTGAGCCCTTGAATATTTAATCCGATGAAATATCGGTCGTCCCCGAATTTCTTGCAATAGACCACTTTCCCGCGGACGGTCGCTTCTTCCTTCAATGGAGTGAGCTGAGCCATCTCGCCGGTTTCCCAAGGATGGTTGGAAATTACCCGGGCACCGTTAAGGGATATGTTGTCCGTGCAAGTTAATTCAGATCCGTTGGCGGTCCGAACCTGTGTGTGGGCCAGGTACACCACCACGGCTATGGGGCGGCGCTTGTCCGTTCGTCCATTCAAAGTTCGCATACGGGGCACCTGACATGGGCATTACCGAGGAAACCCTGCGGCGTTGAGCTAGTGGGAGCCGCCGACGGTCAGGCTGATGCGAGTTTCTACTCATTTCTACTTAGCACCGAGCAGAATCCTTAACAATCAGGTGAAAACCCTAATTTTGAGCGATGTGGAATTCCATAGGACAAAGGCATTTTAGGCAGATCAATGCCCGATTCCATGGTGGAGAGGCTAGGTGCCCATGTTGCTGACGTGCACGATTGACGGCGTCTTTGTGGACCTGGAAGTTGCGGGGGCGCTGGGCGTGATGGAATCGATCCGCAAAGGGACTTCGAACGCCAAGGTTGTGATTTTTGCCTGTGTTGTCCATGCAAGAGAGTACACGGACGCACTAGGCGCAGGGGCGAACTTTCTTCTGCGGAAGCCGCTGAACGAGGACAGCATTGCACTGCACATCACGATTGCGAAGGAACTGCTCGAACGCGAGCGGAGGCGCTACTTCCGGCATGCGGCGAGCGTCCCGGTGATTTTGAAAGAGGGAGAAGTGGAACAACATGCGCGCATGACCAACCTGAGCGAAGGCGGCATGGCGGTGCGCACCGCGAGAGCGCTCAAACATAACGCGCTCATCGATTTTGACTTTGATCTGCCGGCGCGCGCGAGTGTTACGGGGAGGGGGCAAGTGGCGTGGACCAACACGGAGGGGATGGCAGGAGTCATTTTGCAGAATTTTCGCGGAACGGGGCGAGAGAATCTTGAGGCGTGGCTGAGAATTCAGGAGCAGCTGGGCACTGCGCGAAAAGGTAGTTAGAAAAAGGAAAGAAAGCGGCAAAAAACAAAAGGAGAAACATCCACGGGAGGCCACGAGCAGATTGAGCAGCCCGGGCGACAGCTAAACCGGCAGTTGGAGACGCAACCGCCCGGGTGCTGGAGATCGCGAGGAATCTAGCCCTGCGGCTGATCCTTTTTCATGCCGTCTTTCTTGTCCATCTTGTCTTTTTTGTCCTTCTTCATTTTCTTGGACTTTTTGTCTTTTTTCATGTCGTTCTTCTTCATGTCGTCTTTTTTCATTTCATCTTTCTTATCCTGGTCCTGCATCTTCTCCTGCGGCGGGTGAAAAGCAAAAACTGGCGCCGCGGTAGCCAAGGCACAGAACACAGCGATGGTCATCAGGAGCTTTTTCATGAGTATCCCTTTCGAAGTTGGTTTTGTTCGGCACACCAAGACGCAGACGCCCCGGTGTGCCCATGAGAGCCGGGACGCGGAAGAAGGTTGCAGACCGGTTTGAATTTTTTGCGAGTGCGGTCGGAGAGGGTTCGAAAGAGCAAATCTGGGCAGTATCAGTTGATGGAGCGATGCAGAACGGCGGCGATTTGGCGCATTTCTTCGGCGAGGGCGATGAATTCCACAGGGAGCAGAGATTGCATGCCGTCGGAGAGTGCCTTGTCCGGCTCGTGATGGACTTCGATGAGCAGGCCATCGGCGCCAACGGCAACAGCGGCGCGGGAAAGCGGCAAGACTTTGTGCCGTTTCCCGGTGCCGTGGCTGGGATCGACAAAGATGGGAAGATGGCTGCGTTTTTTTACCGCGGGCACAACAGCGAGATCCAGCGTGTTACGTGAAAAATCGGAGAACGTCCGGACGCCGCGCTCGCAGAGAATGACGTTGTAATTTCCCTCGGAGAGCACGTACTCGGCAGCCATAAGGAATTCGTCAAGCGTGGCGGACATGCCGCGCTTGAGAAGAATAGGCTTTTTGGCGCGGCCGGCGCGCTTGAGCAGAGAGAAATTCTGCATGTTGCGAGCGCCGATTTGGATGACGTCGGCGTATTCTTCGACGAGGTCGAGCGATTCGTTGTCAATCGCTTCGGTGACGATGCCGAAGCCATACTTGGCGCGTACTTTCGAAAGGATCTTAAGGCCGTCTTCGCCAAGGCCCTGGAAACTATACGGGGAAGTGCGGGGCTTGTAGGCGCCGCCACGAAAGAGTCGCGCGCCGGATTTTTTTACGCGCTCAGCGATGGCCAGACATTGCTCCTCGGATTCCACGGCGCAGGGGCCAGCGACAAGTGCAACATGCTGGCCGCCGACGATGACGTCTCCAGAAGGCGTGGGGATTCGAAAGATGCTGTCTTCTTCCTTGGCGTCCCGGCTGACGAGTTTGTAAGGCTTGCTGACGGGAATGCATTCGCCGACGCCGGGCATGGATTCGAGCACGCCAAGGTCGACTGCGCCTTTGTTGCCAGTGATGCCAATCGCCGTGCGAATTGATCCGGGGATGGGGTGCGCCTTGAGGCCCAGGCTTTCAATGCGCTTGCAGACTTCGCGTACCTGTTCTTCAGTAGCGTGAGACTGCATGACGACAAGCATGAAGGGTTCCCTTTGCGTGGCGAGTGAATACTGAGTTTACGGCAAGGTGTCGAACTGCCGCAAATCCAGGGCCCGCATTTGGTCGGTCAGTACGACCGCGTTGATATGAAGTGCTACTCCAAAGACTCGTGTACTGGCGGCATGGATCTAGGCCGCTCGACTGGAATTCGGTTATCCTTCGGTCATGGATCCGATTATCACAGGCGCGATCCCCGTTCTTCCTGCCGCCGACACGACAGAATCCCTGAGATGGTGGACGGAGATCTGTGGCTTCAAGGAAACTTTTCGCGACGCCACGCCACCGAACTACGCTGGAATCAACCGCGGCGAAGCCTACCTGCACATAGCCGGTATGAGGGACAAAGAACTGGCGCGCAAGGTCGGAGACCAGACCATGGTGCGCATCGCCGTTCAAGGCATTGAGGCCATGTATGCGGAATACCAGAAACGCGGGGGAAAAGTGCACCCCAATGGTGCACTACAAACCAAGCCCTGGGGGACGAAAGAGTTCGGCGCGGTTGACCCCAACGGGGTGTGCGTGACGTTTCAGGAATGAGAGTTATTAATTAGCTTGATCGCCGCAGCTTGCCTAAGCAGAAAAACTCCTGTTTCCGCCTCACCCCACGGAAGTCCTAGCGCCTTCCCTTGTTGTGGGCGTACAACCAGCCGGTGCCGTCGCAAAGGCCGCAACGAGTCGCTTCGGTGATCCCTGTGCCCGCGCACGCAGAACATTGGTTCCAATCGTCGGCGTTGAGAGCGCTTCCATTGACTCCAACGCACCGTTTCCCTGCGACTGTCTGCGCACATTGGCCGTTAACGAGGTTCGCAGCATAGGAAACAGCGCCGCAGCGCGTGCACACAGCCACGGGCCTGGGTTTCGTGTTCTCGCTCGTTTTCCTTTCTTGTTCTTCAAGGACTGCCTTCCGATCAGTCTGGTCCTCCTTTGGACATGAGTGGGCCGGCGGAGGCGGCAAATCGCTTTCTTTCACCGGCGTTCTAGGCCAGTCGAACGAACAGGAATCACACACGTATCGAAACAGGTTCGGGAAAACCTGCTTCTTTTCAAGCGGCATAAACCAACCCTCATCGGCTACATTGGGCAACACGCCCGAAGCTTCGCATTTCCTGTCCATTTTACGACAATATGTAGCTCATTCAGCCCATCATGAGGCCAATGGCTACATCTTTCGGGATGAAGAGTTACCAGCGTATTGGAGGCGCGCTGCCCGGTCGGCGTATGCAATTCCCCATTGCTGCAAGCGCCTGACGAGTTCGGCCGCGACGCCAGCATCACGGAACTGTTGCGCCGCTTCCCATACGTTTCCGCCACTGATATCACCGTAGGCCTGGGGAGGAGCATAGGGCCGCGCGGGCGATCCACCCATCGGCAAGTACTTCGCGACCGGGTATTGCAGATTCTTATCCATCCATGCGGCGAGTAGCGAAGCGGTTAGCGCACGACGTAATTCGATCGGCAGCGGCTTGAAGATCGGTTCCCAAACGGGACTAATCATGATGCGAGGATCGACATTCTGCTCCGGCCGCCAACCTTGCTTGTAATCGTCGGGACCCAAGTGAGGATCGGTGGACTGCAGCGCCTTGGTTACGGCCACAAGCAGCCGCGCCGGCTCCGGCTGGTGCGTCTGGGCATATAGGTCGTTGAACCGGCCGATCACATAAACCCAATCCACGGGACCGCGATCCCGATGTTGATGATTGCCGCTGTTCAGGACGATTTGCAACTCATACCAGGCCGCCATGAAATATTCGTTGGTCAACGCACTACCGCCAACTCCAGCCGCCCCATCCGGAATGAGCGCTGACGATGGAGCGGTCTCTGCCGGAATGGTGTTGCACCAGGTGCGGGTATACGCAAGCGATCCGAAAATTTCGCTGCCGCGTCCGTCCAGCCCAAACTCCTGCACCATCTCCCACGTCTTCACGAGCTGCCATAGCTGGGTCGAGTACACTTTGTCGGTCAGCGCGGGCGACCACTCTATCTTTGGCCTGACGAAGCGTTTGAGGAAAGCACGCCGCGCTTGAGTCCAGTCGTCGAAGGCGGCAGGGATGGGGCGAACGTTGTGATCGGAAGATTGGGCAGCCGCCAGAAGGGTGCGCAGTGGCTGCTTCGCGCTGCGTTTGCTTTTGCCCTCTGGCTGCGTTTCGCCATCGTACAGGGCTGCGAATTCGCTCTGCGCAAACTCTGGTCCCCAGGCATCCTTGGGATGCACGCGGGGCAGCCAACCGCTCCAATCGGGAAGTTGCAAGGCAATAGGAATCTCGCGAGGATTGAGGTTGCCGTCGGGACGAAAAATGTCGGGAGTAATCTTTCCCGCGACTTCGCGGAGACTGGAGACGTTTCCTGGAGAACTGGCGGCATCACCTTTCACCTTGGCGCCGTGCTGGCTGACCAGATACGGCAGCGCGCCCATATCTCGGTCAAGAACCCAGGAGAGTCCGGCACCAGCCGCCCAGTTCGAGACAGGCTGCTCGTCGAGCCCCGGTCCGGGCTGGTAAGGTGGGTTCCACGGGCGGCCCGCACTCGGTAACGGCAGGTTGCGAATATAGCTAGCGATCTGTTCGCCCTGCAGCGTGGACAAGCCATGGAAGCGTGAGCGGTCAACAATGCTTCCGTTGGAGAAGTTGAAGTATTTCAGGTCGCGCCCATCCTTCGCATGACAGTCCGCGCAGCGCGCCTGAATCCTCGGACTATTGGGGAGGCTGCTTGCCACCAGGGGGGCGGTCTGCCAGAGTTCCCGCCCAGCCTGGATAGAGGCCGGATCGGGTAAGGGTGGAGTCCAGGTTTCGGGCGCATCTTCCACAAAATCGTCTGGCCGCACGATCTTGCTTCCGTCGCTGGTCAGGAAGTTCAATGCAAGGACGCGGTAGGCGCTGACGATCCCGTCGGTTTGATTGAACCGGAAGCGGAGTGTGTTAGTGCCAGGGACGACCGAGCCGTTCGGGAGCGAGAGAGTCATTACGAGTGTGGAGAAGCCTCCGCCAATTCCACCGAAACTCTTGGCAGGCTCGGGGATTGAGACAGTGTTGTTGTTAAGGGGTATCCAGGCGCTCGTGTTGACTTGAACGCTGGCCTGATCCGCATAGCGCAGCGCGTGGACCTGCAGCCAGAGCGATCGCACTGACTCGGCTTGTCCATCCTGAAGGGTGATGGTCCTGCTTGCCGTCGTGCCCTGTGCGCCCAGAACTTCGATCGGCAGTAAAATTCGGTCCGTGGTGGCACGCGCGAATCCCAGGGAAATTGCTGCGGCAGCCAGGATAGCCAGGAATAGACGCAACGACCTCAATTTTGCTCCAGCAGGCACAGCAGAACAGCTAAGCTCGAAGTATTCTTCCGATCGCAAATCGTGTCAATGAAGACCTTTGTCCGGGCTCGCAAGGGCGCTGACAGAGAGAGGCATTTTCTTCCGCCGGACGGCCAGCAGGGATGCACTTCACGGCTCAGGGGGAAGGGGCGTTACGAAATTCGGTTGACGATGGCGGACGAAAAAGCATTCAATATTCTGGTTATCTACTTTAGCCCCAGCCGGAGGGCTTGATGGCCGGTTTGATGATACAAGTTCCCAAAATCGTGTCCGCGGCAGTCATCACGATATGCTTCGGGCTGATTCACGCGACGCCGCCTATTCAGTCTTTTTTACGTTCTGGCCAGGAAGTGCCGCAGCCTAACTCACCTCAGAATCCAGATGCCAAACCGAAAGCTCACTCTGTAAGTCTGAGTTGGAAGGCTAGCACCTCTAAAGTTGTCGGTTACAACGTGTACCGGGCAGAGAAATCCGAAGGTCCATTCACGAAACTGAATTCGTCTCCGATCCCCAAAACGAACTACAAAGACACCGGAGTCCAAGCTGGTCACTCTTATTCTTACAAAGTCGCGGCTATAGACGCCAAAGGCAAAGAAAGCGAATCCACGATTATGATCCGGGCCGTGGTTCCGCCATCATAGATAAGCGTGCCTCCGGCCTGCCGCACAACGCCTAGACTCCAATGTTATGCAGCAATTAGGGAGTAGGAATAGTGGCAGATGTTTCGTCTGAGAAGGTGCTCTCGACGTTGTTCGAATCCACGGATGTAGCCACGTAAAAGTAGGTCTGGCCGGCTTGAACCGTGCTATCTGTATACGTGGTCAGCGATGCCGGCGCGGCATTCAACTTCGCGTAAGGCCCGCCTGTCTGCGCGCCGCGGTAAACGTAGTAACTCATGACAGTCGAGGCGCTGGACGTCCAGTTCAGCGTCGCCGAGTGCGAAACCGTCTGCATGTCTGTGCCCGACGCTGCAATTGTTGGAGAGTTGGTCGCATTGCTCACGACGCTGACGGTACCGTCCAAACTCCCCGATATCGTTGAATTAAAGAGCACGCCGAAGGTGGTACTTTGTCCGGCCGCCAAAGTTAACGGCGGCGTGAAACCGCTGACGCTGAAGCCAGTGCCGGAAACGTTGATCTGAGAAATGCTCACGTTCGTGTTGCCCGTGTTCGTCAGCGTAACTGTTTGCGCGGCACTACTGCTGCTATGGTGATATTCCCAAAGCTCAAGGATGTCGGGCTGGCCGAGAGATTCAAAACCGGAGCGACGCCTGTACCGCTCATAGGGATACTTGTCGGCGAGCTAGGCGCGTTGCTCACTGGGGAAAGCGTGGCTGCCACGCTGCCGGTAGTGGTGGGAGTGAACTTCACTGTGAACGCACTCGACTGGCCGGCCGCCACGGTCAGCGGCAAATTTAACCCAGTGAGAGCAAAGCCAGCGCCAGTTATCGTGGCTTGCGACACATTGAGGCTTGCACTGCCAGGATTGCTCAGAATTACGGTCTGAGTGCCGGCAAGACCAACAGTAACGTTGCTAAAGCTCACGCTCGTCGGCACAACCGAAATTTGTGGCTGTATACCCGCACCTGAAAGCGAGATTGTCGCTGGGGAATTGGTCGCGTTGCTGACCACCGACACAATGCCCGCTACGCTCCCTGCGGTCGTTGGAGCGAATCCAACACCCAGCGAAGCACTCTGCCCAGCCGCAAGGCTGAACGGCAACGAAATACCGCTGACGCTGAAGCCCGCCCCGTCGTATTCACCTGTGAAACGGTCACGCTGCTGTTCCCAGAGTTCGTTAGGGCAACCGTCTGCGCGCCGCTCGCGCTGCCCACGATTACGTCTCCGAAGCTCAAACTGTTCGTACTTGTCGAAAGGAGGTACTTCTGGGTCGGGGAGGGCTGAGGACCAACGCCGGCCCCCGAAACCAAAACCGTATTGATTGGCCCAGACATGGTCATAAACGAGAGACTTCCGGAAAAACTGTTGGCGGAGTCAGGTTCGAACACGACCTGAAAGGACGCCGTTTGTCCGTTTCTCAAAGTCAAGGGCAGAGAGGGTCCCGTCAAAATGAATTCCGGCAAATTACTGGAGGCTTGCTGAATTGTCAGTTTGTGGGTGCCGTGATTGGTCAAAGTGATGACACTCCGCGAGCTGGCAGTGTTGACGCTGACTGCGCCGAAGTTTAACGATGATGGATTGACTCCCATTCCTGCCTAAGATGCACTAGGGTTGAAGGCGCTTACAGCGGCCAGTAATGCAACAAAAAGAGCACACTTGTACGCACTCATTTCCATGATTTCCTGCGGGCCTGAATTAACGCTGGGACCAAAACTGGGTGGAATTCGCTGAGGTCGCCGAAGTGTCTTGCCCGAACTGCTGTTCTAACTTCGGAGTCAGACTAGACGGCGAGCGGGCCAATGAGCTACTGGCAACGAGACTAGATTTGGACCTTCGTTGCCTCTTCGTTGTCACGCTGTGACTCTGAGAATGTGGTTGACAACTATCGCGGAAATAGCATCGAATGGAGGGGTCGTAGATTCTGCCCCAGCCGGGAGGAAAAATTGCTCTCGGATCATGTCTTTCATCTCTTTGGCCGCACGATCACCATCACAGGCAAGGAAGAGTTTCTTATAATTGTGGTTCTCGTCGTGGCGGCGACCGCGTGGGCGGTGCAGCAGTTTCGCCGGAGGCGGGCCGTGGTTTTGCAACGCTCCGTGGTGAGCGACCAGATCGTCTATGAGCTGTCGCGGATCGCGGATGCTCTCGATCGCATCTCGAATCGGCCAGTGGACCAGTACATTGCCGCGCCCAGCAGAGAAACAGACGAATCGACAGGCGGGCGCATTCCGCTCTCCATGTTTGGGCGATAGTTTCCTAAAGACCAGGGACCAACGGCTTCTACCGGACCGTGTACGTGGGAGCGCGGAAAGGCGGGGGTGTCATCCGATTGAGGATTTGGGGCGGGGTCATCAGATACAATTCGTTTGGAGGCAGCCGATGAATCGCCAGTTACTATTTGTCCTGAGTCTTCTGCTTTTTCCAACAGCCTGTTTAGCGCAGACAACTCCGAATGACTCTAAAACCTTGCAGTCTTTGCTCTTGGAAGTACGCCAATTGCGGCAGGATTTGCAGACGACGACCATCGCGGGGCAAAGAGCGCAAATCCTCATCTATCGGGTGCAGGGGCAGGAGGCGGCGGTCGCGCGCGCCTCTCAGCGTCTCGATGAATTCCGGGAGAAGCTCGCGAGAATTCAAGATGAGCGGAAGCACGTGGCCGCTGATGTCAAGCGGTTCGAAGATTCCTTAAGCAGCTCAGAGAATCCTCCAACCCAACGGAAAGAGATTGAGCAGGGTATGCTTCCCCAGCTCAAGACACGACTCGAATCGCTAGAAAACCAAGAACAACAACTGCAAACGCGAGAAATAGAGGCTGAGCAACAACTGCGAGCCGAAGAGGTCCGACTCAGCGATCTCCGCGACCAGATGGACCGACTCGACAAGACTCTGGAGAACGCGGGCCGCCGACTGGGCGGCAGTTCTCAGTAGATCAACGCATCCACATGGACTTATAACTCCCAAACGGGGAACTGACAATCGGCTATCGAAGACTTTACTGCGGAGAGAACGATTTGGGGCATGTGCTAGAATAGGGAGTTTAAGACGGAGCGGAAATTTTCATTAAGCATGCCTGAACAGCCCATCACTCCAACCACAGAGTTCGACCCCGAAGACGAATATCGCCCTGAACCTGAGCCTGAACCGCTGCCACCATCGTGGATGGACGGGAGCCTGCGGATTGGGATTCACACCTCCATCGCCGGAAGCTACCTGAATGCGCTGGAATCAGCTCGCAAACTAGGCTGCAATGCACTGCAGATATTTTCAGCCAGCCCGCGTATGTGGCAAGGCGGGTCGGCGCGGATTCCGGACGTGGACGCGCAGGCGTTTCGGGCGCGGCGGGACGAGCTGCGGCTTGGGCCCTTGGTCATTCACGCCAATTACCTGATCAACCTGGCGGCTTCCCAGCCAATGTTGAGGACGCGGTCGATCCAGGCGTTCCACGATGAGATCGTGCGCGCCGTGGCGCTCGGAGCGGATTTTCTGGTGGTGCACCCAGGTGCGCGCGGCGAAGCGAAAACGGAGCATGCACTCTCGACAATCATCGAGTCCGTGAAGCAGGCGTCAAAGCGCGCGCCCATGGGTAACCTGCGAATCTTGATTGAGAATACCGCGGGGATGGGCTCGGCGGTTGGTGCGCGGCTGGAAGAAGTGGGAGAGATTTTGTCGGCTCTGCGAGACCTGCCTGCCGGAGCGTGCCTGGATACGGCGCATCTCTTTGCCGCCGGATACGACATCAAGAGCGAGGGCGGACTAGCTTCGACGATCGGACAGATCGAAAGCGCCATCGGTTTGGACAACGTGCCGATATTTCACGTGAACGATTCGAAGATTCCGCTCGGCGGGCGAGTAGACCGGCACGAACATATTGGAAAAGGGAAGATTGGGGCAGAGGCATTTGCAAGAATTCTGCGGCATCCGCGATTTGGCGCGGCGATGCCGGAAGGATTGACGGGGCGGGCGT
>MNEA01000154.1 GCA_001917435.1 Acidobacteria bacterium 13_2_20CM_2_57_6
TGGTGGAAAGAAACATTCACTACCCCACGGACAGCGGTCTGCTGGGCGATGGCGCACGAGTACTGACGCGCACGATGAAGAAGATCACGGAGCTGACGGGGAGAGCGGGAACGAAGTTGCGCAACCGCATGCGCACGATCGGGCATCGGGTGATGGAGATTGCACGGACCAGCCGCAGCAAGGGGCCGCAAGTTCAGGAAAGGTTGAAACAGGGCTACCGAAAGCTGCTGACCACGACTCGCAAGGTAGTCAACCAAGCGAAGCGCTTCCGGAAGGAGATCGCCAGCGGTGTGAAACGCGCTAAAGACCACGAGCAGAAATTGGTTCTGCAAGGGCTGCGGAAAGATTTGGAAACCATGTTGCCGCGCGTGCGACAAGTGATCCGGCAAAGCAGAGCTCGCGTGCTGGGTGGAGACGTCCATGTAGCGGGGAAACTGGTGAGTATATTTGAACCGAGCACGGAAGTGATCCGCAAGGGGAAAGCGAGCAAGCCGACCGAGTTCGGGAAGATGGTCAAGATTCAAGAAGCGGAGAATCAGATCATCACCCATTACCAGGTGTTCGCCAAGCGGCCCAATGATGCCGACCTCCTGGTGCCGGCGGTGCAGAAACACGAAGAGCAATTCGGGCGTGTTCCGCAACTGGTGGCTGGTGACGCAGGGTTCTACTCCGCGAGCAACGAGGCAGAACTGAGCGAGATGGGTGTGAAGCAAATTTCGGTTCCGAACCGCTCCACAAAGAGCCCCGAACGACGACGACATCAGAAGAAGCGCTCCTTCCGAAGAGGCCAGAAGTGGCGAACGGGAGTGGAAGGTCGCATTAGCGTGCTCAAACGACGCCACGGACTGAATCGTTGTCGCTATCGCGGGGATGCCGGGATGCAGCGTTGGGTGGGCTTGGGCGTGATCGCGGACAATCTAATCAATATCGGTCGGTTCCTGGCGGCAAACGACACGGGATAGAGGTTAAGATGTGGGCGACGGCCCGGCCAAAAAGAGAAGGAAGAAAAATGCGAGAACGGCCAGAGCCCGCATGCTCGGTTCCGGATCTTGCTCATCTGCAGCAAGCATTTTTGCGCCGGAAAGTAGCTAGGCCACCGGACTTCCACTAAGTCAGCGTGGCGGGCGGGGCCAAGCCCGAAATGCAGCCGAAGGTCATTTTGAGATAGGTAGCTGGATCCACTCATGACTTCATTCATCTGCGAATGCCGTCCGGTGACGACTCGCACCCGTGCACTAATGGCGCTGCGATTGGACTTGGTACCAATGCATTTGACCTTCAGCCAGTTGTTTTTCGAGCGACAATCATTGCGAAGGAGCGAAGGCGGCTCGTTCATATTAATGACGGCGACGTCCACGTCGCCGTCGTTGTCGAAGTCCCCGAAGGCGGTCCCACGGCTGCTGTGCGGTTGAGTTACAGCCAGCCCGGCGCTCGCGGTAACATCTACAAAGCGGCCAGCCCCGAGGTTCTTGTAAACAATCTTTCTCTCCTTGAAGGTAACGTGTAGCCTCCCGGTGTCTACTTCGGGGAAGACGTGCCCGTTTGACATGAAGATATCGGCCCAGCCGTCGTTGTCGAAATCGAAGAGGCCTACTCCCCAACCAAGGTACTTGGTGTTCGTGCCCAATCCTGATTGAAAAACTGCGTCATAGAAAGTGCCGTCGCCGTTGTTATGGTATAGATTTGCGGTCTGGTCGGAGTAGTTCGTCTTGACGATGTCGAGCCATCCGTCGCAATCGTAATCTCCCACTCCCACTCCCATCCCTCCCTGCGGCATGCCATTCTCATTGAGTGCGCAGCCCGCATCGGCGCCAATCTCTGTGAACGTCCCATCTTGACTGTTGTGGTAGTAGCGGCTTGGAACCGAGTCACACGCTACGTAAATGTCCGGCCAGCCGTCGTTGTCAAAGTCGGCAGAGCACACGCCAAGCCCGTAGGAGCCCGCCGGAATCCATTGATCGCCTACGACGGTCGGCACAGTGGGGCCGCGCGGGACCGCAACACCGGAATGTTCAGAAACGTCCTCAAACGTTCCATCGCCGCGGTTATGGTACAAGATATTTGTCCCGCCACTTAGCCCTTGCGGTCCGCATCCGACGGACAATCCATAATAGCGGCAGTACTGGCTCTCGCCAGGTTGCGGCACCCCTTTTGGATCGAAATTCACATAGTTTGCGACAAACAAATCAAGGTGGCCGTCGCGGTCGTAGTCCACAAAGCAGCATCCGGTATTCCATCGGGGTGTTAAGCCTCTTTGCAGAAGGCCGGCCCTTTGCGTAACGTCCGTGAAGGTTCCGTCTCCGTTGTTGTGGTAAAGGACGATTCCCCCCCAATAGGTTACGAGCAAATCATCATATCCGTCGTTGTCATAATCTCCGACGCAGCACCCTTGACCCCATCCCGATCGAAGCAGTCCAGCTTTTTCCGTTACGTCAGTAAAGGACCCGTCGCGGTTATTGCGAAACAAGGAGTTAGAAGGCTGGTGTTCCGGCGAGATGCCTTCAAACCTCGTCCCATTGACAAGGAACAGGTCCAGCCAGCCATCGTTGTCGTAGTCGAAAAGAGCGATGCCGCAACCAATTTCTTCCAGGAGATAGCGCTTGTGCGCAACACCGCCAAAAACGTTGGTTGCATTGCCTACGCCCGCCTGAGCGGCGACGTCCGTGAAATAAAAACTCGCCGCGGGTTCAGGACTGGTTCCAGGCTTCTTAATGGTAGATGACGCGGGCGATCTTTGCAGGCGTAGCGTTTCACCAAGTCCGGGCACCAGTGCAGACGCGGGCACGACGGAGCCCCAACGCCCAAGTTGACGGAGAAAATCGCGACGCGAGACTTGGGCTAAGGCCATGGGACTACGCGAATTTCCCAGCTTAAAGAAATGGTCCGGCATCTTTGGATCAGTCTGGCGGCAGCAACCGAAGTCGCATATCGGCCTGCGCGCTTCGCTCCGATTCCAGCTTGCGTGACTCCGCGAGCTGGCTCTCTGACTCAGTGATTTTGCCGAGGCGACGAAGCAACAGGCCAAGCTGATAGTGGGCTTCCACGGAGCGTGGATCGAGGGAAACGGCGCGTTCGAGATCTTGCTGTGCCTCGTCATACTGGTGTTGTCTCAACAGAATGCCCCCGAGCTTTACGTACGTGGGCGCATGCTGCGGATGGCTCTTGACCAGGTCTCGAAAGACCGCGACAGCCCGATCCTCCTGGCCAACCGCGTCATACGTAAGACCAAGGTAATAGGAAGCAGCAACTTGGTCGGACTGCGTTTGAAGGCTTTGCCTAAGTGAGGACTCGGCCTCAGCGTACTTGCCCTGCAGGTAGTACACTGCGCCTAAGGCGTAGTTCAAGACGGCATCCTGAGGATGCCTTTGCTGAAGTCCTTTGAGAAGCGAAGACGCCTTGGGAAGATTTCCTTTAGCGACGTTGGCCGAGGCCAAAACATAAACATAGGGATCATGATCGGGTTTCAGGGAGACGGCCTTGGCGAGAGCAGGCAAAGCATCGTCCAGCAAATTTCGCTGTAGGCACACCTTTCCGAACTCGAACAGAGTTTCAGGGTCTTCAGGAGCCTGTTGTTTCGCCTTCACTAAATATGCTAAAGCCTTCTCGGTATTTCCTTGCCGCTCCGCAATCGCGGCAAGGTTCCGGCCACAGGGCCCGCACGCGGGGTCCAAGTCAAGCGCGCGTTGGAAGTTCTGCTCTGCCCGGTCGAAAACTCGCAGGGAAAGGTAGGCTTCCCCAAGCTTCAAGCCAAGAGTCGAGGAAGGATGCGCAGCGATCCTTGTCTCTTCGCCTTCGAGAACCTCTTTCGCTTCGAGAACCGCTCGATACTTTATCAAGATGTTGGCAAACTCCAGGGACGATTCGTCGGACGGCGTCGACATACGCCAGTTAACAACCAGGCTCTTTAGCTCTTCCATTCTTCCGAGCTCCCCGTAGTCTGTTGCCAGGAGGAGGATGCCCTCATCAGACTCGCTCAGTTGAGGTACGATGGGGTCCGCCACCTCCAGGGATTGCCGATAGTTGTGGAGCGATGCCTCCGCCTGAGCCCAGCCAAACCGAGCGTTGAGATTGCCTGGTTCGATACTCAGGGCCTGCTGAAAGCTTCTGCGTGCCAAATCGGGTTGTCCTTGGAGCAAGTAAGCGTTTCCCAGATTCGTTTGGGCGCCGAACAACTGAGGATTGACCGCCAGAGCTCGTTTTAGAAAGCCTATACTCTCTACGTATTTGCCTTCCTGCAGGCGAATTGTTCCAAGCATCGCGAGGGCCAGGGCTCGGGTGGACGGCTTTCCCAATGCCTGCCGCGCTTCCACCTCTGCCTGACCTATCTGCCCTTTGCTCAGCAGGTTCGCCGCCATCTCAATGTGATTGAGCTGTGCAATACTCACGTTTGCAAGGACGAGGAGTGCGAAACAAAACATGGAGCAGCAAAGCGAAGACCGGGGTCGCCAGACAGGATGCCGGAGGAATTCTACGTGATCGCCACAACGACCCATGTTCGTTTATGGTAGCAAGCCCGCAGAATCGCGGCAACGTTTACTGTGAATGCCAGAAAGCATTGAGGGCGCATCCATGGTGGTGTAAATTTCTCTTGGCAAGAGGGGCCGCACTTCGATGAAGTCCTCTTGCAACATACGTGGGAGCTCCATAGCTTGATCGTCAAAAAAAGAGGAACACACATCGGATCGCGGCGCGCTTTCCTGAGACATCTGATAGCGGGGCTTGCCAGCAGCGAACTATATCCCTGGTCATCCTGCGTCGCAATGCCTCAAAGTAGCGGCAAATTCCCCTTTGAACTTGTGCCACCTGAAGTCAGCGGGATCAATTGGGTACACCATAATGGGCGGTCGCCGGAGATGTACCTGCCGGAAACCGTGGGTGCTGGGTGCGCATTCATTGATTATGACAATGATGGTTGGATGGACATTTACCTGGTTAACGGCGGCAAGTGTGATTTCTTCGATCCCCAGCCCACGCTGCGCAACGCACTTTATAGAAACAACCGCGACGGAAGTTTCACGAACGTAACAGAAAAAGCTGGCGTTCCCGGAGCTGGATATGGGATGGGTGCGGCAGTGGGGGATTACAACGGCGACGGCTGGCCCGATCTCCTCGTGACACAGTACAACGGTGTCATTCTCTACCATAACAACGGCGACGGCACGTTTAGCGATGCCACGCGGAAAGCTGGCCTGCCAACAGAGGGCTGGGCATCCAGTGCAGTTTGGTTTGACTATGACAACGACGGAAAGCTCGACCTCTTTATTTGCCGGTTTGTGGACTTTAACAAGTCCAAAAACAAGTTCTGCGGCAACCGCGAGACCGGCGACCGCTACTACTGTATTCCGCGAGTTTACGACCCTATGCCAAGCTGGCTGTTTCACAACAATGGCGACGGTACGTTTACCGACGTCAGCCGCGAATCTGGGATCGCGAAGTGCCTCGGCAAGGCTTGGGGTGTTGTCGCCTGCGACATCAACAACGACGGGAGAATGGACCTGTTCGTCGCCAATGACACGGTGGCGAATTTTCTGTTTGTCAATCGCGGCAACGGCAAGTTCGAGGAAATGGGCCTGCAAGCCAACGTTGGTTACAGCAGCGAGGGGCGGCCGCGGTCAGGTATGGGCGTGGATTCCGCCGACTACGACCAAGACGGCTGGATGGACTTGTTTGTAACCAACGTGGACCAAGAAATGTACTCGCTTTATCGTAACAATCGCGACGAGACTTTCGATGATATGGCCGTTCCATATGGAATCGGCAAGGTCACGCGACTGATGAGCGGGTGGGGAGTGAAGTTTTTTGATTACGACAACGACGGCACCCCCGACCTCCTTCTAGCCAATGGCCACCCTGATGACAAAATCGAGGCGCATTCCAGCCAGGTGAAGTACCGCGAGCCCCTACTTCTCTTTCACGGTACAGGCCGAGGATTCGAGAACGTGACTGCCGGCAGCGGCCCGCTTTTCTCAAAACCCTATGCCGCGCGCGGCATGGCGATCGGCGATTTTAACAACGACGGCGCCATCGACGTTTTGGTTGGAATTAACGACGGGTCGCCTCTGCTGCTCAAGAATCAGGTGGGCCGACTAAACCATTGGGCGGGCGTGAAGTTGGTGGCGAAGAGAGCCAATCCAGACGCCATAGGCGCGTTGATTACCTGGCAGGCCGGAGATCTGAAGCGGTCGCACTTTAAGACGGGAGCAGGAAGCTATCTGGCCTCCCACGACCCGCGCGTGGTCTTGGGCATCGGCAGGCACACCAGGATTGACTGGGTCGAGGTCAGTTGGCCAATGCCAAGCGGGCGTACCGAACGTTTCACCAATATTCCCCTCGATCAATACATCACCGTCGTCGAAGGGCAAGGCGACCCGGTTCTGAAACCTTGACGACCGGCCGACAGAGCGTACGGTTGCTTCGGTCTTCAGGCTCTGGTTACGCGAGACCCGAGAGAGTGAGCGGTTGTTCTGGTCGAACCGAGGCGAACCGTGCTACATTGCTCGTTCTTAAGAGTGTTTTGAACCGGTGCGGACCAAAGAGCAAGCCTTGAATATCCATGAGGTTGCGAGGCGAGCCCGCGTGTCGACCGCGACCGTGTCTCGTGCAGTCAACCGGGTTCCTACCGTTAATCCCAAACTAGCTCAGCGTGTCTGGAGGGCCATCAAGGAGCTTGGCTACTACCCCAACACGCAGGCACGAGCTTTGGTCTCGGGACGCAGCAGAATCTTCGGACTCATTGTTTCTGAACTGACGAACCCGTTTTTTCCTGAAATCGTCCAGGTCTTCGAAACCATCGCAGTTCGACACCATTACGAGATTTTGCTGACCTCAACAATGAACGATCCAGAGCAGATGGAGAGTTCTGTCCGCCGGATGATCGAACGGCAGGTCGAAGGCGTAGCAGTCATGACCTTCGGTATGGAAGACGCGCTGCTTGAAGATTTGAAGTTACGGCAAGTTCCTCTAGTTTTTGTTGATGTTGGTCCGCGTCGTCCGCGAGTGAGCAACCTGCGAATCGATTATCTGAGTGGCATTCGACAGGCAGTGCAGCACTTGGCGGCGCTGAGACACGAGAGAATTGCCTTCATCACAGGGCCGCATAACCTCAAATCAGCGATGGCGCGGAAACAGGCGTTTTTGAGGTCCATGCACGAGATCGGGCGAGACGCGGATATGGACCTGATCGTGGAGGGAAACCATACCATGGAGGTCGGTCGGTTGGCATGCGGGCATTTGCTGGCCCAATCCAAGAGACCGACGGCCATTCTCTGCTCGAACGACATGACGGCGATCGGAGTGATGAGGAAGTGCTATGAGGATGGCATAGCGATCCCGCGAGATCTCTCCGTGGTCGGGTTTGACGATATTCGCCTGGCGCAATTCATGCTCCCGCCCCTCACGACAGTACAAATGTCTCAAGCGGAGTTAGCGAGACTGGCCTTCGACGCGCTGCTCGCCGAAGTGGAGCGCGCAGAACCACTTCCGGAAGGATCGGAATATGTGTTGAAGACCGCGCTGATTGAGCGTGAATCCACGCGCATTTGCCGCTCGGCCCGCTCGAAAAACCAGCTCTCTGATAACGAGACAAATGGAACGCTACGCTGACCACTGAATGGTGACGTAGGAACGCGCCGGCACTTCAAACTTCGTTCGCCCGCCGCTCGTGGTGGGCTTAGCAAATTCTTCGGGCGCAACTTTTCGTGGAGTCTCAAAAGTATTGAATGCCTTCAGATCCGTTCCCGTCAGCATCGTGGCAACTAACACCTGCCCCGGCATCTTGTCCTGCCAATTGATCTCTACGACGTGCGGTTTCGACAAGTCACGATTCAAAACAAAAATTGCGACTTTTCCATCCTGAGGATTCATCGTTCCCGCAACATCTACATAGGGAACCTGGCCCATGTTCGAAACGTCATACATTGGTGATTCCACCAAAAGATTGAGAACGGAACCGCGAGCATATTGAAGCGCCCAGTTATACGGATAGTAGATGGTTTGGCGAAGCAAACCGCTTACATTGGTCATGATTGGCGCAATGACATTGATCAGCTGGGCTAGGCAAGCTACCTTGACACGATCCGCGTGACGGAGCAAAGAGTTGACCAGGCCGCCGACGAGCAGCGCGTCTTCCAGGTTGTACACTTCTTCGAGCAAATGAGGCGCTTCCTGGCGATGACCGTTCGTGGCGTCACCGCTGCGGGCCCGGTACCACACGTTCCACTCGTCAAACGACAGCCATAATTTTTTCGGTGAGCGCTTCTGTCCACGCACTAGATCGCAAACGGCGATGGTCTCTTCGATCTGCTGCTCCATGCTTAAGTTCATTGCCAGGAACTTGGAACTGTCCCCGCCGGTATCCTGCTGAGAGTTGGTGAAGTAACGATGCAACGAAAGACCGTCCACATATTGGTAGCACTGCTCGAGAACTTCGCGATCCCACTCGAGATAGGTGGGCATAAACGGGCCGCTCGACCCACAGGCGATTAATTGCAACGAAGGATCGACGTAGCGCATTTGCCGGGCGGCATCCTGAGCCTTCATGCCATACTCGCTTGCCGTCATGTGTCCGATCTGCCAGGGGCCATCCATCTCGTTTCCCAGGCACCAGTGTTTCACTCGATGGGGCTGGACGATTCCATGCTTGCGGCGAAGATCGCTCCATTTGGTCCCCTGATCCAGGTTGCAATATTCCACCAGAGCCGCCGCCTCTTCGGGAGTTCCCGTCCCAAGATTAAGGCCCATCAGCGGCTCAGCCCCTATGGCTTTGCACCACGCCATGAACTCGTTCGTGCCGAACTGATTCGTGTTGATGGCATTCCAGGCCTTGTCAAGCACTCGCGGGCGACTCTCCTTAGGACCGACCCCGTCGAGCCAGTTGTAGCCGGACACAAAATTGCCGCCGGGATAGCGAATGATGGGAACTCCCATCTGGCGTACTTCTTCCATGACGTCCTTACGAAACCCGTTGGCGTCCGCGAACTTCGAACCCGGGTCATAAATGCCCTCATAGATCGCACGTCCCAAATGCTCAAGGAAGGAACCAAAGAGATTGCGGTCGAGGGGCGCTGTGACCCGGCGGGAATCCAAGTAGACCCTGGCAACATCACTGGTGCCCGGCGACGGGGTTTGCCCGCGCAAAAGAGACCCGCCAAATAGAGAAGTTACGCCCCATGCTAGCCCTGCGTTGAAGGCCTGGCGCAAGAAACGGCGTCGATCGTCAAAAGGCATTTGTCCCTCTCCTGGAGTTCAAGACAGACTCTCAAGTGAAAAATGCTGGTTCCGTACAGCAAGCCGCACTTAAAAGAACCAAACTAGCGAACTGCTTCCCAGTGTTACAAATGCTGGCTGCCTAACACTATTTGTCCCCGGTTGCGGAGTAAACGTTTACCACATATTTTTGGCACCCGCAATCTTGATCTGATTAGGGGATTTGCATGAGCGGCAAATCGCTTGCGAACCTCTAAAGAAACCGTCCATGAGCAAAGAAGAGTAGGATCCTTTCCCGGCGTGGTTTCTTGAAGGGAATTGCGATCATCGAGGGCTCCTCCTTGCTGAGTGTTGATCCATTGCTGCTTGACGCATTTGGACTCCGCCCGCGCCCTTAACAAAAAGAAGGCGGAATGGCGCCAGGCGAGCGACCCTACCCAACTTGAAGAACGCGTACTGGTACCTGGATTTCCTCTCTTTTTCCTTCCAGATACCCCAAGAGCAAAAATCCCAGTTACATTTTTCTTTTTTTGGGCCTCTGTATTAGTAGGCGGTGATTCTTTTACTGGACAGGCCAGAGCTTAGGGCTTCAGTCTTCCAGTTCAGCCCCTAAGGGGGCCCATACGCGCCCCACAAGTCACAGCCGCCGCAGCTATACCAGTCTGTCCAGGCGGAGCTTACTATGAATGCGGAAACGATTCTTACTTCAACCCCGTTAACCAAGGGCAGCGCCGCCCCGAAGCCACGATGTTGTTTTCACGGTTCGTTGCGGAGTGCTGCGAGCCGGGAGTGCTGCCGACACTCAAGTTTGCTACGCGCGAGATTTATTCGCTTCTCTTGCGCAGTACTTGATTCCACGGTTTGGCGGCCATCGCTTGTGCGACATCTCCCGAGTTGAAGTGCAGCAATATCTCTTGGAGAAACTCAGGCAAGGTTTCGCGTGGGAGACCACCAACCATTTGCGTCATGTGGCGAACTCTCGGAAAGTAAACGACTTGCGAATCAAGACCTCCTGTCTGCCAGAATTCCACAAATGGGGTTTGAGCTGAACGGCGCTTTCAATAAGTAGAAGAAAACACGCGAGATATTTTTGGTCGGGGCGCCCGGATTTGAACCGGGGACCTCCTGCGCCCAAGGCAGGCGTAATATCTCCTGGAAGTCCTTCCTTTTCAATCTCAGTTTTGAAAACAAACGAGTTAGAAAAATATTTGGTAGTGGCACGATGTACACAAATGTGGCTGCGCATGCATGGAGTCCCCCGAATTTTCCCCATAGCGAAATAACGGCGAAAGTGCGCCGATCCGTTCCTACTTCTTGATAAACACCAACCCTTCGGTTGAAAGCCGAACGGGCGTCGTGTTACTCCCGCGGAAATATAGATTCTTTCGAGTGGCGATGTCACAGTAACTGTCACGCAGATAAAAGCTGTTCGCATTGAGATTCGACCTCTGGGTCAGCGGCGGTTTGGAAAACCGGCCTCTACGCAACAAATGCCTCGATCATTGTAACTTCCGAAATCGGGGATGAAACGCCCGGGGCTGCCCTGAACGCGCATTCGCAAAACGGAGGAAGGCTGCCAGGATCGATGTCCGAGATGAAGCCGAGCAAGGAGCGAAGGCAGCGCTTGGGGGGGAGAAGTGCTGCCGCGGCCGAAACCGAGAAGGATCACGGCATCCGGCAACCGGAGCGGACCCTTGGCCGAAAATCACTGGAGATCGAAATCCTAAAAAAATTTCTGGGGTCACGACGCCTCGACATGATACTCGACTATTTAAGCGACCCCGACGAGTTCCGTGATTTCGAAATGCAGAGAATTGAGCGCCTACCCGTCGGTGTGGTCCAGCCCAGAAAGGTCTAGGTTTCGAAGAGTAACTGGGCGATCAAATTCGTTGAAGCCGTCATTGACGTTGGTACGGATAGCGACGCGCTTTAGTCGAGTGCGAGCCAAGCCACGCACGGAAAGCTCACCACGCTGACAATCGTGGACAGAAGAATCGCGGCGGAGACCTGCTGGGGGTCGGCATCATGCCGCTGGGCGAGAACATAGATATTCCCGGCCGACGGCAGGCACGCGATCAGAACGCCAACATTCACCCAGAACGCATCGAGCTGCATCATCCGTCCGAGAATGAGCCATGCGAGCATTGGGTAAACAGCGAGTTTTGCGACGGTAATCAAGCACGCGGCAACGGCGGTTCGGCGGTCGAGACGCTGCAAAGCGAGGGCCCCGCCGAGCGCGAAGATTGCCGCCGGGCCGGCCGCACCGCCGAGAAAGCCGAGGAAGCGCGTAATTGCCTCGGGCAGTGCGAGACCAGTGCCCGCAAGAGCTGCCCCCAAGACGATTGCCACGACGATAGGGTTGAACATGGTGCCGCGCAAGATCAAAGAACCTATGCCCCTTTTCGGCCCGCCGTTCGCGCCCATCAGCACGCTGCCAACAGAGAGAAGAACCATGACCTCCGCTAGGATCGCCATCGCGAGCGGGCCTGCTCCACGTTCGCCGAAGAAGGCGAGCATCAACGGCGGCCCCAGGAAACCAAGGTTACTTACAGTTGCCGTGGTCGCGTGGGCGGCGGCGGTAGAGAGGTCCCGCGCGGCGACGACGC
>MNEA01000132.1 GCA_001917435.1 Acidobacteria bacterium 13_2_20CM_2_57_6
AGTCGAGCGGGAGCTGATCGGAAGCTGAGCGCAGCGCGCGGCAAGGCGGCGACCAGTCGCGCGCTGAAAGTCGCCTGCTGATAGTCGCTCGCTGAAAATGTTTTTGGCCCGCTGAGAAGCCTTTGCTTCTCGGCGGGCTTTGCTGTCTGTGAAATTTTCTGGAAGGCTCAGTAGAAGTGAGAGTGATCTTCAGCGAGCTTTCGCAGCAATGTGCGGAAGTCGCTAACGCGAAGTATCAAGTGGCAAGTGCTCGCGCGACGCAGGAAGCGCCGGCTTGACGGACCAAGCGGCAGCTTAATGCGGCATCAGCGTTGCCGAGAAGCTTTCCTTGGCGGCGTTTTCGTAGAGGTGAAGAAGCTGCGAGGCCCGCTTGAGCATGTCCGAGGGAAAATCGCCGGGCTGATAGTCCACATAGCCGGTGGTATAGGCCAGGTTGACCCGGTGGCCGGAACAGACCACTTCGATCGCGCCGAGCCGGTTCAATACGGTTTTTACTTCGCCCAGGTTGCATTCCGGCAGCACCAGCAGAAAATCGTCGCTGGCCAGCCGGGCCGCAAAATCAGAGCCGCGGCACGCCTTCTTCAAACGCCGCGCAAGCTCTTTTACGGCTTCGTCCATGGCGGATTGACCGTAGCGCTTGCCGAGTTCGGCAAACTCGTCCAAATGGATGGTGGCCAGGCTTAGCGCAGTGTTCTGGCGCCGCGCGCGCGCAATTTCTTTGCCGAGCTGCTGCTCGATGAACGCTCGCGTGTGCAGTCCCGTGACGGAATCGACGCCGCCGGAAGTGGAAATTGGCGCGAGGGCCGCGCCAGGGGTGGCATCCGCGTTCTGCTGCCCGCTCAAATGTCTCCGCTCGCGTCGGAAGAACCATTGACGGTAAAGCATCCAGCCGTTGAAAAGAAGAAGCAGGGACAGGATTCCCCAACGAGCCTGGTCAGAGCGGATTTCGTAAAAATGATCGTGGTGCCGGAATAATGAGGGAAACGAGGAAAGCACGAAGGCCACTGCGGAAAGGGTGGCAACGAAAAACGCGGAGAACCACAGCCACCACTCGCGGCGCGCGAGCTGCCGCAACTCCAAATCCGCTTGCTGCGCGCGGAAAGAATCTGGTCCCTCAAGCGGCGAGGAATTCTGTATGGTGTGGCGAGTGCCGAGTATGGATGCCATATTCCTGGAGAATAGGGATACCCCACAACAGTAAGACGCTGCTGCAAAAGAAGGCAACGAAGAAATGGTACAGGGCCGTTCCGCTTAAGAACCTGACCGAAAGGTCAGAAAGGATTCCACTTGCAGCGGACAGCATCGAAACGAGCGCTGCGCCAATGGCAAATTCTGTGAGGCAGGCACGCGGCGACGCAGGAAAAACAAAACGCTCCCGATCTTGTCGGGAGCGTTTTGGCGAAGCGCAAACTCCGGAGAAAAACTGCGTTGGTTATGGCTTGGAAGCAGGCGGCTGAGACGTCGACGGGGCCGGTTTTGCGGCGGCCGGCTTGGCTGGTGTGGATGTTCCGGCCTTGACCGGGTAGGCCTGATCGTAGAGGCGCACAATGTCCTGGGTGACATCGATCTGTGTGGAAGCGAAGAGAATCGGAGTGTTCTGCGCCGAAGAATCTAGAACGACGACGTAGCCGTTTTCGCGGGAATAACGGTCGAGCACGTCGACCATTTTGCGGCCGATACGGTCAATGACGTCAGCCTGCGCGGCGTTTACGTCTTCCTGGTATTCCGTGTTCATGCGCTCAAGCCGCTGCGCCAGCCGCTGCCCTTGCTGCCGGAGGCGGCCTTCTTCTTCCTGGCTCAGCTTGTTTTGGCCGGCCTGAAGACGCGCCTGCAGATCATTGATCTGCTTGTTCAGATTCTCGATTTCGTTCTGGCGCGAAGCGAACTGCGACTGCAACTCCGCGGAAGCCAGCTTGCCTTCCGCAGTGGTAACAATGGCCTGGCGAATGCTGATGACGCCGACCTTGCCTGCGGCGGCCGAGCCGGGCGCTGCGGGCGACTGTGCCCCGGCGGCTCCGGTGCTCACTATGCACGCGGCAGCCAGGGCGGCTGTACGAGTCAACATATTTCGCGACCGCAGAGCGGTCAACAATCTAGAATTCACTTTTCTCTCCTTGTTGTGGCGCGCCACGGAAGAACCGGGGCGAACCCGTGCCAAGTCAGCTTGGCTTGAAACTGATTCCACTCCCTGCGGACTCTGCGAGCGTATTGCAAACCTGAAAGTATAGCCGACGCCATTTGTTTCCCGCAATCATAAAGCATGATCGCCCCGGCAGCCCGGATGGATAGGACGGCTCCCGCACCAAGAGTTCGCCGGGCTTCCATCCTATTTCGGCAACGGGAACAGGAGCACCCGGTTGTTGGCCTGATCGGCTATTACCGCCAGGTTCGTAAAGGTCTGGATGGCCGCTGCAAATTTCGATGTGGCGCCGATACCGAGAGTTGCCTTGGTTGCAAAGGTCTGCGAATCCACAATCGAAATCGTGTTGCTCAGCGAATTGACCGTGAGGATCGTGCCGGTCTGGAAATTGAACGCGATAGCGTTGGGATTAATACCGACTTTAATCGTTTGCGTCTGGGTGGAGTCCGGATTGAACGCGGTGATCACGTTGCCCTGGGTGGAGACGGCATAAAAGAGGCCAGGGCTCGTAGTGCCAGTAACCACGCTAGGATCGAAGACGATGCCCGTCGGCGTAGAAGTAAGAAACGACGTCGAAGCGGAAGCCGACCGGACGGGGGTGGTCGAGCCGATGTCCACGCCATCGAGAGCGCCGGAGGGACTCGAGGCGCCATTGACCCGGAGGCAGGTCACAACGGCGAGCCCACGCCCGTTGGTGCCGCGATCGGGGTCGATAGCTACGGCGATAGGATTTTGGTCGACAGCCACGCTGCTGGGTGTAAGCGTGCCGATAGGATTGGCGGTCAGGGGTGTGAGATCAATGGTAGTAACCGTGTTCGAACCGGTGTTGGCCACGACCGCGAGATTTGTTTCCTGATCGATGGCCACGCCGCTCGGAGCAGTGCCTACAGTTACAGTCAAGGCTTTGCCGGTAGAGTCGGCAACAGGAACGGCGTTTACCAGGTCCAAAATGGAGACAGAATTCGAGCCGTTGTTGGTGACCACAGCGACGCCCGAAGTGCCGGCGGGCTGCCCGTTATAAGCAAGCCGGGGAAGAACGGCGACGCCGGTGGGTGTGTCGCCGGCGGCGATGGTCTTGACGGTCTGGTTGAAAATGCTGGCAGGATTCAGGCTGAAAACAGAAACCTGGCTGCAGCCCGAGCCGGTGTTGGTGACGACCGCGAGATTATTGACTTCGTCGATGGCGACGCCACCCGGCGCGGCGGGCGTGCCGGCCGAGGTGGAGGTCACGTTGCAGGGCGCCAAGGGAATTTCTTCGAGGACAGTGAAGTCGATGACGTTCGAAGCGACGCCGGAGCTGCTGGTGACGCTGAGCGCGTAATGGCGGGGGCCGGCATTGAGCACTGAGACGGGGACGGTTACATCGATTTCATTGCCGCTCACGAAGGTAAAATTGCCCAAAGAACTTGAGGCAAAGGCGACGCTGTCCAAAAGGACTTGGGAACCGGAGTCGAAACCTACACCGAAAATCTTTACACCGTTGACGGCGGTTGGCGCCGTGCCTAGGGTGATTTTCACGGCAGGACTGAGGCTTGCGGGTGTTGTGGCGGTAGCACTGCCAGCATCTATCGCCGGGGTTTGCACACTTTCGATGTGAACGGGCTTTACACCGCCAAGTTTGAAGGCGGTGATGGTGCCGCTGCCAGAGTTCACTGTCAAGACCAGATTGTTAGCGGAATCCACAGCAATGGCGCCCGGAATGGTGACGTTTGTGGGGGTAGCGGGGGGAGTGCAATTCGCCGCACAGATAGTAGCAAGCCCGTTTTGCCCCGTGGTAACGATGGCGGGACGCTGCAAAAGGGAAGGATCGAGCAGCGAAACCTCATTTGTCTTGGGATTGAATGAGACCGCAGTGTTGGAGAAGGGCTGAAACGCCACAGTCTCCGCGCCCAATTCTGGCGCACCTGAACTAACTTGACCGGTGGCCTCCGAAAACAGGGACATCGGACTGACG
This sequence comes from Acidobacteria bacterium 13_2_20CM_2_57_6, assembly GCA_001917435.1. GTDB lineage: Bacteria > Acidobacteriota > Terriglobia > Acidiferrales > UBA7541 > Acidiferrum. The sequence continues at coordinate 4,095 of MNEA01000132.1, forward strand.
GTTTGGCTCTGCGGATCAATAAAGTCGATCTGGCTGAAAGTGACGTTGGGGTCAGCGAGAACGGCCTGCCTGGTGATGGGATTAAAGGCAATTCCGACAATCGAAGAAGAGAGTGTATAGGTCAGGAAGGGAGTTCCAGAACTAGCAAGACAAGTGGTGGAGCAAGTGCTGGTGTCGTCCTTATCAGCCTGGAAATATTGAAAATGCTTGGCATCCAGGACCGCGCCGACAGAAAAAGAACCATTGAAGTCCGTTTTATTGGTGGTCCCCAACGGCAAACCGCTAATGAGCACCGTCCCAGGACTAGCTGGGTTGAGATTGTGGGGATCGGTTGTCGCAATGGTGACAACGTTGGAAGCGCGCGTGGCACTGACAATGCTAACCGATCCGGCGGTTGGATTGGCCAGGTCCACTGCGGAAAGAAGGCCGGCTCCGCCTGGAGTGACGTAAGCCAGACGAGCTCCGGGCTCAAATGCCACTTGCGGGTTTGGTCCCGAATTCAGGGTAACGTAGCCGATGGGACAGTAAGGCAGAGTCCAAGTGGTGGTCGGAGGGCTCGGGAGGCACGTGAGTTTTGCGGTGACATTCGGGTCGGCATTCAAGTTTAGGACCAGCCCGATGTTTGTGGAAGCAAACGCCACGATCGCGCGGTGAGAAAACGGATCAATGCCCACGGAGTACGGAAACGGCTCCGTGACGGCCTGGCATACGGGATCGGACTGAGGAATCACGCAGCTCAGATCCACGGTTCCCAGCGAAGCACCAGCGGGAACAGAAAGAATGGAAAGCGACCGGCTCGCGTAGTTCACGACTGCGGCAACGTTAGGCTGCGATGGAGTCTGAAAGACAAGCTGGTCGTCCACGGCCACACCGGTCGCGACGTTTCCGCCAGAGGAAACTTGACTCGTCACTGCGGGAGTTCCGCTGCTCAGATCGATGAGTTGGATGTTGTTCGAGCTTAGGCCAGCCAGAGTCACGATGGCCAAGCGGTCAGTCCGGTCGATAGCAATGCTGCTAGGCGCGGAAGTCGCGCCAAAGGAAATCTGCGGGCTGGGCCCCAGGTACACTTTGGAGTTTGCGCTCGGTGGGTTCGCGGCAAACAGCAAGGCGGGAGATCCAAGGGTGATGTCGGCCGGCGGATTCGATCCGCCATAATCCGGGATCACCGCGACGTTGGTAAAGGCGATTGCAGGCGACGGAGCAGTAAACGGCCCTGGCGACGTGGTGTACTGCACTCCGAAGGAGTACAGACCCGCGGTATGGCCGGTGCCGCCGGGAGCGGGCAGGAAGCCCTCGATGCGCCGCGCCGTGGAAGCGGCCAATGTCGAGGAGCTGGTAAGCAATGCTTGTCCATTGAAACTGGAGGCCACCGTAGGGGAATCCGAGGGGCCAAAGAATCCACCATCGATATTGAAGGGGACGCCACCAGTCTGGCCGAGCGTGGCTTCCTGAAAATTGCCAGGATTGGAGCCAACGATCGTGGGACGAACGGGGACAATGTCCAGGGGGAATGGCCCGCCCGTCACATTGACGGAAGAATTGCTGGTGGTCACTTGCAAGGTGTAGTGACCGGGGGTCTTCAAATTCTCCGAATTCAGGCGGGCGCGCGCACCAATCGAGGTAGAAGTCGATCCGGCGGCAAAGACTACTTTGATCTGTGTTTGGGGATCGAGCGTCACGCACGACGCTGAGCCTGGGCAAGTAACCCCAACAGGGGCGAGGGTAACACCCATCTGCGAATTGGCGTTGGTGGCCGAGAGAAAGATGTCTTGCTGGAGAGCGCCCTGGGGAGCAATAGAAGGAGAGATGCCGCTGAAAGTAATGTCCCCCGCGGTGACGATGGTGACGGCGGCCTGCGCGATGCGGGCGTTGTCCACCTTGGAAAAAGCGAAGACGGTAACGATGCCTGCCGCATTGACGGGCGCTGTCGTCGAGGATGGGGCGGCAGTAGGCACGGCCGCAGGAGCCTTATATAGCCCAGTGCTATCGACGGAACCGCAACTGTTGCTGCCGGTGCTGCAGTCCGCACTGTCAATCTTAGCGGTAACTTCGAAGGTTACGCCCCAGGTAAGTTGGGTGGGATTAATAACCGTGTTGGTCAGATCCTCGGCGAGAAACAGCTGCGTGGCATTGGTCGCCAGGGTTGCGGTTGCCGGGATGATTTGAATGCGAATGCCGGAATCGAACGTAATGGTGAACTTGCCGGTCTTCTTCTTGTCGGCGTTGGACGTGGCGGTGATGGTGACGATGACGTTGGGGAGTTTGACCTGATCGGGGAAAACCGACGGAGCAGTGAAGGTGGCCGTGGAGGCGACTGTGGTACTGGTATTCAGAATGCCGGAGAGCGTGCCCACGGCACCGTTCTGGGTCGAGCATTCCGCAGAAGCAGAAGGCTTCGGGCTCGGCACAGCGGTCGTAGGATTCGGCGTGGTGGTGTAGGAGCAGTCGAAGGTGGAAGAAACATCGGTGGCGCCGGTGACAGTGGACGTAATGGTCTGCGTTTGCGTCGGGACCATGACGGACGCAGTGCCCGTTACGGTAACAACCACCTGATTAGCCGTGCTGCTGCTGCCACAGCCGCCGATCCACAAGCCGGCGAAGACCATCGCCAAAAGGCTATTTCTCGCATTCTTATGCCACTTCATACCCACTGTCTCCCCCACATTTGCGCACGTTGCAAGCGTTTCGCCTGTGCTGCGCTGGTGAACTCCGAGGTTTTGTCGAAAAGCATAAAATCATCACACCCTAAAAAGTCCGGCTGACAGTAAAGCGGAAGGTGCGCGCCGGCTCGAAATAGTTGAGACTCCCGGGATTTTTCAGGAGCTGCTCGATGGTCGGTCGGACCTGGAACCTCCACACGTCCGGAGGAAGCGTGGCGGGAAGGCGGCCGACTGCGCCGCACTTATCTCCCAAAGATGGATCGCAGATCTCAGTAGGTTCAATGAAATCGGGAGGCGCCAAGAGCTGTGAATGCAAACGGTGGACGTTGTACGCGTAGTAGACGCGGAAAGGCGCCTGAATGATCGGCAACTGAACTACAAATTCGATGCCTGTGGAACCGCGCAAGCGAAAATTAGTATTCGGAGCGATGCCCAACTGCCGGTTGGCATCGAGCGCGCCGGAGGTGACGGCGCTAGGAAAGCTAGTGTTGAGATTATCGAAGCCCGTGGGGTCGAGCCGTAACGCGCCCTTGCGGAGAATGCCATTGGTGCCGCCGTCAAAAAACAGCACGGTCTGGAACGTGTTGCCGATGATGGGGATGCGGTACTCGACGTTTCCGTAGCCCTGCGTGTCGCCTCCCGGAAAAGTGATGGTATAGCCGAGCACGGGAACGCTGACGGTTCGCGGAGTCGGTTGACCAAAACCGTTCAGGCAGGTGTTGCAGGTGTAGGTGAACTGCTGCGCGGTAGCGACCGGGATAAAAGTGACCGGAGTGATAGAGCGAATGTCAAAACCGCGAATATCCGACTCGCCGCCCATATAAAAGCGGCTATACGGAGGCGGTTCCCCACCGCCGTATCCGGTGATGAACGCGCCGGAAGCATGGAATCCTAAGACGTTGCGATGCTTGTTCACCGGATGGTAGTACTTCCAATCCACAACATTGGTGATGCTCTTGACGTTGCCGCCGAGGCCAGAAAACCCGAGGGAATAAAAGTAGCTCTTTCCACCGGTGGGATTGATGGGATTGTTGACGGTGTTGTATGTGATGGTGGGAGTGATGGTGCTGGAGACGATTCCGTTCAACGCGCTCGGACCGGCGATGCTGCGGAACTGCACCTGAGTGAACAGCAGCTTGGAGGCGTCGTTGAATGCGGTGATGTTGGTGCGCGTGAGCCCATACTGCAAGCCAATGCGAGTGAAGGAAAGCTTGCGGATAGGATAGCTGGCGAAGAGCGTGAAGCCGGTGCTGTCCTGATTGTAATTCTGAATGAATTCCGGGTTGATGCTGACGGATTGGCCGGTGAGGAGCGCGGCCTGGCGGGCCTGGTCAAACTTGTAGCGGCTGGAAAAAATCGTGAACCCGGAGGAGATGGGGCGGTCAAAGAGATAAGGCTCGGTAAATCCGAAAAGAAAACTGCGCGAAAGATCGCCGAACTGCGCCGAAAAGGTAAGAGTCTCGCCAAGACCCAGAAAGTTGTTGGTCTGATAGGTGAGGCCGATGAAGCTGCCGGCCAAACCGCTGACGCCGCCCTGCAAGCCGATGGACTGCTTGCCCTTCTCCTTGAGCTTGAGGTTGATGTCGACGGTGCCTTCTTTATTGTTGCGCTTAATCTCGGCGGCCTTGTCCGCTTCGATCTTGTCGAAGTAATCGAGCTGATTGAGGCGCAGGATGCTAAGTTCCCAGAGACGCTTGTTGAAGAGCTGGCCCTCGTCAATCATAAGCTCGCGGCGAATGACTTTGTCGCGCGTAGTGGTGTTGCCGCTAAAGTCGATGCGGCGAACAAAATACTGCTTCTGTTCGTCGAAGCGCAGGGTCAGGTTAATGATCTTGGTGGCATCGTCGACTTCAGTATCGGGCTCGGGGGTGAAATCGATGAATCCATATTCGCCGTAGATTTTGCCGTAAGTCTCGAGGGCCTTGCGGACCTTTTCCGTGGAGAAGATGTCGCCCTGCTTGAGGGGGAAAGCGCTCTTCAGGGCATCGACCTTCAGAGACAAGGCCTTGTCTGGATCCGAGCTGACGATTTTGAGGGTGCCCATGCGATAGCGCTCGCCCTCTTCGATGGGGATGGTGATGTTGACGGCCTTGCCGTGGCCTTTTCCGGTGATAAGGGGAACTCCCAGGCGCGAATGCGTAGTGTCAATGTTATCGAGAATCGGTTCGCCAACGGAGACCTTGAAGTAGCCGTTGTCGCGATACAGGCCGCGAACGCCGACTTCCAGGTCCTCGCTCAACTTTTCGCGGTCGTAGGTTTTGGTGAGAACAGGGATATACCAGAAGTAAAGCGGAATCGCGTAGGGGCGGTCGTGGCGCATGGCGCGAATCAGCTTACGGTCGCTGAAAGCGTGGTTGCCCTTGAATTTAATCTTTCCGACTTTGACCTTGGGGCCTTCCTCGATTTTGAAAACGAGAATGACGGCGTTGCTGGAAGCGATGCGCTCGTACTGCGGAGTGACTTTAGCGAACTGCCGGCCATGCTCGGCCAGCAACTCCTTCAGCACGACTTCCGCTTTCTTGATCTTGGTGGGATCAAACTGGCTTTCAACACTGAGACCGACTTTGCGTTCCTTGAAGCGATCGAGAATGTCGGATTCGGAAATGGAGTGGTTGCCGTCGTAACGGATGCGTCGGATCTGCGGGCGTTCTTTGACCTCGAAGATGATAATTTTGCCGTTCGGGCGATTGGGAGAGTCTTCCACACGAAGCTTTACGTCCTCAAAGAATTGCGTGTTCCAAAGGGCCTGAAAATCGCGGCGCAACGTCTCTTCATTGTAGACATCGCCGGGCCGGCTGAAGATTCGCGCCGTCAGGGTGTCGCTGCGCACGCGGCGGTTGCCAATGAAATCGATACGCTCGACCACAAACTGCTGCTGCGCGGCGGCCTGAGGGTCCCCCGCAGAATGATCTTCGATAACGTCTTTGCCGTTTGCGTAGTCAAAGGAAGCAGAGAAAAGATAGGAATGCGCCGATGCGGAGGAATGCGCGCTGGAATTTTCGAGCGGGGCCGCAATTGACGGGGTCGCGAAGAGATACACAAGGGCGACCAACCACGTCACTCGAGCCGCAAAAAAACCGGACGGCGAACAAACTTTTCTTTGAGCGGCCGGTGAGGTCGTCAAGGCCGCGCCCCCAAACTCAAGTTGTTATTCTCCCGCTGGACCCGGTGTGGGCCAGCCGTGCGTTGATCCCGACCCCTGCCGGGACCATCCGTGCGTTGGTTCAGATTCGTTAGTGGACGACCGGGGTTGCCTCACCGACGGGACGGAACGAAAGGCCTTCTCCCGCGACGTAAATCTGCAATGTCGCCGGCCTTTGAATTCCACCCTGGATGAGGGCCTCGGAGAGCGGGTCCTCTACGTACTTCTGCAAAGCCCGGCGAAGCGGACGCGCGCCGTAACTACGGTCCGCACACGTTTTCTCAAGTATCCACTGCCGTGCTTCCGGCGAAACTACAATCTGCACCTGCCGGTGAATCAGCGTGTCGTTCAACTGGCCCACCAGCAAGTCGATGATGCGAAGCAGGTCTTCGTCGCCGAGCGGATTGAAAATAATGACTTCGTCCAGCCGGTTCAAGAACTCCGGATTGAACGCCCGCTTTACTTCGTTCATCACCATATCTTCCATGCTCTTTTGCCCGGCTTCATCGGCTCCGGACTGGAAGCCCAAGGCGGTGCGCTTTTGCAAATGACGCGCGCCGAGATTGGAGGTCATGATGATGATGGTGTTCCGGAAATCCACGGTGTTGCCGAGCCCGTCCGTCAACTGACCGTCTTCAAAGACCTGCAATAATATATTGAAAACGTCCGGATGCGCCTTCTCGATTTCATCAAGCAGGATGACCGAGTAAGGAGTCCGGCGGACGCGCTCCGTCAATTGGCCACCTTCTTCGTAGCCCACGTAACCTGGAGGGGCACCAATCAGTTTCGAGACGGAGTGCTTTTCCATGAACTCCGACATGTCGAAGCGAACCAGGGACTTCTCCGAACCGAACAAAAACTCTGCCAAGCGTCTGGCGACTTCCGTTTTTCCGACACCTGTGGGACCGAGGAAGAAGAAGCAACCCACTGGACGCAAGGGTGACTTGAGGCCGGCCCGGCTGCGGCGAATGGCGCGAGCGAGAGCGGTGATGGCTTTGTCCTGGCTGATGACGCGCTTGTGGAGTTCGGGCTCGATGCGCAAAAGCTTCTGCTGCTCGTCTTCCTTGATGGAAGTCACGCCAATGCCGGTCCAGCGCGAAACGACTTCTTCGATGTCTTCACGAGTGACGATGCCCGTCGAGGCGTCGTCCAATTTGAAGCGTTCGCGCAGTCCGCGCAAATTTTCTTTTTCCTTGCGTTCTTCCTCGGAATAGAAACGCGCCTTTTCAAATTCGTGATTGGCGATGGCCGTTTCCATGCGGTGAGTGATGAATTTCACGCGCTTTTGTACTTCGCCGACTTCTTCGGGAACAGTGGCCTGACGCAGCTTGACGCGCGCGCCGGCTTCGTCGATCAGGTCGATGGCTTTGTCCGGAAGAAAACGGTCGGGAATGTAGCGGTTGGAAAGATAAACGGAGTAGCGCAACGCCTCGTCCGTGTAGCTGACAGCATGGAATTTTTCGTAGCGCTCGCGGATGCCCTGAATCACTTGCACGGCTTGTTCTTCGTCAGGCGCGGGAACTTTGACAGATTGGAAACGGCGTTCGAGCGAGCGATCTTTCTCCACGGACTTGCGGTATTCTCCCGGAGTCGTCGCCCCAATGCACTGAATCTCGCCGCGGGAGAGCGCGGGCTTCAGAATGTTGGCGGCGTCGAGCGAACCTTCCGCGGAACCGGCGCCCACGAGTGTGTGCAGCTCGTCGATGAAGACGATGGAGTTCTGGCTCTCCATCAATTCCTTCATGATGGTCTTCAGGCGCTCTTCAAACTGTCCGCGGTACTTGGTGCCCGCGACGATCAATGAAAGGTCAAGCGACAGGATGCGTTTGTCCGCAAGGAACGGCGGAACATCACCATCGGAAATACGCTGCGCGAGGCCTTCGACAATGGCTGTCTTGCCCACGCCGGGCTCGCCGATCAAGACAGGATTATTCTTGGTGCGACGGCAGAGGATTTGAATGACGCGCTCGACTTCGTTTTCGCGCCCTACGAGAGGATCCAGAGAGCCCTCGGAAGCCGCTTGCGTGAGGTCGCGGCTGAATTCCGCGAGGAGAGAAGTTTCCTTTGGCCGCGCTGCCGCTGTTTTTTCGCCGGACGTGCGCGCGAGCTCTTCCCGCAACGTGGACAGACGCAGACCGCGCTCCATCAAAATTTCCGCGCCGAAGCACTTCTCTTCGCGGAGAATACCGAGAAGAAGATGCTCCGTGCCGACGTGCTTGTGACCCAGACGCTCCGCTTCTTCCGCGGCCATATTGAGGATGCGCTTGCACTCCGCGCTGAGCGGCACTTCGACGGAAGTCGAGATGCGCTCGCGGATGGTGATGCGGGCTTCGATCTCCTTGCGTATCGATTCGATCGAGCCTTGCTGGCGCAGGAAACGGTTGGCCAGGGCTTTGTCCTCGCGCATCAAGCCGAGCAGCAGATGTTCGGTCTCGATATACGGGCTGCCATACTGGCTGGCTTCGTATCTTGCAAAAAATATGACGCGTCGCGCTTTCTCTGTATAACGTTCGAACACGTTAGCTCGCTTCTCCCCCTGGGACCCCGCTCGCTGAAGCCGCAGCCTCGCGAGTTTGCAGAACGCCATGTTCCAGCGCCAGTATGCGGTCGCACCGGGCGGCGAGCGCCAGGTTGTGTGTCGCAATCAGCGACGTCAACCTGTGCATGCGATGCAATCGTTGTAGCAACTCGAACACAGCCCAAGCATTCTGCTCGTCCAAATCTCCGGTAGGTTCATCTGCCAGCAGCACTGATGGCCCAGTGACGAGCGCCCGGGCAATCGCGACGCGCTGCTGTTCCCCTCCGGAGAGTTCCCCTGCGCGGTGGTCGGCCCGGTTTTCCAAGCCAACCTCCGCGAGCCACTTCCGCGCCATCCCCAGCGCAGTCGTGAAATCCTCGCCGCGCACCAGCACCGGCATGGCTACGTTTTCCGCAGCCGTAAAATCCGGCAGCAACTCGTGGCGTTGCCACAAAAATCCGATGGCACGATTCCGAAATTCCGCCAGCGCCGCATCATGAATCGATTCAATGGCTTTCGTTGCGAAGTATACTGTACCGCTCGTTGGTGTGTCTAGCGCGGCCAACAGATGCAGCAAAGTACTTTTGCCGGCGCCCGAAGGCGCAACGATCGCTACCATTTCTCCCTGCCGCAAACTCAAATTTGCATCTGTCAGGACAGAGATGATTTTCTCGCCGCTGCCGTAAGTTTTCTTCAGGCCTCTCGATTCCAGAACAACTGCCGCGCCGCGCGGATCGCCCGCCACCTTCCCGCTCGCGACCTGTGCGTCCTGGATCATTCCTGCAGCGCCTTTCGACTTTTTTAGGGCCCTTCCTGCTATCTACTTAGATGCTTTTTGTGCAATCTTCGTGCCGCGCAACTGCCGCGCCACCGAACTTTTGCAGGCCCAAAGTCTTTCCTATTTCCGCCAGTCCATTGCCTGCCTAAAAGACGGCACTTCTGCACCAAAGTGCCCCAGCTGTAATCTTTCTATTTTCAACAGCTTGCGGCGGGACCCTACGGCAACCGAGAATATAGGACGTGCCCCGGTCTTACCCGCCGGCTTCTCCTTGAAATAGGAGCAAATCTTGCGCCAAACGCGTTGAAGAATATGGTTATTCCCGACGCGAACCGGGAGGTCATTCGTACCGCAAGATTTCCACCGGTAGGAGGCGCACGGCAGCGCGAGCGGGCAAGATGGTAGCCGCAATCGAAATTCCCATCGCCACAGTGGTGATCCACACACCATCGAACACGCTCGGATGGAAAGGCACATAGGGCACGGCGTAGACCTGAGGATCGAGAGGAATCAGATGGTAATTCCCTGCCACAAACGAAAACGCGTAGCCGATGAAAAGACCGATCAGCGTGCCCGTCGCTCCAATACTAATTCCCTGCCACAGAAAAATTGTCCGAATCTGCTCGCGGCGCGCGCCGAAGGACCGGAGCACGGCGATGTCGCGCGCCTTGTCGGTAACCGTCATGGAAAGCACGACCAGAATGTTGAGACCGGCGACGAAGGTAATCAGACCGATGAAAATCGCTGTGACCAGTTTTTCCAACCGTAACGCGCGGAACAATGCGCGATTCTCTTCCATCCAGGTTGTCGTTGAAAAACCGTGCCCGGCGGCTTGCCGGACCTGTTCCGCAATTTCGCCCGCGCGTTCGGGCTGATGCAGGCGAAATTCGAGAACGTTGACGACGTCACCTGCGCCGGAAAGTCCCTGCGCCGCCGCGAGAGTCATGAAACACCAATTCTCGTCGTAATCGTAGAAGCCGGAATCGAAAACTCCTGCAACGCGAAAGCGCCGCGTCCGCGGCATCAATCCATAGGGAGTTAAACGCCCCTGCGGACTTGTGAGCGTCAGGTAATCACCGGGAGAGACCTTCCACTCTTCGGCAAGCTGTCTTCCAATCAGCAGCGCGTCAATGCCGTCCGCGTCGGGCGAAAAGTCCAATTCACCGGCGACAATACGCTGCAATGCTTCGTCACTCTTTCGTTCGCGCTCGGGATCGATGCCCTTCGTGACCACGCCTCGCGCTTGTCCAGAGAAAGAAAGCAGTACCGTCTGATAGACCGCCGGCGTGACCGAGCGCGCACCCGTTGCAGCCGCGAGCTTCGTAGCCATTTCCTCATAGTTCCTGATCCCTGCGGTGCCGGGCCGTGTGAGAGAAACGTGCGCGGTCACGCCGAGCAAGCGGTCTTGCAGCGTTTCACGGAATCCGGTGTTCATGGAAAGCGCGATGACCAGCGTGGCCACGCCTGCGGCCACCCCAATTATGGAAAACATTGTGACCAGCCGCAGGACTGCCGGCCGGTACGGCGATCGCAGGTACCGCTGCGCCACAAACCATTCAAATCGCATGGTGCTTGGAAGAATACGTTATGCGCGGTGCGCTTCGGAAGCGGAAGATGGTTCTCCGCCTTCGGGGCGGAGCAGGGGAAAGAGGATGACGTCTCGGATCGAAGGCGAATCCGTCAGTAGCATCGTCAGGCGGTCGATGCCGATGCCTTCGCCGGCCGTGGGAGGCATGCCGTGACAGAGGGCGCGAATGTAATCCACGTCGAGCTGCTTCGGCACTTCTTCGCCGCCCTGGGCGATCTGCGCAAGGAAGCGGCGTTCCTGCTCGGCAGGGTCGTTCAATTCGGAGAAACCGTTGGCCACTTCCATTCCGGCGACGTAGATTTCAAATCGTTCCGTCAGGGACGGGTCTTCCGGCTTCTGTTTCGAAAGAGGAGAAATATCCGTGGGAAAGTCGTACAGGATCGTCGGCTGAATCAGTTTGTCCTCAGCCATGGCCTCGAAAAGCAGGCCGGTCCACTCACCGTCCGTGAGCGTGCCTTTTGCCACGGCATAGCGGGCGCCGGTGCGCTTGGCCCATTCGTTGTAGCGGGTTGTGGTTTCACGCGCCCCGCCGGGAGAAGCCAATTTCTGGAGCGTTGGAGCTTCGCCCGCTGCCGTTGGCCAATACCGCACGATCGCCTCGCGCATGGTGAGCCGCTGCATTTTGGAAAAATCAAGCTCGGCACCGCCGTACTTCACCGTCGTCGAACCGGTGATATTTCTGGCCAGTAGCGCATAGAGCTGCTCGTTCATGTCCATGAGGTCGCGGTAGTTGCTGTAGGCCTCGTAGAACTCCAGCATGGTGAATTCAGGGTTATGCTGCGTGGAAATGCCCTCATTGCGGAAATTTCGGTTGATCTCGTACACGCGGTCGAACCCTCCGACCGTCAGCCTCTTCAAATAAAGCTCCGGCGCAACGCGCAGATAGAGGTCAATATCCAGCGTGTTGTGGTGGGTGATAAAGGGCCGGGCGGCCGCGCCCCCCGGGATGGGATGCATCATCGGCGTTTCGACCTCGATGTAACCACGAGCGTCAAAAAACCGGCGCATTTCTTGGATGATTCGCGCGCGTGTCACAAATACTTGGCGCGATTTTTCATTGGCAATCAGGTCCAGATATCGCTGGCGGTAGCGGAGCTCGACGTCCGTCAGACCGTGCCATTTCTCCGGCAACGGCAGCAAGGCTTTCGAAAGGAAGAAGATCTCCTCAACCCAGATGGAGAGCTCATTGGTCTTGGTTCGAAACAGCCGTCCGCGCACCCCAATCGAATCACCCAAATCGAGAAGATGAAATAGCTGGAATCCTTTTTCGCCGACAACATCTTTCTTTACATAGATCTGGATCCGCTTCCCGTCGCCTTGCAGATGGGCAAAACCGGCCTTGCCCATCAGCCGGAAAGAGAGGAGCCGACCGGCAACCCGCACTTCGCGCTGTGCCGACTCTAATTCCGCTGCGGTGGACTGGCCGTACTTCTCCACCAGGGCGGCCGGAGTATCCGTCCAGCGAAATTCGCGGGGGTAAGGATCGTGCCCAAGCGCCTGGATCTGTTCGAGTTTCTTCTGGCGCTGCTCGAACTGGTCACGCGGCTCAAATTGCAAAGGGAAAATCCTTTCGGAAGCGACGGAGTTTGAGTATAACGGCGCGCGTTATCCTTGAGCAAGGAATACGCACCCATTTCTTCGCAAGAGAAGGCGTAACGCACGCTATCCTTTGAAATGGGTCGTTCCCCCTATCGGCTTTCTGAGAAAGAGTTGCCCAATCGGCCCTTGGTTTGAAGAATACTATGGCTTGAGCTCAGCTTTTTGCTATACTCCCGGATCTGTCCCCTACGGAGAGTCCCGTGAAAGACTGTGTCCGCCCCCGCTCAGCCCGCGGCAAGTCTGTCCAAGATGACTGGCGCGCCTGGCTTCCAGAAGCAAAAGCAGTGGTGTTCAATAGGCAGGTACACAAACTCGAATCCAGCTATGTGATGTTGAGCGTGTCCCTCGATGAGGCAATTGCACTGCGGCAACTGGGACAGCCCGCCAAGTCCCTGCAGGCTATGGGCATTACGTCAGGGCTTTGCAGGCTGCTAACGCAAACCCTGGCGGGCTTGCTGCGTGCGCTGTCGGAGCACGCCAAGCACTACGGCACCATTCCGAACGCAACGCCTCTGGATCCCGCGAATTTTCAGGGACAAAAGGGCCAGCGTTCGGCGCGAATGAGCAGCCTGCTCAACCACGTGCTGCTTTCCCAAAGGCTCCAGTTCCTCCATAAAGTGAGCACTCTGATGGAGATGGTCGAGGATCTGGGCAAGGATTTTCGCCGGGCCGCAGATGACCTCGCTGAAGGGCTCTCGGTAAACCCCAATCAAATGTGGGACGAGGTGGACACGGACCACTACGACCTGAATACCTGTATGAGAGAAGCTATTGTTGTGTTCAAGTCTTTCTTGATTGCTCTGCCCGAGAACCAACTTGGGACTTTCCAAGACACCGTTCGGGAGCAATCTGAACCTCAGGAAGACGGCACGTCCACCCGCCAAGTTGTGATCCGACATAGACGAATGGCCACGATTAGCAGGAGAATGGTCTAGCCTGCTTGCCCGCAGGGGGCTGGCGCCGTCCGACCGGAACTAGTGTCCCGCAGGGGTGTTTGCTAGCACATGCGGGCTTCTGACAGGACAACTCTTGGAGGCATGAGGCGCATCCGAAGGGATGGATGCGCCGCTATTGGACCGTTGGCCCGAAACCGACCAAGCGATCCCGATGCGTCGACCTCTCGGCAGTCCCCCAAACCGGTGACTGAAGCGGAGGCCATCCGCCTGGCCCAGGCCGGGGATGCTGCGGCTTTTGAGTTCCTGTACCACATGCACAGCCGCCGCGTCTACGCTTTGTGCCTGCGGATGGTGAATAACCCGCCCGATGCGGAAGATCTGATGCAGGAAGCCTTTCTGCAGCTGTTCCGCAAGATTGGGACGTTCCGCGGAGAGTCGGCCTTTTCAACCTGGTTGCATCGGATGACGGTCAATGTGGTGCTGATGAGGTTGCGTAAGAAGTCGCTCCCTGTGGCCTCGCTCGAAGAAACGACGGATCCTGACGATGAGACGAGCGGCCCCAGGAAAGATATTGGCGCACCGGATTTGCGCTTGAGCGGCGCCGTCGACCGGGTCAATCTGGAACGTTCGGTTGAAAAGTTGCCCCCGGGCTACCGGACCGTATTTGTGTTGCACGACGTGCAGGGGTACGAGCACAACGAGATCGCGGACATCATGGGATGTTCGGTGGGAAATTCGAAGTCGCAATTGCACAAGGCGCGCACGCGTCTGCGGGACCTGCTCCAGGAAGAGGTACGACAGCAGGCACGGCAAGAACGGCACGCTGCAAAGACGCAGACGGCGCACGACGATTGAGCTACAATGAGTGCAATTCAATGGTGTGGACGCGACTTCACGGCGGAACATCGAGGAAATGCGCCGAAAGGAATTGAGAGAAGTCGAACGGGGCAGGCATCCAGCGCCAGCTCCCGTGGAGTGACGGGTCATGCAGTGTAGGGACGTGGAGTTCGCAGTAGAGCAGGAAGGTCTGGCGCCTCTGCCGGAAGCAGCACGAGCGCATGTGGCTGCCTGCAGCCACTGCCAGGAATTTGTCGCCGATCTCGCGGCGATCGTTTCTGCCGCGAATGAATTGCCGTCCGAAGTCACGCCGCCCGCCCGTGTTTGGGTTTCCCTACGAACTCAACTGGAGCTCGAAGGAATTATTAGGATGCCCGTCGTTCCTGCACGCGGCGAGCGCGCTCCCTGGTGGCGTGGCTTCAACGATCTATTCCGTAGCCGCGCTTTGGCCACCGCGATCGTGGGCTTGGTGATCGTAGCGGCTGGAGTCCTACAATTGCGGCAACCGAGCGAAGAAGCTTCCCTCAAGGTCGCAGGGCCGGCCTGGCAAATACCTTTCGCGCAAACCGCCAAAGTCCTTAACGAACAGGAAATCGATCTCAGCAACATGCAGCTTGCCAGCACTACGGCCGTGGACGCCTCATTCCGACAGAACCTGAAGCAAGTGGATGATTTTATTGCTGACTGCGAGCGCCGCGTGAACGCTGAGCCGCAGGATGATCTAGCGCGTGAGTACCTGTCCAACGCCTATCAGCAGAAAGCCGAATTACTGTCCGCGATGATGGATCGCGGGGGGAGTGTCAACTAACATGGGAATGAATTTGTCGGCTCTGCCGTCAGATATGAAACGCGGTATGCTGCCGATACTTGGCGCGGCGGCTTTTTTCTGCTCCGGTATTTCCCCCGCACAAGCAACCGCGAGCCAGCACGTCGAAAAGCATTTCGCGGTCAACACGCGTCCGGTTGTCGTAATCCACAATGTCGCCAACGGCCGCATCGAAGTGAAGTCCTGGAAAAATAGGGAAGTCGACGTCGTCGCCAGCCAGACCTCCGACAAGATTGGCTTTGACATGGAACAAGCCGGTGACCGCATCGACGTCACCGCCACGATTCTGGACGCCGCGGCGCAATCTCCGGATTCGGCTGCTAGTCTGCAGCTGACCGTGCCGGAAGAAACGGAATTGCAACTCAAGACTGAGACGGGACTTATTTACGTCGAGCAGGTTATGGGCGACATGACGCTCGAAAGTGTCGCCGGCGACGTCCACCTGAAGGAAGTCTCCGGCTACATCATTGTTAAGACCACGGGAGGCTCGCTGGTGTGCACGCAGTGCGCCGGCAAGCTGGATTTCAAGTCGATCAGCGGTGGTGCACAGGTTCTCCAACCGGCGCTGACCAACGTCAGCCTTTTCACCACTTCAGGAAATATCCTTTTTGACGGCGATTTCGTCCGCACGGGGCTCTACACCATGAAGAGCGGCCGGGGCCTGGTCGAGGTTCGTTTCTCCGGCAACGATTCCTTTGACCTGAAAGCGCAAACCGCTACGGGCACGGTTGACAATCAAGCGGCGGCGTACCTGAAGCCCGACTCCCACGGCATGATGCGCAGGGCGTCGAAGTTCACCAAGGGCCTCTTCGGCACCGTTGGGCAAGGCTTGGCTAAAGTCGAGCTCTCCTCCTACAGTGGTACAATACGCATTCTGAAGCGCGACTAGCTTTTCGCGCTACGATCGCGTGACCACCACACCTTTTTCGCGCGGGACGCAAGCCCGCGTCCCGATTCTGTGCCTCGCCGGTTTTATGGGTTCCGGCAAAACCACCATTGGCACGCTGTTGGCGCGGCAGCTGGCGTGGCACTTCGTCGATCTGGACGACCGCATCGAGGAATCCGCCGGCCTCGCAATCCCGCAAATCTTCGAACGCCTTGGTGAGCCGGCTTTCCGCCAGATCGAAGCGGATCAATTGCGCGCTGCCCTCGGCCGAGCCACGGAGATGAAAGAGAACACCGTTCTTGCACTTGGTGGTGGCACCTACGCACAGCCCGGGTGCCCCGAATTCCTGCGCGCCGCGGGGGCCCCGGTTTTGTGGCTGGATTCGCCCATCGAGGTTCTGCTCTCACGCTGCATGACCATGACCGGCCGCCCGCTTTTCCGGGATGAAGCCAGTTTCCGCGCGCTTTACGCCCAGCGCCTTCCCTCCTATCACCTTGCCGACTATCGGGTGGACAGCTCCGAGGAACCAACCCAGGTAGTTGCGGAAATTCTGCGTCGGGTCATTGTTGCATCCGGTGGAAACGCCCCGCATCTTGTGGTTGAGAAACCGCTTCCCTAAGAGAGAATGGACGCGGGGGAAAGAAGTGAAACTCAGAATATCGATTGCACTGACATTTGGAATCGTGGTGTGCGCCGTTCTGTCCATTGCGGCTCAGAAAAAGGCCGCAGCCACATCCGGCCCCGTTGTCTTCGTTCAGGACAAGGGCAAGCTGACCATTAAACTCGGCGGACAAACTGTAGGCCACGAGGAATTTGAAATCGCGCCGTCCGGTGGCGGATGGCTGGCCAAGGGCCTCGCGGAGATCAAGCCGCCTGAAGGCGGCTCCAGCAAGGTCTCTGGTTCGCTAACACTGCAGGCTGACGGCGCGCCGATCAGCTACGATTGGAGCTCTCAGGCGGAAAAGACAAATGGCGCGCACATCCTCTTCGCCAATGGCGTGGCCAGAATCACACTGGAGATGCAAGGGGCGCGCCCGTTTCAGCAGGACCTCACATTCAATACTCCGCTGATCGCCGTTCTGGACAACAATCTCTACCATCAGTACGGGGTCCTCGCGCGCATTTACGATTGGTCCAGGCGCGGTGCGCAAACTTTTCCTGTACTCATCCCGCAGGAATTGACGCCTGGTACGATCACCGTGCAATCGACGGGATCAGCGAGCGCCGACGGCAAGACCTACGAAGGCCTCAAGGTGAACACATCTGACCTGGAGATTTTACTCTTGCTCGACGGCAATCATCGCTTGATGCGGCTGGAAGTTCCTGATGCGAAGGTATCGGTAGTCCGCGAGTAGCAGTCTCTCCATCCCGATCATTTCCGCCCAAAAAAGTGGGACAGACTTTTCGGCCTGTCCCACAATTCTGCACAGCCTATAGAAACTTACCGCGCGAACGGCCGTTGAAAAATGGGCTTGCCCTGGGCCCCGAAGGGCGCGCCCGGACGCCGCAGCGGATAGCCCTGCGGATTACCATGGGCATGCGAGTGCGCAAGCCCATTCGAATGGCCGATGCCGATGTGGCCGTTGGCATTGCCATTCCCCGACGCGGGCTGCGGCAGCCGCGCCGGATTACCGATAGGGCGGAGATTGCTCGGCGCTGCATGAACGTGGTCGCTGATGGCCTGCAGCCTCTTCAATATGGATTGCCACTGTTCCCAATCCAGTTGGCGAAGAAACGGACGCAATCCCTGGATGAATGGATCTTCCAGCAGCGCTTCGCCGTCGGACTCCGGGATGAAGAACCGGTTCAAGCCGACGTTCAGCGCCTCGGAAATCTTCTCCAGTGTGCCGAGGCTCGGCGTCATCTGGCCGCTCTCGATGCGAGAGAGATAGGAGCGAGAGACCTTCGAGCGCGACTGGAGCTGGCTCTGGGTCATGCTGCGCGATTCGCGCAACTGGCGAATGCGCTGGCCGATATTCTCGACCGTCTCCTGGTTGACAAACTTTTCTGTCGCTGGCTCAGCGGCTGCTTCCTCCGCAGGTGCCGGTGGAGGAATCAGGAACTCCAGACGCTGGGGTAAGGCGCGCACGCAACGGCGGCAGTTCCCAGTGCGCGTCCGGTACTGGACGAGACCACATGTCTTGCAGCGGATGACTTCCCGATCCATCTCTAACGAACTCATCTCTTTTTCTAGTTGTACGGACACCGGTACTCCTCGCTGACTGTTTTTCCGGCGTGCGGATAGGGGGAGGAACGCTGGAACGTTCACTGGAAGGCAGTGACTGGCGCAGTGGGAGTATCGTGCGAATCTCCAAATTCTGTCAAGAGTATTTTTGAACTATTTTTACCGCTGCTCACGGCGTTTCGCCGTTCTACGCCCGGTTTTCGCCTGTCCGTCCGGCCAGCTCACATCCCTGTTCCCTGATTTTCTACGAATGGTTGTGTACTTCCGCTCCTCTAACCACACCAGTTGTGGTGCACTCCCGCTTTTTGGGTTTCCCCAAGGTCCGGCAGCACTGGGAACTGCGACTTCTAGCCGTAGAAAGCGGCGCCGATAATGCGTCAGTATCCCGGAGGACGGACTTCGGCCCGACTCAACTCGTTTTCGAGAGAGGTGCTGAACGCCTGAGTATCAACTCTCCCTACTGCGCTACACTATCTGTTCTTTATTGGGGAGAACCGCATGCCGACGCGCGAGGACGCCTGGAAACTGCTGTGCGAATACACCGCTTCGGAGAGTCTGCGCAAGCACATGCTCGCCGTGGAAGCGTGTGTGCGCGCCTACGCCCGCAAATCCGGCGCAGATGAAGAAGCCTGGGGGCTCGCTGCGCTGCTGCACGATTTCGACTACGAGCGATGGCCCAATCACGAGCACTCGCCCGATCAGGGGCATCCCTCCGCGGGAGCAAAGATTCTGCGCGAGAAGGGCTACCCCGAGGAGATCGTACGCGCGATTATCACGCACGCAGATTATTGTGGCGTGCCGCGGGAGACCACGCTGGAGCACACGTTGTTCGCTTGCGACGAGATCGCGGGATTCCTCACCGCCTGCGCTTACGTGCGCCCGTCGAAGAGTATCTTGGATCTGGAAGTAGACTCCGTGAAGCGCCGCATAAAAGACAAGCTCTTCGCCAAGGGCGTCTCGCGCGAAGACGTGCGCAAAGGCGCCGAGGAGCTTGGCGTGCCGCTGGAAGAGCACATCGCCTTCTGCATCGCTGCTCTGCGTGAACATGCGGATACGCTGGGGCTGCGCGGCTCGCTCTGAGAAGGACCATGACCAAGAAGAACTAGACGCAAACACAACTAATTGGATCAGCGCTGCGCGTACAACACCAGCGCCGCTCCAAACAACATGCTGGCGATCACGAGGACAACCACGCCACCCGTGAACCATTTGGAAAGGATAGCCGTCCGAAACAACGAAGCCGCGCGCTCCTGGGTCGCCGCCACGAACGCAGGCTCCGACAGCCGCGACGTCAGGGGCGCAACCGGCCGGTCAACGTACTCTATCTTGGCGATAAAGCTGTAGCCCTGGCGCGGAATTGTGTCCACGAAGGCAGGCTGGTCCGCCGAATCGCCAAGAACTTGCCGGAGCTTGTTTACCGTGGTGTTCACGTTGGCATCGTAATTGACGTGCGTATCCGAGGGCCAGAGCTGCATGCGCAGATCTTCTCGCCGCACGATTTCGCCCGGCTTTTGCAGCAACGCGACCAGCGCCTGATAGACCTTGCCCTGCAGCTTTACGCGCGCGCCGTCCTTGTATAGTTCTTCTTTTTTTAGGTCCAGATGAAAAGCGCCAAAGCGAACATAACCCGTGGAAGCGAAAGCGCCGTTACTTGGATTTTCGCCTTCTTCGGAATGCATGGGAACCATTTGCGTGCTCATGGAAATCACCCTTGGTCACTACTCTCAACCAATTCAACATTGTTCTTATTCCACTCGCAAGATGGCGCCCGACCTAGCCATGGGATTCCGTCACTTGACACGGCGTTGAAATCAGTTATATCTTGAGATGCATATACATGTCAAGGACGAGTTGCAGAGAATGAAAAAGAAGAATTCCACGCCCCTGGACCTCAGCGGCACGGGATACTGTGCTTCCTTCAATTTTCGAAGAACGGCGCGCGCGGTCACAAGCTTGTACGACACGGCGCTCCAGAAGTCAGGGATCCGCTCGACGCAGTTCGCGATTCTGGTGGGCGTCGCCAAAAACCAGCCGGTTTCCATCGGGGCCCTCGCGAACGTGCTGGTCATCGACGGCACCACACTGACGAGGAGTCTACGGCTCTTGCAAACCGAAGGATTTATCGCCATCTCAAATCGCGCGGCCATGCGACAGCGTTTTTTGACCGTTACGGCCAAAGGGGAGCGCGTGCTGGCACGCAGCCTGCCCGCCTGGCGAAATGCACAGGAGCGATTCGTTGCGACCATCGGCGCAAACTATTGGCTGGACCTTCGCAATGATCTAGAGAAGCTCGCTCATGTAGCCGTCGACCTAGAAAAACCGCAGAGAGAAGTTCCCGATCGAGAAGCTATCGGCTCTTAAGGCTGGGTTGACAGTCTGCCCGAACTTGGTCTTGAGAGACAAAGACTCGGCAAATTCCTCAGCTTGAGTGCCGGCGACCCATTTCTTATAGTGACCTCGCCTGCTTTGGCATTCGTCGATAATCCTAGATAAGATTCGCAGATCCCAGCATAGCCAACGGCGAGGATACTCGATTTCCAGGAAGGGCCAAATCACGCTAGAATTATAAGGAATGCTTACACAGATTGAAGGATTTGACGCTGCCGCCAGCCGCCACCCACGCCGGAAAACCTATGGCGTGAAGGTGGGACACGTGCGCGTGGGCGGAGGCGCGCCCATCGTCGTGCAGTCCATGACGAACACCGACACGGCCGATATTGAGACGACTTTGAAACAGACTTTGGAGCTGGCCGAGGCGGGCTCAGAGATTGTGCGCTGGACGGTAAACGTGCCGGAAGCGGCGGCGGCGGTGCCGGAGATCAAGAAACGAATGCTGGACGCGGGATGCGGCGCGCCAATCATTGGCGACTTCCACTACAACGGGCACGTGCTGCTGACCAAGTTTCCCGAATGCGCAAAATCACTCGATAAATACCGCATTAATCCGGGCAACGTTGGCGCAGGGCAGCGTCGCGATGAACAGTTCTCCACGATCTGCAAAATCGCGCGCGACAATGGCAAACCGGTGCGCATCGGCGTGAATGGCGGCTCGCTGAATCAAGAGCTGGTAATGCGCAAGATGCAGGAGAACACCGACAGGAATCTCGGCAAAGAGTCCGAAGAGATCATCAACGATTGCATGGTACTTTCCGCGCTGGAGTCGACGGAACTGGCGCTGGAGTCCGGGCTGCGGCACGACCAGATCATTATTTCTTGCAAGACTTCGCGGCCGCGCGACCTGATTACTGTCTACCGCGACCTTTCGGCAAAAACTGAGCAGCCTTTGCACTTGGGGCTTACCGAAGCCGGTATGGGCATGAAGGGCCAAATCTGGTCGGCGGCTTCGCTCGGTGTGCTGCTCTACGAAGGCATTGGCGACACGATTCGCATTTCACTGACGCCTAAACCGGGGGGCGATCGCCGAGAAGAAGTTTACGCCGCATGCGAACTCTTGCAGGCTCTGGGATTGCGTTCGTTTGCGCCCAGCGTGACGGCGTGCCCCGGCTGCGGGCGCACGACAAGCACCACGTTTCAGGAATTGGCGGAGGCGATCCAGGGCTACATTCGCGGCAGCATGCCGATTTGGAAGACTCAGTACGAAGGCGTCGAGAACATGACGCTTGCGGTGATGGGCTGCATCGTCAACGGACCTGGAGAATCGAAAGCCGCGAACATCGGCATCAGCTTGCCGGGAACGGGCGAGGCACCCCGTTGCCCCGTCTACATCGATGGGCAGAAAGACGTTACGCTCGAAGGCACCTACGATGAGCTGGCCGCGGCCTTCCAAGCGCTCGTCGATAACTACATCGCGAAAAAGTACCCGCGCAAGACGGCCGAAGTTGCGCCTGCGGGTCGCTGAGGAACCTCCAGTGAAAATCAGCCGGGAAGATGTGTTGCGAGTGGCGGAACTGGCTTATCTCGACTTGAGCGAGGCCGAGCTGGAGATGTACCGCGCGCAAATTGACGAGATTCTGGAATACATTGGAAAACTGAACGAGCTGGACACCACCAAGGTCGAGCCTATGGCGCAGGTTTTGAGCGACGACCAGACGGCCGACGCCACGCTGCGAGAGGACCTGATTGTGCCGTGCGCGGTGGCCGAAGACGTCCTGAAGCACGCTCCCGACCCTGAGCCACCGTATTTCCGCGTGCCGAAAGTCATCGGACGATGACTGCGAATTGGACCATTGACGGAGTCAAAGAGGCCCTTGCGGCGAAGAAGATTTCGGCACGCGAGCTGGCCGCGGATTTTTACAAGCGGATCGAAGCGCGTAATCCGGAGCTAAACGCTTTCCTAACGCTCTCAAAAGAGCGGGCTCGGCGGCAAACGGACAAAATTGACGCGTTGGTGGCCGGAGGAAAACCGTTACCGCCCCTGGCAGGCGTGCCGGTAGCCATCAAGGACGTCATCAGCACGCGCGGAATAAAGACCACGTGCGGCTCGAAGATCTTGCAGAACTACATTCCTCCGTACGACGCGACCGCGGTAGAGCGGCTAGAGGCGGCTGGCGCGGTCATTCTGGGAAAAACCAATTGCGACGAGTTCGCGATGGGAAGCTCGAATGAGAATTCCGCCTATGGTCCGGTAAAGAATCCTCTCGCGCAGGACCGCGTACCAGGGGGCTCGAGCGGCGGCTCGGCGGCCGTGGTGGCAGCAGGGCTGGCGGTGGCGTCCCTGGGAACGGATACGGGCGGTTCCATTCGGCAGCCGGGCTCGTTCTGCGGAGTTCCCGCAATGATGGGGAGCTATGGCCGCGTTTCGCGATATGGACTGATTGCGTTTGCGTCCTCACTGGACCGAATTGGCCCCCTTGCCACCAATGTAGAAGACGTCGCGGCCATCCTTCAGGTCATTGCCGGACGAGACCCGCACGATTCGACTTCGACGACGGCACCTGTGCCCGACTATCGGACGGAACTTGAGAAGCCTGTCAAGAGGCTGCGGCTGGGCATCCCCAAAGAGTATTTCGGTGAAGGCATGGACGCGGGAGTGCGAAAAAAGATCGAAACCGGAATTGAGCTTTTCAAAAAGCTGGGATGTCAGCTGATTGACATTCGCATGCCGCATACGGACTACGCCATTGCGACTTATTACATTATCGCGACGGCGGAGGCGAGTTCCAACCTGGCGCGGTATGACGGCGTACGTTATGGATTACGCGTGGATGACGATTCCTTGCTCGCGATGTATCGAAAGACGCGCGGTGCGGGATTCGGCGCGGAGGTAAAACGACGCATCGTGCTGGGGACATACGTGCTTTCGGCGGGTTATTACGACGCATACTATTTGAAGGGACAGAAGGTTCGCTCGCTGATCGCTCAGGACTTCCGCGATGCGTTTGCCAAGGTGGACGCGATCCTGACGCCAACGTCTCCGGTTCCCCCCTTCAAACTGGGTGAACGTACCGACGACCCACTTCAGATGTATCTTGCTGATATATATACAGTTACTGGATCTTTGGCGGGGGTACCGGGCATTTCCGTGCCATGCGGGAGAATCGATGGAAAGCTGCCGGCTGGCCTTCAAATCTTCGGTGCTCCTTTTGGCGAAGCGCGGGTCCTGCAGCTAGCCCATGCGTTCGAGCGGGCGGGAGGGGCGGCCGTCTGAGTGTTTGCGCTGCCTAGATGAATCCATGCCAGCCTCGCGACCATGATCGAGAATCACCTGAGCGCGATCGAACGGGCCGTCCTGAGCCGTACCGAAAGGTTGCTCGGAAACCCTTGAAGCCGGTGCAAGGCAAAAGAGATGCTGGCGGAATTGCGTGGAGTTACAGGAGCGAACGCTGGCGTTCATCAAAGAAACAAGAGGCCACGACCTCAGCAAGTACAACCTGGCTCATCCGTTTCTGGGGACGCTCAATGCGTACGAATGGCTACAGTTTGTTGCCTTGCATGAAATACGGCACGCGAAGCAGGTGCGAGAGATAGCCAGAAATCTACCGAAAACCGTAACAGGTTTGGAAAAGTAGAATATTTTTTCCACTCTCCGGGCCTATAATTACCCCGCGTACTAAACCACAGCAATGTGAAGATGTGTCGAAAAAGGCCGCTCTTGCTGGGTTTTAGTGAGAAAGTACTAGACGGTTCGTTTTTGCCTGGCAGAACGGAACGACTATTGCTTGGGAATGGTGCAGCACATACGATGCTTTCAGCATCTAAGTAGGTGAGGGCTAGTATGAGGCGGGGCAGAGGAGCCGGGCCATGGTTACCGTGAAGTCGAGCCAAAAGATCTTCACCGATTCAGAGGTTGCCAGCTTGACGGGGATTTGCGTCGAGCATGTGCACAATTTTGCGAAGAGCCGTCATTTGGGCTTCATCGCCCGGGCAGCCGAAGCCGCCGGCATCAGCGCCGATCAGTGGCTGTTCACTCTTTCGGATCTGATGGTTTTGGTGACCCTGTTTCCGAAATGCACTCACTAAGACCCCGATAGGTCAAAACGACCTTCAATCGGCTCCCTGGCTTGGCTAGGGGGCCGTTTTTTGTTTTGGGATGCACGTAGGCTGCGGGTTGCGGGTCTGGAAGGGACGGGCGTATCCTCGCCATAGGGGGCAAACCGGGCCGGCGCGCATGCATCGCACGTCAGGGGTAAAACAAATGGGATTGGGATCTCGTGGGATGCTCAGGCTAATCGCTTGCGCGTGCTTGGCTTTCTTGGTTGGCGCGACAGGCCACTGCCAATCGTCGAGTGGTGCGACGACAACCAAGCAGGGGCAGACCCCGACTGAGAAGCAAGCGACCAGCAAAGATACTCAGGCTGGAGTGCCCGCCTTGCCGCGAGGCAAGAAGCTCGTTCTGAAAGACGGTACGTTTCAAATGGTGAGGGATTACCGGCGGAATGCGGAGCGGGTCCGTTACCTAAGCTCGGAACGGGGCGATTGGGAGGAAATTCCCGCGGCGATGGTGGATTGGGACGCGACCGCCAAAGCCGCCACGGCTGAGCAGGCTGAGGAAGACGCCCTCGCCAAGAAGATCCACGCACAGGAACAAGCCCAGAAAATCGAGACGATGATGGACGTGGACGCGAGCCTGCAAGTGGCGCCGGATGTCTTCCTGCCACCCGGCGAAGGGATGTTCCTGATTGAAGGAAAATCCGTGAGGCCGCTAGAGCAGGTCGGTTCGCAGGTCAAGACGGACAAAAAACAGTTTTTGAAACAGGTGCTTTCACCAATTCCGATCGTCCCTAGCAAGCGAAACGTGGAAATCCTGGGAAACAAGGCAAGTATCCGGGTGACAAGTGGACAGGCGGAGTTCTATTTGCGGGAAGCGCCGCCGGATCCAGACCGGACGACTCCCATCGTGAAGAGCAGCCGGCCGGGTGAATCCGGCCCGGAAGTGGAGCTGGTGCGGGCGACGGTTAAGGGAAACAAAAGGCAACTGGAGTCGATCAGGAGTCTCTTCGGGGAACAGCTGGAGGAAAAGCGCAATTCGATTTCGATTCAGCGCTGGGAAATCGCACCTACTGTTTTTCGCTTCACGATAAGCGAGCCGCTGCCACCTGGCGAATATGCGCTGGCGGAAATTTTGCCGGATGGAATGAACCTCTACGTGTGGGATTTTGGCGTGGATGGCACAACCGGCGCCAAAGCAACGGCCCCGGCAAAGAAGAACTAATTCCGCAATCAGCACGCTGCCAAAACGTGTCGAAGGAATTCAGAAAAACAGTCAACGGGTCTGGCGAGTTTCAGCCGGAGCATCTGACAGAACTTCCCTCAAGAGAGACAGCACATCAGAGACGCGGAAAGGCTTTTGGAGACAAACGGGGTGGCTTTGGTCCGCAGTTTCTTCGACGCCTTCGACCAGATCGCCGGTCATGTAGATGACAGCCGGCTTCTGCGCCCCCGCCGCTTGGAGAATGCGGCTGGCGGCGTCGCGGCCGTCCACCATGAAGCCACCGGAAGAAAGATGTAGGTCGCAGAGAAGTACGTCATAGCTGGAGCGTTGCACATGGGCGAGAGCCTCCTCGGTTGTCGCCGCGCAACCTACTCGCAAGCCGTAGGCAGAAAGGCCTTCCTGTAGAAGCATCCGGAGACTCTCCTCGTCGTCGAGCACGAGCACCGAGCGGCCTCTGAGAAGATTGGCGGTCGGCTGGATTTCATTCGAGCTGACAGCGCCCGGTTCCGAAGGAATGGAAAATGTCTCGGGCGCCCTCATGGAGGCGATAGGGTGCCTCCGCCGGGACGCTTAGTGGTGTAGAAAGGATCAAAAATCCGCGGAAGCGCTTCCGGGCGGATGCCAACACCGTCGTCCTGCACGGTGACGGCTAGCTGGTTGCCATTCTGGCCGGAACGAATCTGAATGCGGCCAGAATCACGGACTTCCCGGATAGCTTGTTCGGCATTTGTAATAAGATTAAGAAAAACCTGAATCAGTTGATTGGCGTCCCCAACGACGCCGGGAAGATCGTGTTGCAGACGGAAATCCACCTCAATATTGTTGCGGCGCAAGGAATGTTCGTGCAGCTGCAGCGTGCGCTCAAGAAGGTTGTTTAGGTCAAGCGGCTTTTTCTGAGGGGAGGCAGGACGCGAGAATTCGAGAAGGTTCTGCACGATGCGCGCGGCGCGGCGGGCCTGCCGGTGCGTGAGTTCCAATTGGCGCTTGGTGGAGTCGTCCGCTCCGGGACGGTCGCGGAGGAGCTCAGTTACGCCGAGAATGGCAGTCAAAGGATTGTTCAGCTCGTGGGCGACGCCGGCCAGCATCTGTCCCATCGCGGCAAGTTTCTCCGCCTGAATGAGCTGTTCTTCCAAGCGCTTCAGATCGGTTACGTCGCGGCCGGAGAGAACCACACCCTCGATATTCCCCTTTTCATCGGCCAGGGGACTGAAATTAAAACGAATCCGCCGCCAATCTCCCGTCTTGTGGCGCACGCGAATTTCCAGAGAGGCAAAGTTCTGCTTCCCGGTCATGATGTCCTGGTAAAGCGATTCGGCAGCAGGCAAATCCTCGGGATGAGTGCGGCCGCCAAATTTCATGCTCTGCGTGTCTTCGATTTCGTACCCTAGCACCTCCTTGCAACGGGGACTCACAAAGGTGTAGTGGGCTGCGGCATCTAGCACCAGAATGAGATCGGGGAAGTTGTCGACGAGGCGGCGGGCAAATTCCTGCTGCTGGTGAAGCCGGCGTTCCATCTCGCGGCGCTCGGTAATGTCCATGAGCGCCCCTTGATAGCGCAGCACGCGGCCGGAATTGTCGCGAACCGCAGCAGCGGTGTTTAAACACGCGATGGAAGTGCCGTCCTTGCGGATCAGCGTGATCTCCCGGCCTTGAATCATCGGCTGGCGCTCGACCTCTTCCTTGAGGTTCTTGCGCTCTTCCCGATCAACAAAGATTTCCGAAACGCGCCTTTTCAGCACTTCTTCCTTGGAATCGTAGCCCAGCATGCGCACCAGGGCGGGGTTGACGTCCACAATGGTTCCGTCCGGAGTCGTGATGTAAATGCCTTCCTGGAGCGATTCGAAGAGTTCCGTGAAGCGGGCTTCGTTCTTGCGGAGCGCGGAGATGTCGCGCGCGAGAACGGTGATGCCATGGATTTCGCCATCGCGCAACATGGCATGCGCCACACAGTCGAAGTAAAAGAGCGTCCCTTGTCCTTTCAGCCGAACCTGGACGACGCCAGTCCACTGCCGGCGTTCCATGAAACGTGGCATCGCACGGCCAACCAACTCGGCCCCGTCTCCGCTGCCTTCCTGCAAGAAGTCCGCAATGGATTTTCCAATAATTTGCTGGAAGGGCGTGTCGACGAGATCGGAAAAACTGCGGTTAGCGGCGCGAATCTGCCCGTCAAGAGAAAGTGCGAGCAGAATATCATCGAATGAATCGATCAGATCGCGATAGCCCTGCTGTGACCGGGAGATCAGAGAAAATAGTTGATCGAGCTGCCTGTCGCTGGGAGGAGCTTCGTCGCGGTGTTCCATGCCGCGCATTAGGCCACGCAGTTCGGAGAGCTCCTGGGTTTTCTTCCACACGTAGATGCCGAAGAGAAGTATGAGGACGACAAGACCGATCGGTAAGACCGCGAAGCGGTGAGCAAGAGAACTGACGGAACCCCAGGAAGTCCAGGCGAAAAACAGAGCGAGGACAAAAAGGACAACAAAGGTGAGCCGCCAGAGTTCGCTCTGCCGCTTTTCAAACTGCTCGAAGCGGGAAGAGAAGACGGCGCGCTTGTCAGCGTGCTGTGTCGACCTGCGGGCGGCCTGCTGGACGCGTTGGTTGTCTTCGTGCATGAAAGTGGGCGGACCCCGCAGAACCGGGAGTCATCCGCCAGCAAGACCTATATCCATTGTAGGAAAGCTAGCCGAATTTCAGCAATCAAAGCCGTGAAATGGAGTTCCTGAGCGATACCTGTACGGGTTGTTTGGGAACAGAAACGGCGCCCCGTGGACTACCAGGACGCCGTTTTCTTTTAATTTCCTAGCCGTCTGGACACCAGCCAGAGAAGAGACTTAGCCTTCGGTAGCGGCGTCCGCCTCTGTGTCCTTTTGCAGGAAGTCCAGCGCGGCCGCCTCTTCGGCGGTGAGCTCAGCTGCCTCCGGGATTTCCTCGACTGGGGCAGGCGCGGGCATTTCGGTCAGCAACTGAATGCTGCGGTAGTGCTCCAGGCCGGTGCCAGCGGGAATGAGGCGGCCCATGATGACGTTTTCCTTCAGCCCGCGGAGGTAATCCACCTTGCCGGCGACAGCCGCTTCCGTTAGGACGCGGGTCGTCTCCTGGAAGCTCGCAGCGGAGATGAACGAATCGGTCGAGAGGGACGCTTTGGTGATCCCAAGGAGCAGCGGACGGCCCGTTGCGGGGCGGCCGCCATCGGCGATGACGCGGTCATTTTCCTCGCGGAAGCGGAACTTGTCCACCTGCTCTTCGAGGAGGAACGTCGTGTCGCCCACGTCTTCGACCTTGACCCAGCGCATCATCTGGCGTGAGATCGTCTCAATGTGCTTGTCGTTGATGTTCACGCCCTGGAGCCGGTACACCTCCTGAATGGCGTTGACCAGATACGACTGCGTGAACTTCTCGCCGAGGACAGCGAGCAAGTCGTGCAAGTTGAGGGGGCCATCGATGAGGGCCTCGCCTGCCTTGACGTGATCGCCTTCCTGAACGTTGATGTGCACGCCGCGGGGGATCGAGTATTCCTTGGTGGTTTTGCCATCCTCGCTTTCGACGTAGACCTTGCGCATGCCCTTGGCGATGTCGCCGTAACGAACACTGCCATCAATTTCGCTGATGACGGCAGGGTCCTTGGGCTTGCGGGTCTCGAAAAGCTCAACAACACGCGGCAGACCACCGGTGATGTCCTTAGTCTTAGTGGTTTCCCGCGGAATCTTCGCGAGCACGTCGCCGGCTTGCACCTCATCGCCATCCTTGACCATCAAGTGGGCGCGGGAAGGCATGAGGTACTTCTTGCGGACCTTGCCAGACGAATCGCGGACCAGAATTGCGGGCTGATGCTTCTCATCGCCCGGAGGCAATGTGACCACATCCTGCGAGAGGCCCGTCACTTCGTCCACTTGCTCTTCAATCGTCAAGCCAGGCCGCAGGTCGTCGAATTTCACGTCGCCGCTGGTTTCGGTGAGAATCGAGAACGTAAACGGATCCCATTCGGCAAGGGTCTGGCCGTGGGTGACGTGCTCGCCGTCCTGAACGCGGAGGCGCGCACCGTAAACTACGTGGTAACGCTCCTTTTCGCGGCCCTTTTCATCCACGATGGCGATGAGGCCGGAGCGGTTCATAGCAATGGCTGTGCCGCCGCGACCCTCGACGTGTTTGAGATCCACGAACTTGACGACGCCGTTGTTGCGAGCCTCGAGGGTGGAACGCTCCGAAACGCGCGTAGCAGTTCCGCCGATGTGGAACGTACGCATGGTGAGCTGCGTGCCCGGTTCACCAATGGACTGCGCGGCGATGACACCGACCGCTTCACCGAGTTCGACCATCCGGCCGGTAGCGAGGTTGCGGCCGTAGCAAAGCGCGCAGACACCGCGGCGGGATTCGCAGGTGAGCACGGAACGAATGCGCACGCGTTCGATTCCCGCAGCCTGCACCTGGTTCGCAAGTTCCTCGGTGATTTCCTGGTTCACATCAACGATGACCGTACCCTCGAAGTCCTTGATCTTATCGAGCGAAACGCGGCCCACGATGCGGTCGCGGAGCGGCTCGACTTCTACGCCGGCTTCGATAATGGGTTCGACGTAGATGCCGTCGCTCGTGCCGCAATCGCGCTCGTTGATGATTACGTCTTGTGCCACGTCCACGAGGCGGCGAGTTAGGTAGCCGGAGTCAGCGGTCTTGAGCGCCGTGTCCGCCAAGCCTTTGCGCGCCCCGTGCGTCGAGATGAAGTATTCGAGCACCGTGAGGCCTTCGCGGAAGTTGGAAGTGATGGGCGTTTCCATGACCTCGCCCGAAGGCTTGGCCATCAGTCCGCGCATGCCGGAAAGCTGGCGAATCTGCTGCTTCGATCCGCGAGCGCCGGAGTCCGCCATGACATAGACGGGGTTGATGCTGCCCTCTTTGTCCTGGCTTTCAAGCGCCTTGAACATTTCGTCGGCGACCTTTTCGGTGATGTCGCCCCAGATGGAAACGATCTTGTTGTAGCGTTCGCCGTGCGTGATGGCACCGTCGAGGTATTGTTGCTGAACGCGCACGACTTCCTTTTCGCCGCCTTCGACGAGCTTGCTCTTGTCGCCGGGGATGAGCATGTCGTCAATGCCGATCGAAATGCCGGACTTGGTCGCGTAAGTGAATCCCAATTCCTTCAAATGATCGAGCAGGACGACAGTGTCCTCCAGGCCGAACCGCAAGTAAGCGTAATAGACGAGCTGCTGAACGCCCTTCTTCTTGAGCAGGCCGTTCACATAGGGAAATTTTTCCGGCAAGTGCGAATTGAAAATGACGCGACCGACGGTCGTTTGGATAAATTGGCGCTCCATCTTCACGGGAACGGTGTGAGGCACATCCTGGTTGTCGTACGCGGTGGTGAGATCGATCACCTCGCCGGTGTAGCGCAGGCGAATGGGCGTCAGCAGTTCGACTTCTCCGGCTTCCAGCGCGAGGACGACTTCATCCGTAGCGCCGAACACACGGCCTTCGCCTTTGGCTCCCGGCTTGTTCTTCGTCAAATAGTAGATGCCAAGAACCATATCCTGGGACGGCACAGCCAGAGGCAAGCCGTGAGCCGGCGACAGGATATTGCGCGAGCTGAGCATTAGCACGGATGCCTCGACCTGCGATTCGGGTGAAAGGGGAATGTGCACGGCCATCTGGTCACCGTCGAAGTCCGCGTTGAACGCGGTGCAGACGAGCGGGTGGATGCGGATAGCCTTGCCTTCGACAAGTACCGGTTCGAACGCCTGAATGCCGAGCCGATGCAGCGTCGGAGCGCGGTTGAGCATGACGGGATGCTCGCGGATGACGTCTTCCAGGATGTCCCAAACGACGGCTTCCTGCTGCTCGACCATCTCCTTGGCTTGCTTGATGGTGGTGCAGTGCCCCTGCGCTTCGAGCTTGTGATAGATGAACGGCTTGAACAGCTCGAGCGCCATCTTCTTGGGCAGCCCGCACTGGTGGAGCTTCAGCTCCGGTCCGACCACGATAACGGAGCGGCCAGAGTAGTCTACGCGCTTGCCGAGAAGGTTCTGGCGGAACCGCCCCTGTTTGCCCTTAAGCGTGTCGCTGAGGGACTTGAGCGGGCGATTGTTGGTTCCGCGCAGAACGCGGCCGCGGCGGCCGTTGTCAAAGAGAGCGTCGACGGCTTCCTGCAGCATGCGCTTTTCGTTTCGAACGATGACGTCCGGCGCATGCAGTTCCATGAGTTTCTTCAACCGGTTGTTGCGGTTGATGACGCGGCGATACAAGTCGTTCAAGTCAGAGGTGGCAAAGCGGCCGCCATCCAAAGGCACCAGTGGGCGCAATTCGGGCGGAAGGACCGGAATCACGTCGAGAATCATCCACTCCGGCTTATTGCCGCTCTTGCGGAAGGCTTCGAGCACCTTGAGGCGCTTGGCGAACTTGATTCGCTTCTGGAGCGAGGGATCCGCCTTCATCTTTTCGCGCAGTTCATCGGCGAGTTTGTCCACTTCGACGCGTCGGAGAAGCTCCTTGATGGCTTCCGCCCCCATCTTGGCGGTGAACTGGCCGGGATACTCCTTCTGTAACTCTCGATATTTGTCTTCGAGCAAAACTTCGCGCTCGCGAAGGATGGCGACTTCGCCCGGATCTACGACGACGAAAGCCTCGAAATAAAGAATGCGCTCGAGATCACGCATGGAAATGTCCAGCAGGTAGCCAATGCGGCTGGGCAGGCCCTTGAAGAACCACACGTGTGAGCAGGGGGAAGCCAGCTCAATATGGCCCAGGCGCTCGCGGCGAACCTTGCTCAGAGTGACTTCAACGCCGCACTTGTCGCAGATAACGCCGCGGTGCTTCATGCGCTTGTACTTGCCGCACAGGCACTCCCAGTCCGTGACGGGGCCAAAAATCTTGGCGCAGAAGAGGCCGTCTCGCTCGGGCTTGAACGTGCGGTAGTTGATGGTCTCCGGCTTGGTTACTTCGCCGTGCGACCACGAGCGAATCTTTTCAGGGCTAGCCAGGCTGATGCGAATCGAATCGAAATCGGCGATCAAACTGGCGCGATCATAAGGGCTGCTGCGATACAAGGTTGTTTCCTCCCTCCCCAGCTTTCGCCGGGGCCGCGGTCCGATGTCTTCAACTTAAGCACATTGGACCGGCTGAGAACCCAGTTACGGAATACTGCAAAATCCAATTGGCCGCTGCAACGCGGGCGCTGAAGCCCTGCGCTACAGTTAATCGGCCGCTTTCTCCGTCTGCGGCTTCTGCCGCTTCATCAACTCGACGTCCAGGCAGAGCGACTGCAACTCGCGGACGAGCACGTTGAACGATTCGGGAACGCCAGGCTCGATGCCTGGTTCACCCTTGACGATGGCCTCGTAGATCTTCGCGCGGCCATAAACGTCGTCCGACTTCGCCGTGAGCAGCTCCTGCAGGATATGCGCTGCTCCGTACGCTTCGAGTGCCCAGACTTCCATTTCGCCGAAGCGCTGGCCACCGAACTGCGCCTTGCCGCCGAGCGGCTGCTGCGTAATAAGCGAGTACGGCCCGATGCTGCGCGCGTGAATCTTGTCGTCGACAAGATGCGACAGCTTGAGCATGTAGATGTAGCCGACGGTGACCGGCTGGTCGAACTGGTCGCCGCTCATGCCGTCGAACAAGTTGATCTTGCCGGCGTGCGGCAGACCTGCGACTTCGAGCAGGTGGCGGATTTCCGGTTCGCGCGCGCCGTCGAATACCGGCGTAGCGAAGGGAATTCCTTCACGGAAGCCTTCGGCATATTCGAGCAACTCATCGTCACTGAGCTTCGCGAGCGTCTTCCACACCGCCGTATCCGTAAACACTTCGCGGAACCAGCGGCGCAGCGCTTCAGCCTTCACTTCCTTGCTGAGCAGGCGCTTGAGACTATTGCCAAGCTCCTTGGCGGCCCAGCCGAGGTGCGTTTCCAAAATCTGGCCGACGTTCATACGCGAAGGAACGCCGAGCGGATTCAGAACGATCTCGACCGGAGTGCCGTCCGGCATGTACGGCATGTCTTCCTGCGGCACGATGCGGGCGATGACACCTTTGTTCCCGTGGCGTCCGGCCATCTTGTCGCCTATAGAAAGCTTGCGCTTCATGGCGATGTACACCTTGACCAGCTTGATGACGCCCGGAGGCAGCTCATCGCCTTTCTTGAGCTTGTCCTTGCGTTCTTCGGTGATTTTGCGCAGCACATCGATCTGGCGCGAAGTCATTTCCTCGACTTCCTCGATCTTCTCGATGAGCAGCGGGTCCTTTTCGTTGAGCTTTAGGCGCTTGAGGTTGCGCGTGGAAATCTTTTCGATGATCTCGCGCGTTAGCTCGACGCCTTTGGTCAACAGGCGCTTGTTGGTCTTCTCGTCGTGTAGGTCGGCCTGGAGCACCTTGCCGCCAAGAAGATCCGTGAGGCGCTTGAGGCGCTCATCCGTGAGGATGCGGATTTCGTCAGCGAGGTTCTTTTCCAGCTTGAAAACCTGCGTGGCTTCGATGGCCTTGTGTCGCTCGTCCTTTTCTCCGCCCTTACGGGTAAAGATCTTGACGTCCACGATGGTGCCCTCGATGCCCGGCGGGCAATAGAGCGAAGCGTCGCGAACATCGCCGGCCTTTTCGCCGAAGATGGCGCGCAACAGTTTTTCTTCAGGTGTCAACGTGGTCTCGCCCTTCGGCGTGACCTTGCCGACGAGAATGTCTCCCGGCTTCACGACCGCGCCGATGCGGATGACTCCACTCTCGTCGAGGTTGCGGAGAAACGACTCGCTGATGTTGGGAATATCGCGAGTGACTTCCTCGGGGCCAAGCTTGGTGTCGCGCGCTTCGATCTCGTACTCTTCGATGTGAATCGAAGTGTAGTAGTCGTCCTTGACCAATTTTTCGCTGACCAGGATGGCGTCTTCGAAGTTGTAACCACGCCAGGGAACGAAGGCTACGAGCACGTTGCGGCCGAGGGCAAGTTCACCGCGCTCCGTGCAAGGACCGTCGGCAAGGACCTGGCCCTTCTTCACGCGGTCGCCCACGCGAACCAGCGGCTTCTGGCTGATGCACGTGTTCTGGTTCGAACGCTTGAACTTGATGAGCTGATAGATGTCCGCGCCCACTTCGCGGCTGAGGACGCCGGAGTGATCGGACTCTACGCGCACGATGATGCGCTCGGAGTCGACTTGATCGACGATGCCTTCGCGCTTGCAGAGCACGACCGCGCCGGAATCGCGCGCGGTGACCCGCTCCATGCCCGTGCCAACAAGCGGCGCTTCGCCCTTAATGAGCGGCACTGCCTGGCGCTGCATGTTGGAACCCATCAGCGCGCGGTTGGCGTCATCGTTTTCGAGAAACGGAATCAAGCTGGCAGCCACGGAAACGAGTTGCTTCGGAGAAACGTCGACGTAGTCCACTTCCTCACGGCTCTTGAGAACGAAGTTTCCCGCTTGGCGGCAGTTGACCAGTTCTGTGGTGATCTTCAAGCGGTCGTCGAGCGAAACGTTGGCCTGCGCGACGACGTACTTGTCCTCTTCCCAAGCGGAAAGATAGAAGCAGTACGGCTCGTACACGACCTTGCGGCGCTTCAACTCCTCGTTGAGATCTTCGACTTTGTCCTTCTCGACGATTTCACCGGCTTTGAATTCGCTGTCACCGGCATTGACGATCTGGACGTAGTCGATGATGCGTCCGCCCTTGACCTTGCGGTACGGCGATTCGATGAAGCCATAGTCGTTGATCCGTGCGAAGCAGCTCAACGAGCTGATCAGGCCGATGTTCGGGCCTTCCGGCGTTTCAATCGGGCAAATGCGGCCGTAGTGCGTGGGGTGCACGTCGCGCACTTCGAATCCCGCACGTTCACGCGAAAGGCCGCCCGGCCCAAGAGCCGAGAGACGCCGCTTATGCGTGATCTCGCTGAGCGGGTTGGTCTGGTCCATGAACTGGCTGAGCTGCGACGAGCCAAAGAACTCGCGGATCGCAGCCATAACCGGCTTGGCGTTCACCAGATCGTGAGGCATAGCCGTGGACATTTCCTGATACACGCTCATCTTTTCCTTGATAGCGCGTTCCATGCGGACCAGGCCGATGCGGAACTGGTTTTCGAGCAGCTCGCCCACCGCGCGAACGCGGCGGTTGCCGAGATGGTCGATGTCGTCGACCACTCCAATGTTTTTCCGCAGCTTGAACAGGTACTTGATCGCTGAAACGAAGTCCGGCGCATCCAGCGTGCGGTTGTCGAGGGGCGTGTCCAGGCCCATCTTGATGTTGAACTTCAAGCGGCCAACGCGGCTGAAATCGTATTTGCGCGGATCAAAAAACATCCCGCGGAAAAGGTTCGTGGCCGTTTCCAGCGTCGGTGGATCGCCGGGGCGCAGCTTGCGGTAAATTTCAATGAGGGCTTCCTTCGAAGAACGGATGGCATCCTTGTCCAGCGTGCGCGAAAGCACCACGCCGATGTCATCGCGCTCAGGGAAGAAGACGTCGACTTCGGTGATTCCGCCCTCCGCGAACGCCTGCCACAGCTCGGCCGACAACGGTTTGTTGGCTTCGAGCAGCACTTCGCCGGTCTGGCGGTTGACGACGTCAGCGACGCTGTAAGCGCCCTCAAGATCAGCCAGTGCGGCGCGAATCTGAGAAATCTTTGCCTTAATCAGTTCCTTGAAGAGATTTTCTGTGATGCGCTTGTGAGCGCCGACGATCACTTCATCCGATTTCGGATTGCGGATTTCGTGGGCCAGCTTGCGGTCCACGATTCCCGGCGAGACGTTCCAGAAAAGGTCCTTGTCCCGCAACGAGATCCTCTCCACCTGATAGAACGTGCGCAGAATGTCTTCGTTGGACTTCATGCCCAGCGCGCGCAAAAAGATCGAACCCAGGAACTTGCGCTTGCGGTCGATTCGGACATAAAGAATGTTCTTCGTGTCGTATTCGAATTCGACCCACGACCCGCGGTACGGAATGATTTTCCCAAGGAAGTAGGTGCGGTTATTGGCGCTCTCGAAGAACACCCCCGGCGAGCGGTGCAACTGCGAAACGATGACGCGCTCCGTACCGTTGATGATGAACGTGCCGTTCTCCGTCATCAGAGGAATGTCGCCGTAGAAAACTTCCTGTTCCTTGATGTCGCGGATGGTCTTGGCACCGCTATCGGGATCTTTATCGTAAATGGTCAGACGGATAGTGACCTTGAGAGGCGCGGAATAGGTCATGCCGCGCTCCTGGCACTCGTTCACGTCATACTTCAACTGCATGGCCACCGGGTCGCCGCACTTGTTGCAGAAGGTCGGTGTGTTCTTGTTGAACGTGCCGCACTTGTGGCAGATGACGTCGCCGGTCTGATATGGATTGGTGACTACGGACGCGCCGCAATTGCGGCAGGTCGCGCGAAGGTGGTGCAGGCCCTTCAGGTTGCCGCACTTGCACTCCCAGTTGCCGATCGAGTAGTCCACGAATTCCAGTTGCGACATCTCGCGGAAGTCCCGGATCGGAAACACGGACGTGAACACCGACTGAAGCCCGCCGTCATCGCGCTCGCTCGGCAGAAGGTCCATCTGCAGAAAGCGCTGATAGGACTTCATCTGGACTTCAATCA
This sequence comes from Acidobacteria bacterium 13_2_20CM_2_57_6, assembly GCA_001917435.1. Lineage (GTDB taxonomy): Bacteria > Acidobacteriota > Terriglobia > Acidiferrales > UBA7541 > Acidiferrum. Next base: position 41,152 of record MNEA01000132.1, read on the forward strand.
GGTTGGGAATCTGGATCGAGCCCTGGATTTTCGCGAAATCCAGACGCTGGCGTTCCCGGACGTGCTGATTGCTATTCGGCATGCTTGATCCTCTTTATCTGCGGCTCCGACCAGGTCGAAGCCGACATCCCTGTCGGGCAAAAAACGGAGAAACTAAAGAAAGGAAAATCAACGTTGTGCGAAACGACCTGCCCGGGATCGCCGCGCACACCGCTGCGGGGGGCCCAAAAAGGGTCCAGGATTTTGGAATAAGTACCGGCCTCGAATTGCGTAAGCGAATTCCTTTGGCACGGTTCGCCCGCTCTTGCGCCGCGCCGCCGCTCAAAAAAAACCGTTCTGAGAAAACCTTCCTGCTGACGCCGGACAAACCGGCGTAGGCAAGCTACTTGATCTCCACCTTGGCGCCGGCCTCTTCGAACTTCTTTTTGATCGCGGCCGCTTCGTCCTTGTTGACGCCTTCCTTGACGGTCTTCGGAGCGCCATCCACCAGGTCCTTGGCCTCTTTGAGGCCCAGGCTTGTGACTTCGCGCACCGCTTTAATGACGTTGATCTTGTTACCGCCAACGTCCGTAAGCACGACGGAGAATTCCGTCTTCTCTTCCGCCGGTGCCGCGCCGCCCGCCGCCGCCCCGCCTCCGCCCGCCGCCACCACCGTGGCTGCCGCCGCGGAGACGCCGAAGGCTTCTTCCATCTTCTTCACAAGGTCTGACGCTTCCAGAAGCGTCAGTCCCTTGATTTCTTCCAGGATCGTATCGACTTTCGACATGACTCTTTCTTCTCCTCTCAATTCTATAAATTGAACTTACTGGCCCGCTTCGGGAGCCGGTGCTGCGCTGCCTCCGCCGGACCCAAACTTGTTTGCCTTGATAGCTTCGCTGACAGTCACCGCCACGTTGCGCGGCAGCGCGTTCAGGGCCACGGCGATGCGCTGCGCCGGGGCGTTCAGCAGGAACATGATCTTGCTGATCAGCTCGTCCTTTGACGGAAGACTCGCCAGCTGCTGGATCTCCGCGATGGAAATGACGCGGCCTTCGACCACTCCGGACTTGAACTGAAACGCCGGAACGTCCTTGGCAACCTTGGTAAGCGCCTTGGCCAGCGCGACTGGGTCGGCTGCGGTGTAGGCGATCGAATTCGTTCCGCTTAAGTTCTTGAGCAGGTTCTCGGCGGGCGTTCCCGCGCCGGCTCGCTCCGCAAGCGTGTTCTTTACAACCTTGTACTTTCCGCCCGCGGCCTGCACGGCACGGCGGAGTTTGGTGTCGTCCTCGACAGTGATGCCTTGAAACGTCGAGAGAATGACCGTCGATACTCTGGCAAGCTCGGTTTTGAGCTTGTCCAGATCCTGCTGCTTTTCATTTCGATTCTTCATAATTTCGCTCCGGTGGCTCCTCCCCTTCACTACGCGGCGGCGGCCATCGCTTCCACTTCGGCCAGGTCGATGGTGATGCCCGGACCCATGGTCGAGGTCAGTGTGATTTTCTTCACGTATTTGCCCTTTGCCGCTGCGGGCTTGGCCTTCACCACCGCCTCGATGACTGCATGGGCGTTCTCGGCCAGCTTCGCGCCGTCAAATTGAATCTTGCCAATCGGGCAATGAACAATGCCTGCCTTGTCGACACGAAATTCCACTTTTCCAGCCTTCACTTCCTTGATCGCCTTGGCGACTTCGAAAGTCACTGTGCCGGTCTTGGGGTTAGGCATCAGGCCGCGCGGGCCGAGCACTTTGCCCAACTTACCGGCGGAGCGCATCATGTCCGGAGTGGCGATCACCGCATCGTAATCTGTCCACCCTTCCATGATTTTCTGAACGATTTCGTCACCGCCAACGAAATCCGCCCCCGCTTCTTGCGCTTCGCGAACTTTCTCGCCGCCCGCAATCACCAGCACGCGTACTGTCTTGCCGAGTCCATTCGGCAAACCCACGGTGCCGCGGACGACCTGGTCGGAATGCTTGGGGTCCACGCCCAGATTAATCGCCAGCTCGACGGTTTCGTTGAACTTCGTATGATGCGCCTTCTTCAGCACCTCGGCCGCTTCGCCGAGCTTGTACGGGCGTGCCTCCACGAGCTTACGCGCCTTCTCCACATTCTTTCCCGACTTCTTCATCGCTTCTACCTCTGCGACCTCGTAGCGCCTGAACTTCTAGGCTTCCACGACTTCCAGGCCCATGTTGCGCGCCGTACCCATCACAGTGCGCATCGCGGACTCCAGATTGGTGGTGTTGAGGTCCACAAGCTTGATCTTCGCAATCTCTTCCACTTGCTTCTTCGTGACCTTCCCGACTTTGTTGCGGTTAGGCTCCGCGGAACCCTTTGCAATGTTCGCGGCGCGCTTCAGCAGCACCGATGCCGGCGGTGTTTTCAGGATGAAGGGAAACGTTCGGTCGGTATAGACCGTCACGAGCACAGGGAAAATCATTCCGTCAGGCTCTTTGGCCGTCTTGGCGTTGAATTGCTTGCAAAAATCCATGATGTTCAAGCCATGCGGGCCAAGCGCGGTGCCTACTGGCGGCGCTGGAGTGGCTTTGCCTGCCGGCAACTGCAGCTTGATGGTTGTCTGAATCTTCTTTGCCATGTTCTTGCCTCAATCTATCGTGTTCGCGCGACGCGCGGTCTATCCCAGTTTTTCGACGCTTGCGAAATCAAGCTCCACGGGCGTCGAACGCCCAAAAATCGTCACCGAAACCTTCAACCGGCTGTGATCGTTGTCGATCTCCTCGACGTTGCCATTAAAATTCGCAAACGGCCCATCCACAATGCGCACCTGCTCGTTGCGTTCGAAAACCACCTTTGGCTTGGGCCGGTCCTGCGGCGTGTGTACGCGATTGATAATTCCGTCCACTTCCGCCTCGGTCAGCGGCGAAGGCGACGTGGCCGAGCCCACGAAACCCGTCACGCGCGGCGTCGACCGCACGATGTGCCAGGTGTTTTCGTCCAGGTCCATCTCCACCAGCACGTAGCCGGGATAGGACATGCGATTCGAAACGACCTTCTTCCCGCTGCGCACTTCGACCACTTCCTCCATGGGGATCAGCACGCGGCCGATCTTGTCCTGCAGGCTGAACGCGGCCACGCGGCTCTCCAGACTTTCCTTGACTTTCTTCTCAAAGCCTGAGTACGTATGGATGATGTACCACTGCATACCCATCAATTTGCAGTCCCCTCTAAACGCCAAACCTCTTGAAAACGTAGGCCACGCCGAGCTGCACCAGCTTGTCCACCACGGCCAGAAACGCGCCGAAGAATGCCACCGTTGCGATCACAACCCAGGTCGTCGAAACCACGTCTTCACGGCTCGGCCAGGTAACCTGTTTCATCTCTACGCGAACGTCATGTAAAAATTCACGCGTGTTGGCTACGGTTCCGGTAACCTTCTTCGTCAGCTCAGAGCCTGGTCCGCCCTGAGATTCATCGCTGCTCATTTTCACCGCCCGCGTGGCCATAAATCCTCATTCCAATGCGCTCACTTGGCGCTTCTCAAACTCTGGCAGGGGAGGAGGGATTCGAACCCCCATACCCGGTTTTGGAGACCGGAGTCCTAACCGTTGGACGACTCCCCTGAATTCAATTCCGGCCTGTTCCCTCGCCCCTACAAAAAAAACGTTCCCCGCGAAACGAACCTACTTCACTTCCTTGTGCGCCGTGTGCTTGCGGCAGGAATTACAGAACTTCTTCGTTTCCAGCCGCTCGGTGTGCTTCTTCTTATTTTTTGTCGTTGTATAGTTGCGGTTTTTGCAATCGCCGCACTGCAACGTAATGATCTCGCGCATCGCTCAATCCTTTCGCGCTCTGCGCGCTATTCAATAATCTCCGTGACGGCCCCTGCGCCGACCGTATGCCCGCCTTCGCGAATCGCGAATCGCAAGCCCTTTTCCAGCGCGACCGGCGTGATCAGCGATACTTCGCAGC
>MNEA01000019.1 GCA_001917435.1 Acidobacteria bacterium 13_2_20CM_2_57_6
TCGTGACCTATCTGGTTACGGGAGTAATTCCAAAGTTCGCTCTCCTTTATCGGGACATGAATGTGGAACTCCCCGCACCCACGCGTTTGTTGATCGCCTTGACCGTGGACTATCGTCTTGTTTTCTTAGGGGTCGTAGCGTCTTTGGCTGTAGCTGCCGCCGGCATTTTTCTTTGGTCCCGCACGGAAGAAGGCGGAACCGTTTTTGACCGCTTCAAGTTCCGCCTCCCGGTCATTGGCGACACCCTCCTCAAATTTCAGGTCGCCCAGTTCTCACGAACTCTGGCAACGCTGTTGACCGGCGGCACGCCTCTTGTGGCCGGGCTCCAGACGTCGTGCGATGCCATCACCAGCAAATTGCTGCGCTCCACTGTCAGCCACGCAACGCAGATGGTCCGGGAAGGAGAATCCTTGCACGGCGCCCTGGGTGCCAGTGGCCACGTGCCGGAATTGGCCCTGGATATGATTGAGGTCGGCGAATCCAGCGGCGCGCTTTCCCCGATGCTCAACAGCGTTGCCGAGTTTTACGAAGAAGAGGTCAGCTTGCGTTTGTCCACGCTGGTTTCCCTCATTGAGCCGATTTTATTGATCTTTATGGGACTGATTGTCGCTTTTATTTTGATTTCACTGTATTTGCCGATTTTTTCTTTTTCCATGACCGGGACGGCAAAGTAAGGAATCATGGCCACCACCGAACAACTACCTCCTCCGCCCGGGCTTCCCGGCAGCGGTGACGAAAACCAAGAACGCGAGTTCGCTCGTAAACTCGCGGAAAGGTATCGCTTCGCTTTCATTGATCTTCGCGAGCAGCGCATCGATGCGGAACTGTTTCGAACCATTCCCGCTGACCTGATGTTCCGGTACAACTTCGTGCCGCTTGAACTGCAGAACAATGTCCTGGCCATCGCCGCCGCTGACCCCGGCCAGGTGCAGATGAGCGACGAGCTACCTCTCCTGCTGGGCAAGAAACTCCTGATTCGCGTCGCCACTGCCCGCCAGATCAGCGACATTCTGAAGCGCACCGAGCAGTCCCAGCGCGTCCTCGAGCAGGCCACCGAAGCTTTCACTCTTCAGACTTCCAAGGAAGAAGAGGAAAGCGAAGAGACGATTTCCGGCGACCGCTTGACTCGCGATAGCACCGCCAGCCCCGTGGTGCGCCTCGTGGAGACCATCATCTTCACCGCACTCGAGCGCCGCGCCAGTGACATCCACATCGAAGCGCGTGACACAGAAGTCGCCGTCAAGTACCGCATCGACGGCGTGCTGCAGCACGCCATGCAGCCCATTGCCAAGGAATGGCATGCCACGGTGCTCTCCCGCATCAAAGTCTTAAGTGATTTGGACATTGCCGAGCGCCGCGTCCCCCAGGACGGCCGTTTCCGCGTGAAATACAAAGGCCGCTACATCGATTTGCGCGTTTCCATTATGCCCGCCAGTCACGGCGAAGACGCCGTTCTCCGCGTCCTCGACAAGGAAACACTTTCGGAAAAATTCTCCAGCCTCACGCTGGACGTGGTTGGCTTTTCCGACGAAGAGACTCGCCGCTTCCGCCGCTACATCCGCGAACCCTACGGCATGGTTCTGGTTACAGGACCGACGGGCTCCGGAAAGACCACCACGCTTTATGCCGCCATCAACGAAATCAAGAGCGACGAAGACAAAATCGTCACCATCGAAGATCCAGTCGAGTATCAGCTTCGGGGCATCACCCAGATTCCCGTGAATGAAAAGAAGGGTCTCACTTTTGCGCGCGGCCTGCGTTCCATCTTGCGCCACCGCTTCATCAACATGGGCGTCGAACCTTACAACTTTGTATCCGCTCTCAACTGCATCATGGCGCAGCGGCTCGTTCGCGTGATCTGCAAAAGCTGCAAAAGGCCCAAAAGGTATTCTCCTCAAGAATTGCAGGAAGCAGGTCTCGACCCGGCTGTCTGGAGCGACGTGACATTTGCCGAAGGCGCCGGGTGCCTGGAATGTTCCGGGACTGGCTATCATGGCCGCACGGCGATTTGCGAATTGCTCGATCTCACCGACCGCATCCGGGAAATGATCGTGGATCGCCGCCCAACTTCAGAGATTAAGCGCGTAGCCTGCGAAGAGGGCATGACTGCGCTGCGCGAAAGCGGGTTGGCCAAGATTCGCGCGGGCATCACCACTGTAAAAGAGATTAACAAGGTGACTTTCGTTGAGTAGCGCCGCCACATTCCGCCAAGGAATTTTCCAGTTTGCATGGGCGCGCCGTGCCGCGCGCTGGCTCGATGCTTTGCCGAGTGTCTCCTTAGCCCTCGAAGTCTCTCCGAACCGCGTGGCCGCGGCCCGCTGGAGCCGGACGGGTTCCTTGGATGCATATGCCGTCGAATCGCTGCCCCCTGGAGCCCTGATTCCCTCGGCCGTCGAAGTCAACATTGTGAACAGTGCCGCCGTTAAAGCCGCCGTCGCCACTGCCTGCGGCCGGTTGCGCGCTCGCGACGAAGACGTCGCCATGATTCTTCCCGACACTGTCATTCGCGTTTTCGTTCAGCATTTTGAGGAATTCCCGCGGTCGGCGGAAGAGGCCGTGCCCATGTTGCGTTGGAAGCTGAAGAAAAGCGTGCCTTTTGAATCCGACGAGACGCTCATTTCTTTCATGCGGCAGGCCCCGAGGGAAACCGGCCTTGAGGTTGTCACCGCGCTTGCCCGTCTTCGCATTATCCGGGAATATGAATCGCTCGCCGAGGGCATCGGACTGTTTCCCGGCGTAGTGTTGAGTTCTTCGCTTGCCGCTATCTCGCTGCTGGAAGATGAGCGGCCCACGCTCCTCGCGCGCGTCTCCGGCTCCTCGCTGACTACCGCGATTGTGCGCCGCGGCGTCTTGTGCGGCTATCGCTGCACGGAGCTCCCCGCGCACGGCGCGAACCTCACGCCGCAGATGCTTCTCGAAGAGATTTTTCCCGTGGCCGCCTACTATCAGGACACCTGGCAGGAAACTATTAAAGCCGTTCGCTTGGCCGGGCTCGGGCCGCGGCTTCCCGAATTCATCGGGCCTCTCGAGAATGAATTCCACTGCGATATGAGTTCGCTGCTGAGCTCTGCGGTCTCGCAGGGACTCGTCAAAGATTATGCTCGTCCGCTGGTGGACCGCGAATTGGAAGGCTTGATCGGTTGGATGCTTCAGCGCGGCTAGGATCGGTTTTTCTGGACTGAGGCATACGAGGACATGAGACTTCGGCTCAACTTGGCGACGAAGGCGCTGGAAACTCACCGACGCTTCCTGGCGGGCGCAGGTCTCACCGCTTTTTTCGCCGCTCTTGCTTTTGTTGGGCTGGGATGGCACGTGTATTCGGCGCGCAAAGTCGATGTTGAAGTGCGCGCCCGCACGAACAAAACGAATCGTGAGATGAAGGAGCTGGAAGCGCAGCGCAAGGATCTGGAGCGCTATTTCAAACAAAAGGATGTCGCTGACTTACACGACCGCGCCACTTTCATCAACGGCATCCTCGACGCGAGGAGCTTCAATTGGACGATGATGTTTATGGATCTGGAGCGCACCTTGCCGGACGGCGTGCGCGTCATCAGCATCGCGCCCACGCAGGCCGGTGGGCACGTCGAACTGAAATTGACCGTGGGCGCCGCTAACGACGATGCCGAGCTGAAATTCGAGCGTGCCCTTGAGGGATCGAAGGAATTTAGGGAAGTTCAAATCCAGAGTGTTACCTCGTCCGGTGCAGCCGGTAACCAGACCGGCGACCAAAAAGTTGTTCAGCTGACCACGATTTATTCGAGAGGCTGATGCGGCGCGATTTCACAGCGCGGAAACGAATGATTCTCGGAGGCGTGACTCTTCTTGTCCTCGCAGATGTGGCTCTGGCAGCCTACAGTTGGCAACTTTCCTCCGCCCCGCGTGCGCCTCAGCACCACGGCCAGGAAATAACGCAGCAAGATCTTTTGCGCGCCGATATTCGGCGCGCCCAGTCCATCCGTGACAGCATTCCTGCCATCCAGAAAGATTGCGATCGTTTCGAACAATCGCTCCTTCCGGCAAGCTCCGGCTATTCCTCCGTCAGGTCTGAACTCGGCTCCATTGCTAGGACCAGCGGAAGCCTCCTCGAGGGTATTTCTTTCAAACCGACGGACATTCCCAACCGCGGAATGACGGAAGTGGCTATCGATGCAACTGTTGATGGCGACTATAAGAGCGTGATTGGGTTTCTGAACGGCCTGCAGCGTTCCGCTAACCTGTATGCGGTGGACTCCTTGACACTAGCTTCCGAGAAGCCCACGCAAGCCTCCACAAATGTGATCAAAGTCGCGCTGCACCTCAAAACCTATTTCAGGACCGCGGCATGAACCAAAAGAAACAACTCGTCGTGCTCGTTGTCCTCTTGCTGATCGCCGGTTTCATCTGGTTTCTGTATCTTGACCATGACAAGCCGGTCGTGACGGCCGATGCCATTCCCACACCCCAGAATTATCACCCGATTGCTGTGGATAATCCCCAGCTCCATAATGATGCGGTCGAGAGGGCCCGAAAGACGGAATACAAGAGCGCAGGGCGCAATATTTTCAGCCGGCAGCTTCCCCCACCGCCGCCCAAACAAGTTAGACAGGACCTTGTAGCTCCGATTGTTCAGCAGGCACCAGTGACGGCTACTCCGACAGTTTCTGAACCGCTTTCGCATTTTAAGAATTGGCAACGCCAATCTCGAATACGAAGAAATCTCCACGGGGCTTCGCGGCACGGCCAATCTCGAGGAACAGGCGGCGCCGCCATCCCAATGAAAACTAGACACCAACGAACGGCAGGGAAGCGCGGCGAGCGTGGTTACGCGCTCCTCCTGATCGTCTTCCTCGCTACCCTTATGCTCCTTTCCACGATGGTCGTTGCACCGAATGTTCTGACCGAAGGCCGCCGTGAAAAAGAGAAAGAGATGATCTGGCGCGGAAAGCAATACACCCGCGGCGTAAAACTCTACTATCGCAAAATGGGACGTTTTCCGACTTCCCTTGAAGATCTCACCAAACCCAAAGTAGGTTCGCTCCGCTTCATGCGCCAGGCCTACAAAGACCCCATGAACAAAGAAGATGGTTCGTGGCGCTTAATCTACGTAGGGGCGGCGGGCCAGTTGATTGGAAGCCTCAAACCGCATCCTAATAATCTTCAGCTTCCGCAGGCCGGCGGAACGGGCACGGCCCCGAATACGTTGACTGGATCGGTTGGTCCGGGGCAACCCGCGGCCACGGGTCAATCGCCTGGAACGGGCCAGTCCAGCACAAGCGGGCAGCCGGGCCAGAGCGGGACGCAGCCTGCCGGGTCCGCCTCCGGGACTAATCCTCCGTCGACAACCGGGAACGCCGTCAGCGCGGACCAGGGCGATGCGCCGATTCCTACGGGCGACACGCCAACAATTATAGGCGGCAATATTATCGGTGTGGGAAGCAAGATCAACAAGTCTTCCATCATCATCTACGACAAAGCCAAAAATTACCGGCTCTTCGAGTTCATTTGGGACCCCTCGAAAGACACTTTCGGAGTGGGGCAGCCGGGCCTGCAGACAGGAACGGGATTGGGCCAGCCCATTGGCCAGCAACCAGGACAAAATCCGAGCAATCCATCGCAGAACCCGACACAAAATCCTCAGCCGCCACCGCAGAATCCGCCGCCACAGCAATAGGCTCTACCAGCAATAGGCTCTATCTAGGTTGACTCTGAGGCTGATCCGTCCGAGGCGGAGAAGACGCAGCCGTCGGCGCAGGCGGAAGTATCGGTCCAGGAGAAGCGGGCGGCACTGGCAATGCTGGTGTCTTTGTAGAGGGCGCCGATTTGTTTTTCTCGTAGCCGCGCTTGACGCGGCGCACGTACGAAATCGTTTCCGCATAAGGCGGAACACGGCCGTAAAGCTGGACCTTATCCGGTCCTGCGTTGTAGGCAGCAAGCGCCAGCGCCACATCGTTGTTGTACTTCTGCAGCAAATCGCGCAGGTAACGAGTACCGGCATCGATGTTTTCCGCCGGGTCATCGATGTTTCTTACGCCGAGTTGCGCCGCGGTTTCCGGCAAAAGTTGCATCAGTCCTCGGGCATTCTTGCGCGACACGGCTTTGGGATCGAAGTTGGATTCGACGGCGATGACGCTGGTGATCAGGTCGGCATCCACGTTGTAGCGCTTCGCCGCCGCTTCCACCAAATCGCGGTAAAGCGGCTGCACGGCAGCCGGTGTGGCAGCGGCGGGCAAAGGTGTAAAAACATCTTCCGGTTCGATAGCCGCAACGTCCGCGGCGGAAACCTCCAGCTTGCCTCCGGTCAGTTGCAGGCGGTACTTGTCTCCCACGAGTTGGTAGCCCGTGACGTGCAGGCGCAGGCCAGTGCGAAGCACGATGTACTCCGCGCGCAGCGACGGCGCAGCAAGCACGCCGAGTATGAGCAAGAGTGTCGCGCGTCCCGTAACACCATTCGGGACACAAAAGGCGGGCTTCAGAGACAAGGTGCAGCCTCCCGCAACGCAAAATGCTCGATCGCCGAAGCCACTCCGTTTTCGTCGTTCGTGCCGGTTTCGTGCCAGCCGTACGTTTTTAAGGCGGGCACGCTGTTTCCCATTACTACGGGAATACCCGCAAAGGAGAGCATTTCCAAATCGTTGTGGTTGTCCCCAATGGCCATCACTTCTTCGCGAGCGAATCCGCGCAGCGCCGCCCATTCCGCGAGTGACGAGCCCTTCGAGCACACCGGATTGATCACATCGATCATGGCGAAGTCTTTGCTCTCGTAGCTGGTCATCGCCAGCGCAAAATCTTCGGCGAAAGTAGCGGCGCGCAGCGCGGCCTCCGCATCCCGCATAGGCGCGACTTTGCCGGAGAGCATCACCTGAATGGGGTCCTCCGTCAGGCAGGTTTCGAGGGGATTCGCGATGCCGATGAATTCTTTGTTTCGCGAATAGTAGGCGTAACGCATCGAATCGCCCGGGTCCAGCCCTTCCAGCATAAGCTGATTTTCGAGCGGCCGGTCGAAAATTACGGCGGCGCCCTCGCGCCACGGCCTGGTCAGTTCCAAGACCTGCAGCGCGATGCCTTGCGGCAAGAGATGCCGCAGATGCGTCCGGCCGTCGTCGGAGCGGATGAGCGCGCCGTTGTTCACGATCATGGTCAGGGGAGAATCCAGCTTGCGCGCCACCGGCATGGCAAAGTCATAGCGTCGGCCGGTGACGAGCGCCACTTCGATGCCTCGGCGCGTCGCTTCCGCGATGGCCGCGCGGTTGGCCTCAGGAAGCTGCCAGCGGCTATCCAGCAGCGTCCCGTCAATATCCAGCGCAATCAGTCTCACGGCCATAGCGTCATTCTACCTTGGATGCAAAGACTCTTGGGCCCATTGTCCGAAGAAGCTGGATACCCCCACCCCCGGGTGTTTTGCGCAAAGAGTGCGGAATCGATTGAAAACAATGGAGTTGACATTTTGCTGACGGCAAAAGAGTGCGCAAGGGTGTAAAAGAAAGAACTTGAGTAGAATTGCCACAGATGAATCGTGAGGTCTGGAATGCGACCAGAGGGCGGACACCCCCCGTCGAGGTAGAAAGTGTGTGTAGGAGATTGAATGCACAGGAGTTTTCGAGTAGCCGTTGAATAGAGGAAGTGCGGAAACGAATGAAACGAAGAAGGTTAGATTGGAACTGCAGGGCGAAACAGCGAAGATGGTGTTTGACTATCCAATAACATATTACCATAGAAGTACTATACTTGTCAATAGAACTTGAAACGAATTTGGAAGTGCTTGGCGGAACAGAGGTTAGGGGCGGGAGAATGGAAAAAGGCGTGTGCTAGACTTTCACGGTGATGACCAAACCGTTGAATGTAGTTGAACTAGAATGCTCGGCGTGCGGGAAGAAGTATGATGCTTCCACCGAGCAGCATCTTTGCACTTGCGGGAAGCCGCTGCTGGCGCGGTATGACCTGCGACGGGCCGCGGCTACGCTCACACTTGAAAACCTGAAGACACGGCCGCGCACGCTGTGGCGGTACGCAGAAGTCTTGCCCAATGATCCGCCGGTTTCGCTTGGCGAAGGCATGACGGCGCTGGTTCACGCCGAGCGGCTCGGCGCGTCCATGAAATTGAAGAGGCTGTTCATCAAAGACGAGGGATTGAATCCCACGGGCTCGTTCAAGGCGCGCGGGATGACGGCGGCCGTCTCGCGAGCTAAACAGCTTGGCGCGAAGGCGCTGGCGGCCCCCACGGCGGGCAACGCCGGGGGCGCACTTGCAGCGTATGCCGCGGCCGCAGGGCTGCCTGCCGTGATCGTGATGCCCGCGGACACACCTCCCGCGAATGTGATGGAATGCCAGGCCTTCGGAGCGAAAGTCGTCAAGCTGAATGGGTTAATCTCCGATTGTGGCAAATACGTTACCGAACACAAAGATCGCGAAGGGTGGTATGACGTTTCTACCCTGAAGGAGCCTTACCGCATCGAAGGCAAGAAGACCATGGGGTACGAATTGTGGGAGCAGTTTGGAGGAAAACTGCCTGATGTGATTCTCTATCCCACGGGAGGGGGCGTCGGGCTGATCGGAATGTGCAAGGCGTTCGACGAAATGCAGGAAATGGGCTGGATCGGCGCAGAGCGGCCACGCATGGTGGCGGTTCAGGCGGAGGGTTGCGCTCCGATTGTGAAAGCATGGGAGGCACACCAGAATTCGGCGCAATTCTTCCCGAACGCCGCGACCGTCGCGTCGGGGCTACGTGTACCCGGGCCATTAGGCGATCAATTGATCTTGCGCATGCTGCGGCAGACGAAAGGGACTGCGCTGACGGTTACCGACGATGAGATGCTGCACGCGGGAAGCGAACTTGCGTCTCTCGAAGGTATTTTCGCCGCTCCCGAAGGCGCAGCCACCGTGATTGCCGCCCGCAAGCTCGTTCGGTCCGGCTGGATCAAGACAGAAGAAACCGTGGTGCTCTTTAATACCGGTACGGGCTACAAGTACGCAGAAGCCTGGCAGCGCGCGCTGCAGTCTGCGCCAACGGAGTAAGGCCGTGACCACGCGCAGACTTTATTACGACGACGCGTTTGAAAAGGAATTTACAGCACGGGTGATGCACTGCGAAGTGCTCCCGCCGGATCTGAACGCGGGGATCACGGGAACCGTTTGGGGCTTGCTTCTGGACCGCACGGCGTTCTATCCCACGTCCGGCGGCCAACCCAACGATTTGGGAAGAATCGGCGACGCCAATGTCCTGGATGTTCGCGATGAAGGCGACGAAATTCTTCACCTGGTCGATCGCAAGCCATCCGATCCGGACGTGAACGGCTGCATTCACTGGCCGCGCCGCTTCGACCACATGCAGCAGCACACCGGGCAGCATCTGTTGTCGGCCATGTTTCACGAACGCTTCGGCTTGCCTACTGTTTCGTTCCACCTGGGAACGGAAATTTGCACAATTGACCTCCAAGGGCCCGAACCGACGGAGCAAATCCTGGAAGGGGCGGAGCGCGCCGCGAATCAAATTATTTTTGAGGATCGCCCGGTCAACGTGCGCTACGGGACCGCCGAACAGCTGGTGGAACTTGGCGTTCGCAAGGAAGTCGAACGCAAAGGCATCCTGCGAGCGATCGAAATCGAAGGAGCCGATTTGCAGCCGTGCGGCGGCACGCACGTGAAAAGCACGGGCCAGATCGGCTTGGTGCTCGTGCGGCGGTGCACCAAAGTTCGCCAAGATTGGCGGGTGGAATTTGTGTGCGGCGGCCGGGCGTCGCGAGCCGCGCGGCATGATTTCCAGCTGCTGCGGCAGACTGCGGAGAAATTGAGCAGCGCTCCCGAGGATATCGTCGCGTCCGCCTTGCGTGCGATCGCGGAACGCGATGCCAACTTCAAGATGCTGCGGGCCCTGCAAGAACGGCTCGCGGAAACCGAGGCCGCGCTTGCGTTGCAGGCCGCCCCGCACGGCGCCAACGGCTCGCGCGTCTTCTCCCGTGTCTTTGAAGGTGTTCCGGCGGATTATCTGGGGTTTTTTGGCACCGCATTCGCAAAAGCCGAAAAGGCGATCGCGCTCCTGGCTACGGCTGAGGATGGGCACCTACTCTTCGCGCAACATCCTTCCGCCGGAAAAGACATGAACGCCCTTTTGAAACAGGTTTTGGAAGAGGCCGGCGGCAAGGGCGGCGGAACTCGCGATTTTGCTCGCGGCCGCTTGAAAGATGGGGCCGCAGCGGGGCGAGCGCTTTCTCTCGCCAAAGAAATGCTGGCGGCGGAGTAGGTCCTGATTAGAAAAACCGCGTTCGCACGCGATTGGGTAAAGCTTGTAGATCCACCAAGGTCAAGAAATCGATGGTCTTGAACTCGCGGTCAATTGCCGGTGGCCCGCAGACGCGGGCGGAAATATCCAGGTAAGCTCGGAAAAGCCGGGGCGGCCGTGGAGGTGCGGCGTGTGTGCCGCTCGGTTTGCACTGGCGACCTTCCACTGGACGGGTTCTCAACGATGGCGCCGCGAGATATTTTTCACGCAACGTCTCGTAGAGCGCCATTCCCTCATCTTCATCCTGCGAGGAAAGGGAACGGCACCCAATCAGGTAGCGCGCCCCACAACTCTGCGAGTACCTCGCGATACCTTTCCACAGCATGTGCAGCACACTGGTGTTGCGATACTTCTCATGGACACAAGCCCTTCCCAGCTCCAGGACTTCGCTGCGCAATGGCTCGAACGGTCTGAAATCGAAGAATTGCTCACCGTAATAGCCCAGGTTTCCCTTCGCGCGATAGCCGCTCTGCATGCGATACGTTCCAGCCAATTTCCCAGTGGCTGCCTCGTGCACCATCAAATGGTCGCAGATAAAATCGAAGGGGTCGCGGTCGAGCCCACACTGGGAAGAGCTGTCGAGACCCTCTCCAAGCTCGCAATTGAAAACCAGACAGCGCAGCCGCTGGCATTTGATGACATCTTCCAATGTTTGCGCCATCCCGACACGGAAGAGAACGGTTTTGGCAAGCGGATTTCCGCAGTCATGAACCAGGACAGCGGTCGTTGGCATGCATCCAGTTTCAAAAGGGTGCAGATTACGGTAGTGTTTCTGGCGTGTGATTTGGATGTTGCAGATGTTGACGGATGAGCTGCAAAAGAAATGGTGGACGAGAAGGGATTCGAACCCCCGGCCTCCTCGTTGCGAACCAGGCCACAATTCTGATAAGGCACGGCGCTGCAACCGTTTAGCCTTTTAGATTACCCTCCAAACTGGGCAACTTGGGCAACCGGGAAAAAACGGGCTTGGGCTTCTCGCTGAGCCCTTGGCTTTCGCACATCCAGAAACGGGGACCTGGGAAGTTGCAGCAGTTCACGGACATCGGAGCTAGCACATCCTTTTCGTATGTTGCGTCATTCTTGCCAGCCGCCTCCCAGTGCTTCATACAACTGAACTAAAGCCAGCAACTCATTGAGTTGGGCCTGTACAACGCCGAGCTCGGCAGAGAAGGCATTGGTTTCGTTGGTCAAGACCTCGAGATAGCCAGTGACGCCCCCGCTATACCGCAAGTGAGAGAGTCGCGCGGAATCCTGCGCGGATTGGAACAGGAGTTCTTCTTGAGACCGGAATTCTCTTGTCTTGCGATATGCGATCAGGGCGTCGGCTACGCTGCGGAAGGCCCCTTGAATTGTTTGCTGGTAAAAGAGCAGGGCCGTTTGCTGCTGTGCTTCCGCGAGGCGAACATTGGAACGAATTTTCCCGGCGGTGAAAACAGGTTGCGTGACCGCTGCGCCAAAGTTCCAAGTACCGGAGGGACCAGTAAACAGGTTGGTAAGCGCCGCCGTTTGGAACCCCCCGCTCCCGCTCAGAGAGATTTGAGGGAAATAGGCGGCCTTGGCGACACCAATTTGCGCGTTCGCGGCAATCAGTTGCTGCTCTGCCGCGCGGATGTCAGGCCTGCGTTCCAACAACGAGGAGGGAAGCCCCGCTGGAACTTCAAGCGGATGAGCCTGCTCAGTGAGTTTGTGTCCGCGGGGAACATCGTCCGGGTTCTTTCCAAGCAGGATGCTGATCAAGTTCTCCTCTTGCGCGATCACCTGCTCCAGAGCAGGAACTTCCGCAGCGGCGGTAAAGACCAACTGTTCCGCCTGACGCACGTCGAGCATGGAAGTCGAACCGCGGTCCGCCAACAGGCTCGTCAGGCGTAGAGATTCTTGGCGCGAGGCGAGCGTGCGCTTGGAGATTTCCAGCTCAAGATCAAGCGCACGAAGCTGGAAGTAGGCTCCGGCAACAGTGGCCACGAGCGTAACCATAACCTCCTGGCGAGCCGCTTCACTGGAGAGAAGATTCGCGCGCGCGGCCTCGGTTGCGCGACGATATTTGCCCCAGAAATCCAGCTCCCAGGCAGCGGACAAATTCACATGCCCGGTGCTTTCTTCGAAAGCCGGAAGGAACTTCGATTTGGCTGAGCGGTTATCGCTGATTCCGGCTCCGGCATTCACAGATGGAAATTGATCGGCGCGCGTGATTCCGAGTTGCGCCTGTGCTTGTAAGATGCGAGAACCGGCGACGCGCAGATCGTAGTTCTGCTGTAGCGCGGTTCGAAGGAGCGAGCGGAGTTGCTCGTCCTGAAAGATGTCCCACCATTTCTGATCGCCGATGGACGCGGACGCCGTTTTGGCGGCTTCTTCTGGCGTCAAACCGCGATAAGCAGTCGGAACGGACACAGCAGGCTTTTTGTAATTCGGCCCGACCGCACAACCCACAGACAGGACCACTGCGCTCAAAAGGGCAACAATCTTTTTCATGTCAGTTACCCTCAGCCGGAGAGGTGCTCGGCAAGGGCGCCGACGCCCGCTCCTTCCCAGCGCCCGACCATTTTTCGACCAGATAGAAGATCACAGGAATAAAGAAAACGCCGATAAGGCTCGCGGCTAGCATCCCTCCGATGACCGTTGTGCCCATGATTTGGCGCGCGACCGCACCGGCGCCTGACGCAGTCCACAGTGGAACCGAACCAAGAATGAACGCAAAGGAGGTCATCAAAATCGGTCGAAGGCGCAAGCGAGCTCCTTCCAGAGCTGCGTCAACGAGGGGCTTGCCCTGCTCATATTCGTCTTTGGCGAACTCGACGATAAGAATCGCGTTTTTGGCGGCAAGGCCAATCAGCATGACCAGGCCGATTTGCGAATACACATCGCTCTCGATTTGCACCATATAGCTCGGCAGGAAGGCCGCCAGAACGGTGCGGCGCAGCCACAGAATGAAAAAGGCGCCGAAAACCGCGACGGGTGTACTCAGAAGCACGCTAAATGGAAGCGACCAACTCTCGTACAACGCCGCCAGGATTAGAAAGACGAAGAGAAGCGAGAATCCGAAAATGGCGGCTGGTGGGACACCTTGTTGAGCCTTTTTTTCCTGAAAGGATATCCCCAGGTAATCGAAGCCCATTTCACGGGGCATCGTTTGCGAGAAAACCTCCTCGAGGGCCGCCATGGCTTGGCCTGCGCTGTAGCCTGCAGCCGCTGCGCCATTGATCTGCGCCGAGCGGTACTCATTGAAACGCATGGTGAACTCCGGGCCCGAACGCGATTCAAATCGCGTGAGAGTCGCAAGTGGCACCATCTCCCCCCTGTTACTTCGGACGTAGAACTGGCCAACGTTTTCCGCTCTCGTGCGATAATCGCCTTCGGCCTCGATGTAAACCTGCCACTGGCGACCAAAGCGGTTGAAATAGTTGATGAACAGGCCGCCCATGAACGCCTGGAGCGTTTTGTAGACGTCGCCAACGGCAACGCCTTGCTTAATCACCTTGTCGCGGTCCACATTCACGAACTGCTGCGGCACGTTGGCCAGAAACGTCGTGCTCAGGCCGGCAATCTCCGGACGTTTCCGCGCAGCTGTCATAAAGGTTTGCAGATTCGAGGCAAGAAATCCGACGTCTTTGCCAGCGCGATCTTCCAAGACAAACGTAAAGCCGCCGGAAGTGCCAACGCCCGGAATGGCTGGGGGCGAAAAGGAAAAAGCGATGCCTTCCGGAATGGCGGAGAGTTCCTGATTGATGCGCTGCTTGATGGCCTGAAGCTGCTGTGCTCGCACCTTTCGGTCGTCCCAAGGCTTCAAGGTCACGAAAAAGAAGGCGTTGTAACTAGTGCGCACGAAGCTAAGCAAACTGAAGCCAACCACGCTAGTGGTGTACTCAACGCCCGGCGTGTTGGCCAAGGCGCTTTCGATTTTCCTGGCGACTTCGTCGGTGCGTTGCAGAGAGGCGGCGCTGGGGAGCTGCAGATTGATGTACAGATAACCCTGGTCTTCGTCGGGCAGAAAGCTGGAAGGAACTTTGCTGCCAAACCAGCCGGCAGCAGCACCAAAAGCGGCCAGCAGGACTAGCGCGATCGCACTCTTCCGAATGAGGACGCCGCACATTCGAACATACGCGTTAGTCGCATTGGCAAAGGCGTGGTTAAACCACCTGAAAAAGGCTTTGAGCAGTCCTCCCGTGGAAGTCCTCGGCCGCAGCAGTAAAGCGGCAAGGGCTGGACTCAGCGTCAGGGCGTTGAACGCAGAGAGAATTACGGAAATTGCGATCGTCACGGCGAATTGCTGATACAGGCGGCCGGTGATGCCTGGTATGAACGCTGTGGGGATGAAGACCGCTGAAAGAACAAGAGCGATTCCGACGACTGGCCCCGAAATTTCTTCCATGGCTTTGAGGGCCGCCGCTTTAGGAGCGAGGCCTTCTTCGATGTGGCGTTCAACAGCTTCAACGACAACGATGGCGTCATCAACGACCAAGCCGATGGCCAGAACGAGTCCAAACAGGGACAGCGTGTTGATTGAAAATCCGAAGAGCGGGAAGAACATGAATGTGCCGACTAACGAGACGGGGACAGCAAGCAGCGGGATCAGAGTGGCGCGCCAGCCTTGGAGAAAGATGTATACAACGATGATCACCAGGATGATCGCAATGACTAAAGTCAGAACGATTTCCTTCATGCCTTGCGTGACGGCCCGCGTAGTGTCCAGCGAAAGAACGTAGTCCATGTCGCTCGGCAAGCGAGTTTTCACATCGGCGAAGAGTTTCCTGACCCCGTTGGCAGCCTCCACGGCGTTCGACCCGGGCAACTGATAGACGGCGATGATGGCCCCGGGCTTCCCATTCAAGCGACCCACAACGCTGTAGTTCTGCGCGCCGAGTTCCACGCGGGCGACATCCTTCAACCGCACGACGGCCCCGCCAGGGGATTCGCGTACAACAATCTCTCCGAATTCTTCGGGCGAGCTCAGGCGGCCCTGTGCTCGGACGGAATAGGTATACTCTTGGCCTTTCGGAACAGGCTCGCTACCCACCTGACCCGCAGGGTTGACGGTGTTCTGTGACTGGATTGCGGTGACAATCTCGGGAACCGTGATGGCCAGCTTGGCCAATTGGTCAGGCTTGACCCACAGCCGCATGGCGTACTGACCCGCTCCGAAGATCTGGACACTTCCAATCCCGTACGAGCGTGTGATTTGATCGGCAAGATTGATGTAGGCATAGTTAGCCAGGAATCGCGCATCGTAGGTGCCATTGGGCGAGTACAACGTGACCAGCATCAGGGGGGCCGTCACGGTCTTCTGCACGGTGACGCCAAAATTGGTGACATCGCTCGGAAGCTGTGACGCTGCCTGTGTTTCTCGTATTTGGGTGAGGATGAGATCCGTATTCGGATTGGTCTTGACGTCGTAGTCCACAATGAGCCGCATTACGCCATCGGCCGTTGAGTTCAGCGAATACATGTAGTTCAGATTGTCAACGCCGCTCATCTGCTGTTCGATTGGGGTTGCCACGGATTGCTCGATGGTTTGCGCATCCGCACCAACATAGGTGGCGACAACTTGAACCTCGGGCGGTGCGATATCGGGGAAGAGGGCCACGGGAAGACTGGTAATGGTAACCGCCCCTACGATCACCATCAGGATGGCGATGACCATCGCCACGATGGGGCGGTTGATAAAAAATCTAGACATAATCAGCTGCCTTTCGTGGGGGCAGAGGCCAGCTTAACCTTGACAGTCGCGCCGTCGCGGACCTTTTGCAGGCCTTCGACAATCACGGATTCGCCGGGCTTAACTCCGCTCTCGACGATCCACATTGCATCCACGCGCTCGCCGACTTTGATCGGTCGAATATTCACCTTATTGTCGTTGCCTACTACAGCCACTTGATAGCTCCCTTGGAGTTCCGTGACCGCCCTTTGAGGCACGAGAAGAGCTCCGCTTCGAACATCACCGGCCGCCCGCACTCTGCCAAACTGACCGGGCCGGAGAATATTCTTGGGATTGGGAAAAGCGCAAACCACGCGGATGCTGCCGGTAGTCACGTCGATTTGGCGGTCGGTGAGCAAAAGCGTTCCTTTGTGAGGATAGACAGACCCGTCGGCCAGGATTAGGTCGAAGGGAGGCGCATCGGACGGCACTTCTTGTTGGTTATGAGAATTAATTCTCTCCGCAAAGTGCATGTATTCCTGCTCGCTGATCGGGAAGTACGCTTTAATGGGATTCACCTGCGAGACCGATGTGAGCACTGCTGTTGGACTGACAAGATTTCCGATTTGCACCTGAGCGATTCCCGCGATCCCATCGACCAGGGATGTAACATTGGTGAAGCCGAGGTTGAGGTCCGCCTGTTCTACTTGAGCCTCGGCAGCCTTTACTGCCGCTTTCGCGGCGAGGTTTGCCTGGACGTCGTTGTCCAATTGGCTCTGAGCAATGGCGCGCTCCTTGGCCAGCGGAGTATCGCGGTCGACATCGAGCTGAGTCTTGCCCAGGTTGGCCTGAGCTTGCGCGAGTTGCGCTTTGGCTTGGTCGAGCAGGGCTTGAAAGGGCCGCGGGTCGATCTGGAAAAGCATCTGACCCTTGCGTACAAAAGAACCTTCCTTGTAGGCCTGGCGGATGATGTATCCAGTCACTTGGGGTTGAATCTGAGCGTTGACATAGCCATCGAGCGTAGCAACCCACACGCCGTAGATAGGGACATCTTTTTGCACCACCGTGGCAACTTCCACCTCGGCAGGTGAGGGAGGAGCAGCAGCGTTTGGGTTTCGACAACCAGTGAATAGCAACGAAGCCGCCGGGAGCAGAGCCACAATGGGCCAGATCTCTCCAAAAAGAGAGCGTGATTTCTTATTGCCCAGAGTTCGAATCGTGATTTGCATAGCTGAAATTCCTTGTCTGAACCTTGCCGGTCTTTCCTTACTTGCAGACTCACAACTGAAGGGTATGGCGCATATGATGCTCCAAATCCTCCCTGAGGTACACGCCTGCTCAACGATCCCGCCGGCAGCTTAGTAATCCGATCGAGTCGGCACTGAATCAGACTAAACAGATCACGCAGTGGCAAAAAGAGTTCGGGCTGCTCGAGCAATCCCCTTCAGAACTCGGAGGCGATCCTCCTGTGAGCCCGTATCGAACTGCGCTCCCGTATGGTCCGCGGCATTGCTGACCATGGCAACCGAGGCTACGGAAGCTTGCCTGGCGACGCCAAAGGCAAAAAGCGATGCGGCCTGCATCTCGACCGCGAGTGCACCCTCCCGGGCCCATTTATTGAGTTGTGCTTTCGTTTCGCGGTAAGGGGCATCCGTCGTCCACACCTTACCAGAGCGGACGGCCCATCCGGTGGCGATCAACTCCCGCTCGAGAAGCGGGACCACAGGCGACTTGCATGCGACCTCATTGTCTGGCGGCAGGTAGTGATAAGAAGTTCCCTCGTCACGAATCGCGCTGGTTGCCACCACGAGACACGGGAGCGGTAAATCGGGAGACACGCGGCCGGCGGAGGTCAGCCCGATGATGAGTTTGGCCCCCACAGCATGGAGCTGCTCGGCAATCAGTACCGCGTAAGCTCCTCCGATGGTTCGCGCAATGATTCCACAGGTAACATCTTCGAGGTCCATCGTGAACATCGAGGTGTGAAAACACGCCCAGGGCGCGAAAGGCTTGGCTACGCCATCTCGAACCAGCCAGTCGGTGATATCTCCATCGAACTCCAGGATGCACACGGGCGGAACGATTCCCGCCGGTATCTGCCGGCTTCGTCGGACATCGTCGATCAAGTTCTCGGGCGTGAATGCGGACGGTTGATCCAGCGCATGGTAGAGGATTGGAGGGATCGAACCTTCCGTCATGCCATGGATCCAACAGATCGCCGCGTTCGAGTACAGATAATCTCTATTCCAAGTTGAAGCAGTGTAGACGACATCGATTGACGGACCGAGTCCGGGAGTTTCCTATTGGGCGTCCGTCCACTTGTCCGACCCCGCCAGCTTGAAGGCCACATTGGAAAAGAAAATTCGGGCCGCCTTGCCGTCCGCTACGCCGCGATGGTCGGTTGAGACAAGCAAAGGGCCAGCTTTCTTGTAGCCCGCCCAAGTTGTGGAGAGGAGACTCGGCTTCTTCGGTCCACCGCGATGATAGGTGAATTCCTTAACTCGCCCATCCGACCCGAGGAAAAGATCCCACGTATCTCCCGGCGTGTAGCCGCCAACCTCCGGAGGATATTTCACCGACACCAGCTTCGCCGAACCCTTTCCCAGCGGCAATTTCTGCATGTCCTTGACTGTCACAATGGCGCTGGTGTCCCAGTAAGCATGGAACGGGAAAATAAACCAATAATTGTCGTTGACGAACGCCGGCTCAACTTCGTCTTTCACGTTGGCAGGCGCGCTGCTGATCTGGGACCGGACATAGCTAACCTTCACCGGCTTGCCGTCCTTATCTTTACTCTCGTACGTGACTTGGCCGGTCTTGGGCTCCCAAGTCCAGGTACGCGAGAGATTCACCTTCAAATCGGGGAGCTCTAGGTTGAACGTATAGCGGATCGCATCCAGTTGCCCAAACGAGTCAAGGCCATAGGTTTTGGCAAGCTGTTCGACAATAGGGGGACGCGTCTGTGCCCGCGAAGTGACCGCAAGGAGCAGCACCCCAAAAAATAGCCAACACATCGTCATGGAACGGCGCAATTTTGTCATGGAGGTCCTCCTCAGTGAAGTGAAGCGAACGTGATGTTGGATGCGCGCAAACGCTACTGGATACCCAAAATCGTATGTGGAGCGGTTGCCTTCACTCTACCCGGTCGGCTGAGCATTGTAGCGCAGCCGATCGTGTGATCCTACGCAAAGCGATAATGGCGGCAGCTACTGCCACGGATCCATATTCCATCACCATAATCCAAGTAGGAACCAACCACGGCCGTCCAACTGTGCGCAGATGCCAGACATAGTAAGTGGGAATAATGCTCAATGTCCAGATTATGATCGGCACCGTGGAGGTCGACCTTATGAACGGCAGCAGCCACAGCAGGTACCATGGATATACAACCGGAGCACAGAAAAGCGATGCTGCCATTGGCCAAGCAAACGTGTCTGCAGACCCTTCCGCGGACTTTCTTCTCATCCAGATTGCGGTAAGAAATCCGACGAGCACTGCCAACCCAGCCACAACCTGCGGAGCCGTCATTCGCTCGAGCATTGCAAAAACGGGATCATTAAAGCGGAACCTCTGGACGTAGGTGCCGAGCGAGCCGATCGGAATCCGGCCGTGGTTGAAAAATGGCACGTATAGAAGTCCGAGGACCATTGCAGCAAGCGCAGCGTCGCGCATCCGAACCCGCTTCCAGTAGAGTGGCAACAGTACGATCGGGAGAAATTTCACCGCAACGGCAAGCCCAAATGAGATGGCTGCAACCGCACGCCAGCGGCGCACCAGCGCGGCGACGGATACCAACAGGAGCAGCACGCCAACAATGTCGATGTGACCACTGCCCGCCACGTCCGTTGCCAGCAGCGGGTTCCAAGCATAAGTCAGAACCCAGTGCTCTCCCTGCCGCGTACAACGCAAGACGTCGAGCAACACAAGCACAATCGCCAAATCGCAAAGTACGAATGCTACTTTCAGCGCGAATATAGACTCGTGAATTGCGGTTACCACGCGGAAGAATAGCTGCGCCCCCGCTGGGTACGGGCTCGGCACCTCTGGATTATTGAGCGTACGGGTCTCGGATGTGTGCAAGCCGGCAAGTGCAGGGTCGCTCGGGACCACGACATAGGGGTCATAGCCGAACCGCTGCACGCGGCCGTCCCAGACATATCGATGAATGTCGTCGTCTAAACCTGGTGGCATTCGCAGGAATTGAATTTGCCACAGAGCAGACAGTGCGAGGCCGAAGATAATGACGCGCCTCGGAAATTCTGGCGTGGAGAAGAGCTCGCGGATGGCCAGGAGGTACGCGACGCTAGCGAGAGCCAGAGGAATGAAAAATGACGGTTCACCTATGCGGCTGAAGTTGCGCGAGCAGATCGTCAGCGCCACAAGCAATATGGCGCCGAGTCCGTACAGCCTGTGCGAGGGTGTGAGTTTCACAGGCCTCCCGTTCAATGACGAAGTTGCGCGACTGCTTGCTGCCATTCGCCGAACCAGCCCGCAGTCTTTGGGGCCTTCGCAGGAGCGAGCCGCAATTCCCGAGCCAGCAGAATCAAGTCGTTTGCGACATCGATGTCATAGAAGGGTTCCGTGAAGCCGGTTGAGAGTTCAAGGACCTTCGCGCGCGTCAGCAATCTGTCGAGCGCACTCCTTGTTCCCATACGATCGCTTTCGAAGAGCGCCGGGTGAGCGGCCTTGGCGCCAACCAGATAGTAACCCCCATCGTGGGTTGGCCCGATAACCACGTCATGCGTGGTGAGTATTTCGAACGCGCTGTCCAGAACCGCCGGTGCAAGGTGTGGACTGTCGCTATTGAATGCAATGACGTGCTGCTGGCCGGTGGCAGTGAACTGTCGAAAAACAGAGGTGAGTCCTGCCGCGAGACCTTCGCCTTTCTGCGCTACGACCCGCACCGTACTACCTAAAAGTTGCACCAATTCGTCCTGATCCGACTCAGGGCACATCACCGCGACCTCCACGTTCGTCAATGACGTTGCCAGCGCGAGCGTGTCCTCTAAGAGGCAGCGATATAGCGCTGTCACTGCCGGAGAAGGAAGACTCTCCCTGAGACGGGTCTTGACCATGCCGGGCTTTGGGGCTTTCGCCATGATGACTAACGTGCGGTTTGGGTGAGAAAAACACGCAGTGTTCTGGCTAGAGGATTCCATGCGAGGTTGGTCCATAGGGACTTACGCCGGTCGCGGAGTCCCCGCGCTTCGACGTCGAAGAGAGTAGCGCACGATCCGGCTCAAGATGAACCACGCTGCTCCTACCGTGCCCTTCAGCGTACCGCTAATCTTGGACTTTCCAATGCGCGGGTAGTAGCTCACAGGGACTTCCACGATGCGAAATCCAGCGATGGCCGCTTTCAGGATCATTTCCACCGCCCAGCCGTAGGTAGCCTCTTCAAGGGCGAGGGCGCGCAGCACATCTGTGCGGCCGGCGCGAAACGGACCGAGGTCACTGACCTTGACGCCGTACAAAAGCCTGATTAGGCCGGCGGCGAGGCGATTGCCGAACGATTGGTGCCACGGTAGCGCACCGGAGTTGCTTTTGTCGCCAAAGCGCGAACCGAGCGTTATGTCAGCGCGCCCCTCGATGATCGGAGCCAAGATAATCGGCAACTCCAAAGGGCGGTCGCTGTAGTCTCCGTCGAGGAAAACGACCACATCAGGGTTTTGCGTATTCGCAAGCCCCGTTAAACAAGCGCGCCCGTATCCTCGGCGAGGCTCCTGGATGATTTGCGCCCCCATCTTTCTGGCGAGATCGGGCGTTCCGTCAGTCGAATTGCTGTCGACAACGATGACCTCCGTGACGAGATTGGAAGGCAGATCAGCAAGCACACGGCCAATGGCCTGCGCTTCGTTATGGGTGGGAATGATGACCGATACTCGCACGCAGATTGCCTCATCACCACCAAGGGGATGCAGGGCGCCGCCGTGCCAGCAACGCGTCAACGCCCCAGGCACGACCTGCGCGGCCCACCGCGAGTCCGAGCGCTGCGAGCACCGGAACCAGTAGTTCCCAAATCCATGACGTGCCCCACTCCGAGACCCAAAGGCTGGCGAGGAAGAGGAATGCCACAAAGGCGGCTGGACGCGTAAGTAGCCCAATGACCAGCAGGATTCCCAGCGAGATCTCCGTCGCGGCCTGCATGGGAGCCGCCATGGCCGCATGGCTTGCCATCAATCCCATAACCCACTTCCATGCCGCCGGTGCGTGGCTCGACTTGATGTAGAAATTGATTACCCCTGCGTAGCCTGACGGAGTGTAGCCGCCCTTCCCCAGATTCTCAAAGAAGACCCACACGAACATCGCACCGATTGTCATGCGAACCAACGCCAAGCCCTTTGCCGCATTGGGTTGGCCAGCGATCTGCGATGTGTTGTCTCGCGGTTGCGTCGTGGTTGTTGTCATCATGATCCTCCCGGTCTTCGATCCTAAACTTTCTCAAAGGTTGCAGCCTCATCAGGACATACTCATGCCACCTTAATCGCGCGCAATCACGATAGTCGTACATGCGCTTTCACCTTTGGGGAGCTCGCGAGCCGGAGCCATTCGGATTTCCAGCTTTTGGGCTTCTCCGCGGACAACTGGGCAATAGAAGTCCGGCTGATCCAAAGCATTTTGGATGCGGCGCCGTCCCGCACAACCGCCATAGCAAGACTCCAGATAAACGCAGCAGCGGCACGCCTCAGGCGTCTTGCGCGCTTCCACAAAGGACGGAGTTTCTACAACTCCTGAGCGGAGCGATAACAGGATCGCAAGAGGTCCCCCAGCCCCCGGCCAGTAGACGCAAGGCTGAGTCGTAGCGCGAGGCGTAACCCGCACCGTGCTTACTCCGCAACCTCCGACCCTTGGGGGTAAACCCGCCATTGCTCGAACCAACGGCTCGCCTATAGCAATCACGTCGGTTTGCCCAAATAGGGCGCGAAAGCCTTGCCAATATTCCTCGTAGCTCAGGGCAAATAGGTCAGAACGCACGGCTTGGTAAACGTTGACGCGCAGAGGCGACTGGTAGCGCTTGACCACGCGCGCCACTTCGGCAAGGCGGAGATAGTTTGACTTCATCATTACAGCGATGAAGGTGACAGGGATCCCCAATCGGACGCAGCGTGCTGCCTGATCATGGATCAGCGCCCAATTGCCGGAACCGCGTTGGGTATCCTGCTCACATTCGGTGGGATAATCCAGGGAGAACTCGACATCGTGAAAGGCTCGAAGCTCGTCATCTGTGAGCATTGCCGCGCTGTGACCGTTAGAGGTGATGGTGAGCTTCACTGGCCAAGTGCGGAGGTAGGCCAAAATCTCTCTAAACTGCGGGTGCATTCCGTTCTCACCGGTGCCCAGATTGACAGAACGAACCGGCAGGCTTTCCATCACAGATCGCACTTCCTCGATGCTAAGCCGGTCGGTCCGGGCCGGATTGCGGTAGCAGAAAGGGCAAGCTAGGTTGCACTCGTTGGTTAGTCCAAGTCCAAGCGCAAACCCTCCGGCCGCAGCAGGCCGGATCAACACAGAGTGCGACGCGGACTGAGTGTCGGTCTGCGTCATTATCCCGCTTCCTCGCTCGATGACCCATTGGGATGCCGAGTGATTATCTGTATATAGCGCGCGACCGCAGCAAACTCCGGTCGACTGCCCAGCTTGCGTTCCAGTTCAAAAACTCGCTCGTACTCCTCACCGCGGGAGGCCGGCGGCGGCAAGTAATCCGAAATGACGCGTACGCCACACTCGGCAGCAACTGCGAGTGACGCCTCACTCGTCATGGCTTGCAGGCTGTCCAGTGTAAATAGCCGCACGCGGCCACCAAGGAGAGATTCATATCCCCACACAGCCGTAAGGTTGCGTTCTACTGCCTCCAGATCACCTGCCCCGATGCCGGCCTTGAGCACCTCACCGGCCCGGTTGCGCACCAGGACAGACAGAATCCCAATCCCGGTCGAACCACCTCGCAGCACCTGGGCGGCGGCGGAGAGGACGGCATTTGGATCGTCGACGTGTTCGAGTAGGTTATGGCAAAGAATTATGTCGAACGATCCCACAGGAAACAGGTTCGCCACCTCGGCCGCATCGCCCTGTCTTAGTTCGATCTTCTCGTCAACGCCAGCTTCTCGTGCTGCGCGCTCCGCGATATCCAGCATCGCCGGAGCTGAATCCAGCAGCGTGATTTGCATGCCGAGACGCGCCAGGCGCATTGCGGCCGCTCCCGTGCCGCACCCGAGATCCAGAGCGCGGAGCGACCGTCCGTTCTGCGGCAGGGGCAGAAATTCCTGCAGATTGGCGAAAGCCAAGTCGCAGCGCAAGCGACCTTCGGGAGTTTCGAGGTAAGCGGCGTACTTGGCCGCGCCGCTCTGGAAGCGCTCGTTGTCAGCTTTGGCAGTCATCTGCATGCAATACTCAGGCGAAGTTGATCCCCGATTCGGGTATTGTACACGGACAGAGTCAGGTGTACGGTATCGCGAGGAGAGAACTCATAAGATTTGTCGTGCAGAGGTATTGACTATGAACCGTCGCGATTTTCTGCAATCAGGGGGCATTGCATCAGTGAGCCTTGCGTTCACGAAGGCTGAGCGCTTGTTTTCACAGGTCACCACGCTTGATCGTTGGCGCACTTTTCAAGTAACAACGCGCGTTGAAGTTCTGAAGACTTCCGGGACGACGCGCATATGGGTGCCCGCGGCTCTCATTAGTGAAACTCCGTTTCAAAAGACGCTCACGAATACCTTCAACTGCGAAGATGGTACCGCGAAGATGGTCGAGAGCAAGACCGACGCGCTCGGAATCATCGCCGCGGAATTTCCCGCCGGGGCAAGGCCGATCCTGACAGTGACTAGCCAGATCGCCACAAAGGATTGCGCGGTCGACTTCACAGCGCGGGCCGCGGCGCCGAAAGAGACCCGCGCGGAATTGGAGCATTTCTTGCGATCAACCAAGCTCCTGCCGACGGATGGTATTGTGAAAGCGACAGCGAGCGAAATCACGAAGGGCGCGAATACGGATGTGGAGAAGGCGCGTGCGATCTACGAGTGGATCGTTGACAACACTTTTCGGAATCCAAAAACACAAGGCTGCGGCGTCGGCGACATTCGCTTCATGCTGGAGTCCGGGGATTTGGGCGGTAAGTGCGCCGATCTAAACGCGCTGTACGTTGGGCTGGCGCGCGCGGCGGGCCTTCCCGCGCGCGACGTTTATGGCATCCGCGTTGCCAAGTCCGAAATGGGATACAAGAGCCTTGGTGCTTCGTCAGAAAACGTGACGAAAGCGCAGCACTGCCGCGCTGAGGTTTACCTTGGTGATTACGGCTGGGTACCCGTCGATCCCGCAGACGTGCGGAAGGTCGTGCTCGAGGAACCGCCCGGAAATCGACGGCTGGAGGACGACATGGTCAAGAAGGCCCGCGCGCGGCTATTCGGGTCATGGGAGATGAACTGGATGGCATACAACTTCGCTCATGATGTCGCTCTGCCCGGGTCGAACGGCGCGCCAGTCAGCTTCTTTATGTATCCGCAGGCGGAAACGAGCGACGGCCGTCTCGATAGCCTCGATCCCGATAACTTCAAGTATGAGATCACGTCGAGGGAGATCACGCCTACGAACGGCTGACTGAACGGAGGATTCTTCCGATTCATGGTCTAAGGCATTGGCATATTGCGGCAAATCATGCGCGCCGGGAGCGCGTTTGGAAAGCGGCAAAAGGCAAACCGGAAGTAAACTAGAACGGAATCTGGACACGGCAATTTTCCCGACTCTTCAAGAACCAGCATGTTTATCGGTGATTTTGGTGGAGGAGAAGGGATTCGAACCCTCGGCCTCCTCGTTGCGAACAGTGGGGAAAATAAGCTAAGGCAAGGCGCCACAATCACTTAGCTGTTTTCACGGGGCCCTTAATTGGCAAACCTGGCAAACCGGTTTTCCCTTTGTCTTTCCAATGCAGTTCGACGGTGAGAAGCCGGATAAAATCACGCGCGGTGCCTGTGCCTGTAAAGACGACCGAGTCATTTTCGAGAACCCTCTGAATTGGACAACCCGGAGTTTTATTTTCGCTGGGGAAAATGGGCCTCCCACTCAGGAGCCTAGTGGCGAAAATATCGTGCGAGGCCGCGACCCAGGAAAACGCAAAGAGGCGGAGTTTTATGCCCGGCACCCAAGTTACCGGTAAGGCGAACCAGGCACTTAGAGACAAGTCGGCCCTCGGGCATCAGAGCCGGGAAATGCGTGGTTCAGCTGAGAAAGAGTTATTTCACCCGGAACAGTCGGTACTCGTCTGAGAATGCGTCTTTATCATCCGCGTGTGCCGTTACAAATTTCCTGAGTTCTTCTGTGGACGCTGTAACTACCAAAGCGGTCGGCGCATCAACATACGGGAGGCTGAACTTGCTCTCGTGGATTTGTTTCCAGGCCCACTTCTCATCTAAGAACCGAATCGTGAGTTCGTCCTTGTCGAGCCATATCCTGGCTATTGCGTGCGCATCGATGCTTGGGTAGTACACGTCTTGCGCTCCTTCTGGAAACGCTGGTCCAGGCTCGAAGTCCAAAAACAAAGCGTTGCCAAGTTTGACCGGCTTCGCGGTAGACCAAACAACTCCCTTCTTTCCGAGCGTCACCTGCGAGCAGTCAGAGCCAAATCTCGCAGTGGCCTCCGATGACCGCCTGCGCGACAGTGCAGTGTGGTGAGGTTTTAGAATACAGAAGTCCTTCGACCGTTCTTCAATTGTTCTAATGTGCGAAAGTAATCCAGAGATTGACCGATGACATTAGATTCGGACATGAAGATGGCCTTTAGCGGGCCAGTCACTCTAGGTAGAACACTTCCTTCATCATTGCGAATCTTTCTCCCGGTTTCAGATCTGGGGCGGGCTCAAAGAGCTTGGCCATCTCCTCCTGCCATTTCAGGTTCGTCGGGTCCTTGTCCAGCGTGCGCCACGCACTCTCGAAGTCTTCAACCTGCATGACCAAGAACAAATCCTGCTCCCTCCTGAAGATGGAATATTCGGAAATACCGACTTCCTTCAATTTCGACAGCAAAGCAGGCGACACACTCCGGTGCGTGGCGTCATATTCTGCCTCCTTGCCGGCCTTGATTCGCAATCGAAACGCCACTCTCGGCAATACTGCCTCCTGGCTTTCCCAGCGCATTTTCAGCTATCCCAGCAAGCACCGCTTAAGGGAAAGTAAGAACTCCAACGCAAAACGCGTGGATCATCAACTTCTCAGAACCTAATTTGCGCGAACCAGGAGGTTGGAATCCCGTTGTCACGTCCACATAGTCGAAGTTTCCACCCGCAGCTCCCGCGATAGACAAATTCAAATTTCGGTCACGCTTGTTCACGAGAAGCATCTTGCGTCGGCCTGCCTTGGTTACAACGGCGAGCCCCGTGACATAGACACTGTCGGGGGCCGCCGGACCGACAGGCGCAATCTCCACAATCTTGTCGCCCGGGCCAAAGTTATCGTGCACGAGCTTCAACACCCACAGACGGGCGTTCGGATTTCCGTTGTTCCAGTCCACCATAGACACGCTGGGAAACTGCGTGGGGTAGCCGACCAATTGCGATTCTCCCGCGACGTCAATACCCAATCGTGTGAGCTCCGCAAAAATGTAGGCGTACTCGGCGCCTGCAAGATTCCAATACGAATCAGGAATGGGTTTTGTAACGTGATTCGGATCGACTTGTGCGATGTCATCGGCCGAAATAATCCCAATTTCATTAATCATTGTGCCTGTTCCAGGTGAGAGTCGCTTGCGAATCGTTTCGATATAGCGGACCGTATTCAGGAAACCCTCCGCGTGCGCAAAAACAGTATGTTGCTGAACATCTAGCGTCTCATCGGGGGTGGGCACCGCGTAAAAATGGTAGGAAATGTAATCCAGTGGCACACCGGGTTCGTGGTTCTTGCCGTTCAAGAAGTATTCAAAGAAGTCTGGATTTTGGCCCGGTATGGCAAGAGATACTCCAGCAAATTTTAGCTCTGGCTGAACTTTTTTCATCGCTGTCACGATCGCATCGTACAGCCGCGTGTATGTTTGCGGTGTCATACGATGTTCGAAATCCACTTCGTTCAGAACTTCCCAGTACGGAATTGAATAGTGATAGCCGGCTTCATGCTGTTTTCCGTACTCGTCCGTAAATCCCCCTTTGGTGTACCAAGCCAGGAGTCGTGCATAATAATCCGCAACTTCCTGGAACGTGGCGTCGCGCAGCTCTGTCCCCTGCTCGTAGTCCCATACCGCCCTACTCGGATCATCGGGGTACGCGATGGGTTTTTTGGTCTTATACATCCACTGAGGGATGGTGCTGAAATTGAGAACCACTGAATGCCCTTTGGTTGCCTCCAGAAAATCGATTGTCATCGGATCGATAAGCGAGAAATCCCAGGACGTCTTGCCATCTTTCGGAGGTTCTAACTCCGCTACACCGAGCCGCGGATACGGGAGCCAAGGAACGTAACGCACATAGTCTGCTCCGAGGTCATGCAGCGCCTTGAATGCGTTGTCATGTACCGCGGTTCCCCGGCGAAGCGGTGGGTTTACGACCACCTGTAATGTAGGAGTTGTCTTGGATTCTTGTACCATCTTTTCCCAATGGACTGTAATTTGGACGGAAGCATCTTGTGCTGGGGACCGTCCCGCGGCGGCGAGCATTAGCCAAGGAACAAGCAGCAACCGAAATAAATTAGAGCGCTTCATGAGGGTGCCCTCTCGAGAACGCATCAGCGAAACTCCCAAAGCATAAGGCGTTCGCGAGGCATAAATTAGGTCAGTTGCTTTCTTTTTTCAATAGATAAATATTGTTCGTTATAGAATCCACGGAAGCTCCGGGCGGTCAGACGCAAGTTCATCAAGTGGAGTGAATTCAGTCATGATCGAAAAATCTACGAGCCATGAATTCACGGTAGGGCTCTTCGGAATTGGGCTCGACACCTACTGGCCCCAATTTGCGGGTCTGCGGGAGCGCCTGACGGGATACACCCAACAGATCGCCGAGCGGTTGGAGAAACTAGGCGTTCACGTCGTCAATCTGGGCTTGGTGGATTCTCCCGAAAAGGCGCAGGCAGCGGGCCATTCGTTCAGGCGGCACGATGTCGATCTGATCTTCCTATATGTTACAACCTACGCGCTGTCGTCCACTGTCCTTCCGGTTGTAAGACGGGCGAAAGTGCCCGTGATTCTCCTTAATCTTTCGCCCTCCGCGGCAATCGATTACAAGTCCTTCAATCAAATGGGTGACAGAACCAGAATGACCGGCGAATGGCTGGCTTATTGCCAAGCTTGTCCCGCGCCTGAAATCGCCAATGTATTTCGTCGCTGCCGGATCCCGTTTTTCCAAGTCACTGGTGTGCTCGACAACGACCCATTGGCGTGGGATGAGATCTCCGCGTGGACCGAAGCGGGCCGAGTTGCTCAGGCAATGGAACATAACCGCCTCGGATTGATGGGTCATTATTACGGAGGAATGCTTGATATCTATTCCGATCTGACTCAGCAGTGCGCTTATTTTGGTGGGTATATCGAAATGCTAGAGGTGGACGAACTCGCGGACTTGCGCGGGAAGATAGCCAGCAAGGAGATCGCCAGTCGCGTCCAGTATTTTCGCGAAACTTTCGACGTGCAGCCGGATTGTCCGCCGGTCGAATTGGAACGCGCCGCACGCACCTCGATCGCATTGGACCGGCTCGCAGAGATTCACAAACTGGGATCACTCGCCTACTACTACAAGGGCATGGAAAACTCTGAAAACGAGGACACCATCAGTTCCATTATCCTGGGCAGCAGCCTGCTCACGGCGCGAGGCATACCCGTGGCCGGCGAATACGAAATCAAGAACGCTCAAGCCATGAAGATCATGGATTGTTTCGGAGGGGGTGGTTCCTTCACGGAGTACTATGCGGTTGATTTCGACGACGATGTCATATTGATGGGACACGATGGACCGGGTCACATTGCTATTGCCCAAGGCAAGACTAAGGTTCGCCCGCTGGGCGTCTACCACGGCAAGGTCGGCCGCGGGCTCTCTGTTGAGATGTCCGTCAAGCATGGTCCCGTAACGTTGCTCTCGGTTGTTCAAACGGCTGACGGACAGCTCAAGTTACTTATTGCCGAGGGCATTTCCGAGCCCGGCCCGATTCTCGAAATTGGTAACACCAACAGCCGCTACCGTTTCTCGATGGGGGCGAGAAAATTCATGGAAGCCTGGAACGCCGAAGGTCCAGCGCATCACTGCGCGATCGGCATCGGCCATATCTCTGGCAAGCTGATCAAGCTCGGTCAACTGCTGGGCTTGGAATGCACCGTCATCCGTTGAATTCGTGTGAACATCCTCAATCGCGAACGATGTGAAAAGAATGTTGTCCCGCAACAGGACACTCTTGAAGAGCGCCACGGCTGGAGGCCTAATTCACCTCGACCATCCCTTTAGGAGCTTTAGGAGTTGGTACGGGGGAGATCACATTGCGCAACAGGTCCAGATGGGGTTGCATACTACTGACATGGTGCTGCTTCGTTGAAACCGATCGATTTTCCATTAGCTCCTTGGATCCCATCGTCTTTTGTAGTAGCGTGCCTTTCCAAGACTCTGATTCAAATGCGGCGGAATCCCTAACCAAGAAGGGGGGTACTTATGCCTAAGAGTTACATTGCCCCTGCTCTATTGTCATTCGCGCTGTCGATGGGCCTGGTCCCATCGGCAAACGCCCAGTCAATGATTGAGAATCCTCCGACGCCGGCTCCGATGCACGAAAAGCAAGATCCCGCGGTGGAGAAAAACCTTAAGGTATTCGACACGCTCGATTTCGATGTGTTCAGCAATCAGAAATGGGATCGGCTCAAGGAAAGTCACGCCCCGGATATCGTCGTGACGTGGCCCGACGGACATGAGACGAAAGGCATCGAAAAGCACATTGATGACCTGAAGGCGCTGTTCGTGTTTGCGCCTGACCTCAAAATCAAGGTGCATCCGATTCGCTTTGGTTCCGGGACATGGACCGCCGTCACAGGCGTAATGTCAGGCACATTTACAAAACCCATGCCCATGCCTGACGGCA
The DNA here is from genome assembly GCA_001917435.1 of Acidobacteria bacterium 13_2_20CM_2_57_6. Taxonomy (GTDB): domain Bacteria; phylum Acidobacteriota; class Terriglobia; order Acidiferrales; family UBA7541; genus Acidiferrum. The sequence continues at coordinate 30,921 of MNEA01000019.1, forward strand.
AATCGATCCCTCCTAGCGGCAAACACTTTGCTCTTAGCATGGTGACTATCGGACATTGGAAGGGTGTCACAATGGATCACGAGTGGCTGTTCTGGGACAACCAAGACTTCATGAATCAGATTGGATTGGGGAAATAGGCACAACGATCAACGCACTTCTGCCGAAAACGCCGGTCATTATTCTTCATTCTTCAGTGGGAGCAATTCCGACGTTGGGAAAATGAGGTAATTTGGACGCTGTCACAACGCTTCTCAGCACTGTTCATTGGACACGGAAGTCCAATGAATGCGAGGCTTGTGAACGCATATAGGAGCAGTGCGTGGCACACGGATGTGAGTATTCGTGTCACTCGCAAAACGGTCCCAGTATTCCTTGCCACCAATATCGCTCTTGTCGTAAGCGCCGCGGTTCTTTTCGTAGAGTTGCCAAAAGGTGGGGTGATCAACGCGGAAGATCTGGGCTATTCGATCAATCTCTTCTAGCGAAGGCCGTCGGCAGAGAACCATGCCGTAGTCGAGAATGATGGTACGAATATCATCGGGTGTTGGATGCACTGGTCTGCCAATGTCTAGGAATGTTTAGGTACGAGGAATTCAGCGCTGAGACGGACGGACAGCCAAGGAGGCGCAGCGTACGTTCCACATCATTACGCAAAATCTCGAGCGCGCGGGTAACTCCGGCTTTTCCAGCGGCGGCAAGACCAAAAGCGTAAGCACGTCCCAACAGAACGGCGCGAGCGCCAAGACAGATCGCCTTTACGATGTCGCTGCCACGGCGAACACCGCCATCCATGAGGACTTCGGCCTGGCCGTTGACGGCAGCTACAACTTCTGGGAGCACTCTCAAGGTGGCTGGAGCTCCGTCCAGTTGACGCCCACCGTGATTGGAGACAACAATCGCGGCTGCCCCTTCGTCGACGGCACGTTTCCCATCGTCGGCCGTAAGCACCCCTTTGACGACAATCGGCCCGGTCCAGACCCGCTTGAGCCAGCGAATGTCTTCCCAGGTGACGACAGCCCGGGTCGATGAGAGACATTGGTCCTTTACCTGGAATAACGATGTTCTCTAGTTTTGGCACTCCCCCATCCATAAGAAACGGCACGAGCCATCGAGGGTGCGTAAACATCTGTGGAAGGAAAGGCAGTTTGGAGAATATTGAACCGCCCAAAAGCTCCTTCATTCCGTTGCGCGGATCACGTTCGCACATTCCCGCCATCGGAGTGTCGATAGTAACGACCAGCGCCGAGAATCCGGCGCGACGAGCGCGGTCAATGGCCCCTTCAGCAACCTCGCGTCCCCCCACGAGGTAGAGTTGATACCAGACGGGTGCATTCGAGGCGGCTCGGACATTCTCCAGTTTGTGACCAGAAATGGTGGATAGAGTGTAGGCAAGGCCTGCCTCCTCCGCTGAGGCTGCCGCGGCGACTTCTCCGCCCGGATGCATCAATCTGCTGTAGCCAATGGGGGCTAAAATCGCGGGGAAGGCTAAATCGGCGGAGAGAACCCGAGTGTGGAGGTCACATTCGGGGATCGCGACTGCTTGCCGAGGGCGAAAGGTGACGTCATCGAACACCCGGCAGTTTTCGCGTAGAGTGACTTCACTCTCGGCGCCGCCATCAGGATAGTCGAAGACGACTTTAGGGAGGCGGCCATGCGCCAGACGGCGGAGGTCGTGGATATTAATGACCAGCGGAGAGGCCAATGAGCGTGGTGTGCTACGCACGGTGCCCCGGATTTCTTGTCGCGACAGAGAGCCTCATGGGAGCCCTAGTTCAGTGTGAGGATGCGGATTGCGTTGCTGTGCTGGCTTTAGCCATGTAATTGCCATAGCCCACAATTACGGTGGAGCCCACCAACACCAAGAGACTCATGGCAACGAGTAATTTGGTGCGCGTGCCAGCGCCTTTCCATTCTTTGAGCGCAATTCCCCACAGTGTGCTGAAGATAATGATGCTAGCCATATGTAGGGTCCAGCTGGAAAACTTAAAGCGACCCATCTGGGTTTCACCCATGGTGTAGAAGAAAAACTGAAAATACCAGGTTGTTCCCGCCAAAGCCGAAAAGAAGTAGTTCGGGAGCATCGGCGCTCTTGCTAGCGTGGTTTTGTCGGCAGAAATCGCGGTGGCCACTGCCATTTCCTCACCAGGAGCATCGGTGACCGATTCGAGGATGGGCTCATTACTTCGATCCGGCCCACCCCCGCGGATTCTAGAGGAAAAATACTGATAACCTGTGTGGTTCCTGACATTGAGGATCAAGCACCAAACAAAGTTTGTGGTGAATCCGCCGAGCAGTACGACTATTAGTGCCGGGAGCCCCTGCCAAATTGGCGAGGTGCCGTGCTTCACTGAAAGAGCCTTGATGGGATCGCCTGCCGCGAGTCCATAAGCAAAGCAGGCACTCATGATTCCTGAGAAGGTTGCGACCAAAAGGCCGCGTTTCAAATCAAACTCCTTGATGGAGGCGCGCTTCTGC
>MNEA01000020.1 GCA_001917435.1 Acidobacteria bacterium 13_2_20CM_2_57_6
TAAGGCATTATAGGAAGCGAAACGACAATTTTGTTTTCTGAAAGGGTATCGCTATGCGCGCGCGAAATATTCTTACCTTAGCTTTCACATTTTTGCTGCCTTCTCTGGCGCCGGCGCAAGTAACGCACGGCCAAAAGCCGATGCTGCCGGCGCCGTTCGCGACAAAATCGGCGGGCAACGCGCCGGAGGCAGCGAAGCCGCCCGCAGGATTTCTGCCCACGGTGCCGAAGGGATTTCGCGTAAATGTATTCGCCACAAATTTCAAATATCCACGCTGGCTGACGATCGCCCCGAACGGGGACATTTTTCTCGCGGATTCCGGGGCTGGGGAAATCGTCGTGATGCGCGACCTGAAGAACACCGGAGGGGCGCAAGAACGTGAAGTGTTTGTGGATGGACAGAAGGAACCCTTCGGCATCGTTTTCCACGAAGATTATGTGTACGTCGGGAATACGAACGAAATCGTGCGGTTTCGCTATGACCCCAAGACATCGAAGCGGCTCGGGGAAAAGGAACATCTTATGGACTTGCCGACGGGCGGACATAGCACGCGAGCAGTGGCATTTTCGCCGGATGGCAAGCATCTCTTCGTCTCTGTTGGCTCGAACTCGAATATTGACACAGGCGAAGATCCCCGCCGGGCTGCGGTGACCATCTGCGATCCCGACGGCAAGAATGCGCGGCTGTACGCAACGGGGCTGAGGAATCCGGTGGGACTGGCGCTGGAACCGATGACAGGAGAGGTCTGGACGACAGTCAATGAACGCGACCGTCTCGGGGATGATCTTCCTCCCGATTACTTTACGTCGTTGAAAGACGGCGGATTCTACGGCTGGCCGTACAGCTACATCGGCGACAACGTCGATACACGCGTGAAGCAGGAACATCCGGAACGCGTTGCGCGGGCCATCATTCCCGATGTGCTGCTCGGAGCTCACGTGGCGCCGATCCAATTCGCATTTTATACCGGGAAGCAATTTCCGGAGAGCTACCGCGGCGGCGCATTCGTAGCGGAACATGGCTCGTGGAACCGTTCTATTCGTGCCGGATACCAGGTCGCGTTTGTGGCCTTCAAGGACGGCAAGCCTTTCGCCGATCCCGTGCCGTTCCTGACTGGGCTGGTTCCCGATCCAACCAAGCCGGGTGTCTACGGACGGCCTGCCGGCGTGGCCGTGGCACCGGACGGATCCCTACTGGTGTCGGATGACGGAGCGGCCGTGATTTACCGCGTCTCCGCGGCAAAATAGCCTGGTCGAGCGCCACAGCTTTGTCTAAATTGCGCTACTTCACGGTCAGCGTGAGCTGAATCGGTGACAATTGCAGCGGCTGGCGCGGAAGACATTGCTGCTGTCGCGGAGATTTACTCTTCGCGAAGGATGCGCATGAGCTCACTGGCGGCATGCGGGAGGCGTGCTCCGCGCCGCGATACCAGATAGACGTGGCGCGGCATATTCATTTGCCGCACTTTTACTTCTTTCATCCAACCGCGCTCGATTTCCCAATGGACGCACATGCGCGGCACGATGGCCACGCCCATGCCCATCTGCACGAACCGCTTGATGCTTTCGATCGTGGGCATTTCGATGGGCATGTTGAGCGCGGTGCGGTTTCTTGCAAATAGCTCGATGACGCGGCGGCGGAAGGGAGATTCCACGCTGTGCGCAATAAAGGTTTCTTCTCCAAGCTCGGCAACATCCACCTCACGCTTTTTCGCGAGGACGTGCTTGGGGTTCACCACCAGGGTCAGCTCGTCCTTCCGGACTTCCGTGGCCAGGAGCTGCGCATCGCGCGGCACAAAAGAGATTGCTCCCAGATCCAACCGGTAGTTCAGGACCTCATGGGGAATGTCCCGCGAGAGCATGCGGTGCACGCGAACCTGGACGCCGGAATGTCTTTCCCGAAACTTGGCTAGCGCGGGGAGGAGCGCGTGGATAGAGCTCTCGTTTACTCCCAGAGAGAGTTCCCCGCGCTTCAGTCCCTCCAATTCGGAGAGCCCTTTCTTGACTTCATCCCGCAGGTTGATCAGGCGTTCCGCGTAGTCCTTCAGAAGCGTGCCCGCATCAGTGAGGCGGACCGGGCGGGCTCCTCGGACAAAGAGCGGCTGCCCGAGCGAGTCCTCCAGCTTGCGGATGGCTAGGCTGATGGCGGGCTGTGTGCGGTACAACCGCTCCGCGGCGCGGGAAAAACTGCCCTCCTTCGCCACCATGAGAAATACCTGCAATTCACCGAGATCCAAGTAATCCTCCGCTCACGGCCAGTATAAGACGAAATTATCAAAACCAGAATAAAGATAAATTGGACCACAGGGCGCCTCCTGTGCGTTACTAGAGCATGGGAGACTCTATGGACGTCGTACGCATTTTCGACACTACGCTCCGTGACGGCGAACAGTCCCCGGGCTTCTCGATGAACACCGAGGAGAAGATTCGCCTGGCGCGGCAGCTTGCCGCCCTGAACGTGGACGTGATTGAAGCAGGCTTCCCCATTTCGTCGCGCGGTGACTTGGAAGCAGTCCAAAAGGTAGCGAAAGAAGTTCGCACCGTGCCGGTCGCGGCACTCGCGCGCGCCAGAAGAGAAGACGTCAACGCCGCCATCGAAGCTTTGAAACCTGCCGCCGCGCCGCGCCTGCATATTTTTCTCGCGACTTCCGATCTACACCTTCGCGTCAAGCTGAAGATGACTCGTGAGCAAGCTCTCGAAGCTATCGGCTCGATGGTTCGTTACGGCCGGCAGCATGTCGGTGAGGTGGAGTTCTCTGCCGAGGATGCCGGGCGAACCGACATCAATTTCCTTTGCCAGGTGTGCCGGACTGCGGTGGAAGCGGGCGCAACTGTCCTGAATTTGCCGGATACCGTCGGATACGCGGTGCCGGAAGAGTATGGCGCGATGTTCACCAAGGTCCGTGAATACTTGGAGGATGCCCAGGGGATTACGCTCAGCGCGCATTGCCACGACGATCTAGGCATGGCCGTGGCGAACTCGCTAGCGGCGATTCGCGCCGGCGTGCGCCAGATCGAGTGCACCATCAACGGTATTGGCGAGCGCGCAGGGAACGCCTCCCTGGAAGAAGTTGTCGTGGCTCTGGCGGTTCGTAAGGACACCTTTGGTGTCACGACGGGAATTCGACTGGAGCAGCTTTTCCCCACGAGCCGCCTGCTCACGGAAATTACGGGAGCGCAAGTCGCGCCGAATAAAGCCATTGTGGGCGCCAACGCCTTCGCGCACGAAGCCGGAATTCACCAGGATGGCATCATCAAGAACCCGCTCACTTATGAGATCATCTCGCCGCAGATGGTTGGCGTGCCGGCCCGTTCGCTGGTCCTCGGAAAGCATTCCGGCCGCAACGCGCTGCGCATGACTCTGCGCGATCTGGGTTACGACGCCAGTGATGCCGAGCTTGCGGAAGTTTATAGCCGCGTGACGGCGCTTGCGGATCAGTCCAAGCAGGTGCGCTCGCGAGACATTGTGGCCATCGCGCACGAAGTGATTCGACGGCGGCCCGCGGCGATGGCCGCGGAATCGTCTTCAGCCGCCTGAGCCTGGGCCGCGGCCAAAAGAATTTCGCAACGCCCGCATCGCGCCGTTCTACACCTCCTGCAAAGTGCGCGTGGCTTGCTGGATTTCTGATTATTTGTGGGGACTGCCATGAAGAAGACTATTGTCCTTCTGCCGGGAGACGGTATCGGCCCGGAAGTGACGCGCGCGGCTGCGGCCGTCCTCCGCGAATCCGCGCAAGAATTTAATCACCAGTTTGATTTCATAGAGCTTCCCCTCGGTGGCGCGGCCATCGACGCCGCAGGCACGCCGCTTCCCAATGAAACGCTAGACGTTTGCCGCAAAGCTGACGCCGTTTTTCTGGGAGCCGTCGGCGGCCCCAAGTGGGATTCATTGCCCGTGGGAAAGCGCCCGGAAAGCGGGCTGCTTGACCTTCGCAAAGGGCTGGGACTCTACGTCAACGTTCGTCCCGTTAAGCTTCTGGAACCGCTGAGAGGGATATCGCCCTTGAAGGTCGACAGGCTCGGCGACTTGGATCTTGAGATTGTGCGCGAACTCGCCGGCGGAATGTATTTTGGCGAACGGGGGAACACCACGGAAAAGGGCGTAGAGCGCGCTTGGGACACGGAATCGTACTCGACGCCGGAAATCGAGCGCATCGCCACGTTTGCTTATACGCGTGCAGAGAACCGCTCGAGGCGTCTGTGCTCGGTGGACAAAGCGAACGTATTGACCAGCTCGCAGCTCTGGCGCCGCACCGTCACGGCTATGAGCGCCGTCTACCCCGCCGTGAAACTCGAGCACATGTACGTGGACAACGCGGCGATGCAATTGACGCTGCGTCCCTCGCAATTTGACGTGATACTCAGCAGCAACATGTTCGGCGATATCCTAAGCGACGCGGCCGCGGCGCTGGTCGGCTCCATCGGGCTGATTCCTTCGGCCAGCTTTGGTTCGTCTGCTCCACTCTTTGAACCCATTCACGGTTCGGCGCCATCTTTGGCTGGAACAGACTCCGCCAATCCCATCGGCTCGATTCTTAGCGCCACCATGATGCTCCGAGACGCCTTCGGGCTTTCATTGGAAGCGGACTGGGTTGAGCAGTCGCTCAATCGCGTGCTCGCCGGCGGCTACCGGACGCCCGATATCACGGAGCCCGGCGCCCGCTCCGTCGGTGGCTCCGTCTTTACTGAAGTCCTTCGCGAAGAGATGCAGCGCACCTTCGAACACGCCGAGCGCTACGGCTGGGGTGTCTAGCACCGCCTCCTGCTAGCAGCTTCAACGCAACGTCAGCCCATCATCCCGGTTGTCTTGCGAGAAGCCGCTGACAATGCTACTTTTACACTTTCCGAAGCAGCCTGCCGCGGACCAGGGTCGAGGATCACATTACGCTGTGGTGGAGATGTGGGCTGCGAATCCGTTGCACAGCTATTGACCAAAGGGTGAAAAACATCATTACTCATCGCCATTTTCTTGAGCTATCCTCGCGGTGGATTGATTGCCGTTTGTCGTAGGCCTGCTATGGCGCCACACAAGTCCAATTCGAGGCGTGTCTTGCTTGCCCCCGGGACCGGCTCCGTTTCCTATTGGCGCGTCGAAGGCTCCCTGTTCGAACTTGGCGCCCTGCGCCCGGTCGGCTTTTTCACCTGGAACTCGCAGAGTTTTGCGGAACGCTGGGCCCGCCGCGCGGGCATGGCCGGCATGGCGCTGGCGCGGCCCTTCGCTTATTTTGCGAGTCGCACGTTTGCCACGCGTTTCTTGCACACATTGCTTCGGGGCGTCAGCCGCGATCGCCTCGACCTCCTCGGCGAAGAGTACTTTCACTATGTCCTGAAGCCGCAATTGCGCGGCGAGGCTGCTGAGAAGTTGATCGAAGCGGTTCGCAACGGCGAACGCGTCGTCCTGGTTGGCCAGCTCCTGGAAAACATCCTTCGTCCATTGGCGCACCATTTTGGCGTGGATTTTTTCATCTCGAATCGCTTGGAATTTCGCGATGGCAAAGCCACCGGCCGGCTCCTCGATCCCATTGTGCGCCCGCGCGGACCTTTGGCGTGGATCGCCAGTAGCGAGACCGACGGCCATATCCCCCGCGAAAAACTTCTGAACCAGCTTGGCTGGACGCAGAAGCCCGAGCGTCTTGAAAGCGCGCTGGAGTCCACCGCCCGGCCAACCGTTTCGCAGGGCAAGTCGGTTGCACTCTTCGGTGAAACTCCGCGTGTCGACCGTCTCTCGGTCCGCGAGAGTCTCGCGAATCGGCATCTGCTTCTCATCGGCGTAACCGGATTCATCGGCAAGGTCTGGCTTGTGGATCTGCTAGAAAATATTCCCAATATCGGCAAGATCACGCTTCTGATTCGCCGCAACCGCACAACCTCCGCGCTTCGCCGTTTCGAGAAGATCGTCGAGGATTCTCCGTCCTTCGATACTCTCCATGAGCGCCATGGCCGCAAGCTCGGCGCATTTCTCAAGCAGAAACTAGAAGTCGTCGAAGGGGACGTGAGCCTCCCGGGTCTCGGACTCGACCAGGAAACGCAAGCGCGGCTCGCCAATTCGCTCGACCTTATCGTCAACAGTGCCGGGTTGACGGATTTCAACCCCGACTTGCGTGACGCCCTTTCTTCCAACGTGGATTCCGCGATCCATTTGCTCGACTTTCTCCGCAAATGCCATCACGCCGGGTTGATGCATCTTTCCACTTGCTACGTGGTTGGCATGCGCGACGGTCGCGTCACCGAGGAGCTGCACGACAATTACAATCCCGCCAGCGATTCCCAATTCGATGCCGAGCGCGAAGTCGAGTCGCTCCGCGAAACCATTCGCCGCGTCGAAGAACGCGCAGAAAGCCCTGAACTGGACAAGGCCCTTCGTCGCCAGGCGCTGGGCCGCAGTGGCAACGAAGCTTCCGCTCCTGCTGCGGAGCTTGACGGTGTTTTGAAACGCAATCGAGCGCGCTGGGCGCGCAACCGTCTCGTGCGTGTCGGCCTGCGTCGCGCGCAGCATCTCGGCTGGCCCAATACTTACACGTTCACGAAAAGTCTCGGCGAATCCATCCTAGCGCGCCGGGGCCGCGACCTGCCCATCGCCATCGTCCGCCCCTCGATCGTGGAAAGCTCGGAACGCTCTCCCTTCACCGGTTGGAACGAAGGCATCAATACCTCTGGTCCGCTTTCCTATCTTCTTGGCACGAATTTTCGCCAGCTTCCTTCGAATGAGCGGAAGTGCCTCGACGTGATTCCCGTCGACATGGTTTGCCGCGGGATGACGCTCATTGCTTCCGCGGTCGTCGTCCGCCGCCATGCTCGCCTTTACCAGCTTGCGACCTCCGCGATCAATCCCGTCAATATGGGGCGCAGCATCGAGCTCACCGGGCTTGCCCACCGCAAGCATTACCGCACCACCAACGGCATCGATAGCTGGCTCAAGGTAAAATTTGAATCCATCTCGGTGTCGAAGCAGCGCTACGAACGTCTCTCCATTCCCATGCAGAAGGCCGTCATCTCTCGCATCAATCGCGCGGCCGTTTCCCTTCGAATGAAAAAGCCGCCGCTCGCCCGCGCCGAGCGCGACCTGATCCGCGCCGAAAAATTGATCGAGCTCTACGAGCCTTTTATTCTTCACAACGAACACGTCTTCGAATCCGAGAACGCGCGTCTGCTTTCCGCCATGCTTCCCGCTGACGAGCGCCCGCTCTTCGATTTCGCCCCGGAGTTCATCGACTGGTGGGACTATTGGATCAACGTGCACATACCGGCGCTTCGCCGCTGGTGCTATCCGCTGATGGAGGGCCGTCCGCTCGAGTCGCGCGAGCCCCGCGCGCTGGATTGGTCCGCTGAAGCGCCGCACGGGACTTCGCTTCCGGAAGCTGCTACGCCTTCAGACCCTTTATGGCGATCTTCGTAACCGGCTCGACCGGCTACCTGGGCAGTTACCTTGTTGCGGGACTACTCACCGGGTACCGCGACAAGCTCAATCTCCTGATTCGTGCGAAAACGGAACAGGAAGCCCGCGAACGCCTCTGGACTTCGCTGCAACTCCACTTCGAGTTTCCCGAATTTGCCGAATACCTGAACACGCGCGTGCGCATTTTTCGTGGCGACCTGACCGGCGAGCGTTTTGGCCTTTCCGATGACGAATACCATGCCCTCGTTGACACCACGGATTCCTTGATCCACTGCGCCGCATCGCTGAATCGCAAATCGGAGAAGCAGTGCCTGAATGTCAACCTGCGAGGCACGCTCGAAGTCATTCAACTCGCGCGCCGCGCTCAGAACCGCAACGGATTGCGCCGCTACTCGCATGTTTCCACCGTCGCGGTCGCGGGAAAGAGAAAAAACGAAGTCGTCACCGAAGACGCGGCCATCGACTGGTCCCGCTCTGATTACGATCCCTACGCCCGCACCAAGAAATTTTGCGAGCACATGGCCAACCAACTTTTGCCCGATGTGCACAAGACGATTTTTCGCCCCGCCATCGTTATGGGCGACAGCCGCCGCGCGGAGACTTCGCAATTCGATATGGTCCAGGCCTTCCACGTTCTCGCGCACATGCCTGTTCTTCCGCTCCGTCCCCAGGATAAAATCGACATCGTGCCGGCAAACTATGTCGGCAAAGCCATCGTGACCATGCATCAAAAGGAAGCGCCCGCTTACGGCATCTACCATCTGTCTTCCGGCACGGGTTCGCAAACCTACCGGGAGCTGACCGATGCCATCGCTCAGGCCGGCGCCATGCTTCGGCCCATCTATTTCCCGTCTTTGGGCGGACCTTTTTCCAGCACCGTCAATTGGGTCGCCAATCGCAGCGGGGCTGCGGGATACGGCGCTTCGCTGCTGAAAGTTTTCTGGCCCTATCTAGACTGGAACACCGTTTTCGACAATTCCCGCGTCGTCGCGGAACTCGGCGAAGAGCCTGCAAAATTCTCGGCTTATGCGGCCCCGCTTCTGAAATATTGCCGCGAAAACAAATTCCCCTTTCCCGCCAAGCCCTGGCCGGCCTCTACGGGCGCGGTGAAAAACGTCGCGGCAGGGAGAATCCGCGCATGACCGATTTCCTCCTCGTCGCTTGGGTCAGCGCCCTGATTGAAATCACGCGCTTCGGCTGGATGCTCGGCCTCGGCGAGCGCTGGACGCCCGGCGAAAAGCTGAAGCTCCTCTTTGCGGGCTATAACGGCACGCGCAATACCGGTAGCGATGTGCGCGTTCAGGAAATGCTGCGGCAGGTCCGCCATGTTCTTGGCGCGGAGCACGTCGATTTCAGCGTCATGACGCAGAATTTCGAGCGCACCAAAGGCTACTTCGAAGGCACGCGTCAGGTTCATCTCCCCGATGTATTTCCGCCTTTCCTCTTCCACGAAGTCCGCGCCAATCACGCTGTAATCGCTTGCGAAGGCTCGATGTTTAAAAGCAAATTTGCCAATGCCCTTACCACCATGATGATTGGTTCGCTCGGTCTGGCTTCCGCTGAAAACAAGCTTTCCCTCGCCTACGGTGGCGAAGCGGGGCACATGGACGGGCTCATTCAATCGATGTGCCAGCGCTACGTCCACGATTCTCTGGTCATCACGCGCAACGTGGAATCGCGTACCCTTCTGAGTTCCCTCGGAATTCCAACTGAGCTGGGTACGGATACTGCCTGGACGTTTGAACCGCATCCGCCCGAATACGCCCGAAAGGTGCTTCGCGATGCGGGCTGGGACGAAAAGACACCCATACTCGTCCTCTGCCCCATTCATCCTTTCGTCTGGCCGGTGAAAGCCTCCATTGCGAAATACGTCGCGCGCGTCACTACCGGCGCCTATAACGACAGCCAGTATCGTACCGTTTATTTCTTTGAGTCCGGATCCGAAGTGGATAGAAAATTCGAACACTACATTTCTGGATTCACCAAGGCGATGCGGGCTTTCATTCAGCGCCATCGCGTGTTTCCAATTCTAGTGGCCATGGAACGCCTTGACACTGTCGCATGCCGCGAAATCGCTTCACGGATTCCGGGCACTCCGGTTTTCACTTCGGATGATTACGACATGTTCCAGCTTGTCTCCATCCTGCGCGCGTGCTCCTACATGGTTTCTTCGCGTTACCACGGCATTGTGACTTGCATGCCGAGTCTCGTAGCTTCCGCGGGCGTCACCATGGACGAGCGCATCCGCAATCTCATGCGCGAGCGTGGGCATCAGCATCTTTTTCTTACCGTGGATGACTCCGATCTGGAACCGAAGCTTCTCCAGGTTATGGAGACACTCGTCGCCGAAGCCGATTCCGTCCGCGAGGGCATCGGTCAAACCGTTGTCCGCAATCTCAAAGTAATGGCCCGCATGGGCACATTCCTAGAAGACGTTGTCCGGCGTAGCTATCCTGAATTTCCGTTGCGTTCCGGCGTTTTTTCCTGGGAAGACTATCTGCCGCCCCTCGGCAAAAATTTGACTCAGCTCGCCGAGCGCTACGATTCTTCGCCGGCCGCCTTGGCGGCCGTTCGCTGATCCTGCATGCCCAATTTCCTAGAAACGATCTTTGCTCAACTGAAGCGCGCGAGCGGCCGCGTCGTTCTTAGCGAAATCCATGGCGATCTCTTTGTCAGCGCGACCGGCAGGGAATTGCTGGACCAGCTTCAGCTTGTTCGCTCGTTCCTTCGACGTTCCGGCCTTCAGCCCGGAGAGCGTTGTGCCCTTCTCGCGCCAAATTCCACCCGCTGGGCGGCTTTCCATTTGGCGCTCATGGCCGAAGGCGTGATTGTTGTGCCTCTCTATTCCCGTCAGGCGCCCGTCGAACTCGCCGGCATGATGAAGGATTGCCAGCCGCGCCTTATTTTTGTGAATGACGCCGCATTCGGCGAGGCCGTTGTCCGGGCTTGGCCGGAGGCTCCACCCCGCGTGCTTTTCGAGGAAGCCCTGCGCGAATCCGCCTCACAACCTCACCTTCCTGATTCGCCAAATCCGCGCCGGGACAGCGAAATCGTGACCATCATTTATACTTCGGGAACTTCCGGTGAGCCGAAGGGCGTTTGCCTCAACGTCGGAAATCTCACCCACATGCTCTCCTGCACGACGGAACGCCTCGATCAGCTGATGGGCGCGACCCACGAACCAGACCGTGTCTTCCATTACCTGCCACTCAATTTTGCTGCATCCACGATTTTGCTGCTCTCTTGTCTCTCACGCGAAAGTGTCCTTACCCTCTCCACGGATCTCAATAAGCTCGCCGACGAAATCCGTTTGTCGTCGCCGCATTATTTTCTGAACGTCCCCACGCTGCTCGAACGCGTCCGGCGTGGCGTCGAGGACGCCATCGCCAAGCGCCCCGCGATCATCCGATCCCTGTTTGCAAAATCGCGCGCCGCCTGGCAGCGCCTGCACGTTGGGCGCGGCCGTGTAAACGATACATTTTGGCTCCGCCTCGGCCGTGCACTCATCTTCCGAAAGATTCGCGGACGTTTTGGCCCGCGCCTTCGCGCGCTCCTCTGCGGTTCCGCGCCTCTCGCTCCGGAGACGCAGCAGTTTTTTCTGATGCTCGGCATTCCCGTACTGCAGGCATATGGACTCACGGAAACCACCGGCATTTGCACGCTCGATGACCCGCGCGTGCCCGTCGAGCCGGGCTACGTCGGCGCCGCGATTACTGGCATCGAAATGAAGCTGGCTGAAAACGAAGAAATCGTCGTGCGCGGCCCGCACATTTTCCCGGGCTATTGGAATCGCCCGGAAGAAACTGCACGCGTATTGCAAAACGGATGGTTCCACACAGGCGATCAAGGCGAAGTCAACGTTCGCGGAAATTGGCGCATCAGTGGCCGCATCAAGAATCTGATCATCTTGAATTCCGGTCACAACATTGCGCCCGAACCGGTCGAGGAAAAACTCGCGCGGCTCCTTCCAGCGGCGCAACAGATCGTAATCGTTGGAAACGGCCGCGGCTATTTGTGCGCCCTCGTTTCCGGTGTCATCGAATCCGTCGCCGTGCAATCGGCGCTCGATGCCGTGAACCCTGAACTCCCCCATTACCGCCAGATCCGAGACTTCACCATTGTCCGCGATACTTTTGCTCCTGAGAACGGTTTGCTCACTGCCAACGGCAAACTTCGCCGCGACGCTATCAATGCGCGTTATGCTTCCGAAATCAATGCCATGTACGATTTGAAAGCCGTCCGCGAGGCCGCCAGCAGGCACCACGCATGAAAATTTTCACCGGCAAGACTCTGCGTTGGGAATGGCGCGAAGGCGTAATCGAGCTGACTCTCGATCATGCGCCTGCCAACGAAATTGGCACGGCCATGCTTGCAGAACTGGGAAAGTTTGTCGCCTCGTTCGAGTCACTTGCGTCGGACACTGCCGTCTGCATTATTGCCAGCGCGCGCAAATCCGTTTTTTCCGCCGGCGGAGATTTGCGCGAGCTTTATGCCACCGCGGCTGCCGTTCTTCCGAAAGATCGCCCCGCTGGCGTGCGCGCTTTTCTCGAACGCATCCACGCCGTAATGAACGCCATCGACGCCGCCCCATTTGTCACCATCGCCGCTGTTCACGGGGCTTGTCTCGGCGGAGGACTTGAGCTAGCTCTGGCTTGCGACATGATTATCGCCGACAAAATGGCGCGCTTTGCCTTTCCCGAGCTGCGCCTCGGATTTATCCCTGGCTTCGGGGGCATTCCGCGCCTGAAACGCGATCTTGGCAACGCTTTCGTCCGCGATTTGCTTTTTACCGGACGAACCGTCAACGCCACACGCGCGCATGCCGTCGGCTTGGTCGCCCAGCTGGCCGGAGAAGGCGAAGCCCTTCGAATCGCCCGCTCGACCGCCGGGCAAATCGCCAAGTACGACGCCGTAACACGTGCCACTGCCAAGAGATTCATCAAGCCCATTCCCTACGAGGAACTTCGCCGCGAAATCGACCTCTTCTGCGAACTGTTCACACGTCCCGCCGTCATGGCCGCCCTCAAGAAATTCGTCGAAGACTCCGGCCCCATGCCCTACTTGCCCTAGATTCGAAGCGCGCCGCTCCTCACCTAGCTGATTTTCCAGGTCCCACCTAGCCATCCGGCGGATGTATACGCCGCTATTCCTGTTGCATCTTGTTCATGGAGGTAAGGAAATGTCAGCAGAACTGATTGAACTTTCGAATGCGTTGGCGCAGGTGACCGAGCACGCCGCGGCGTCCCTGGTCGCCATTCACACCGAATCGCGCGGTTCGTCTAGCGGCATCGTTTGGCGCGAGGGAGTCATTGTTACGGCAGAACACGCTCTTCGCCGCGATGAGGAAATTCAAGTAACGTTGCCCGATGGCCGGGTTATGCCCGCGACGCTCGCCGGCCGCGATCCTTCGACCGATCTTGCCGTCCTGAAATGCGCGGAGGCAGGCAATCGTTTGATCGAGCGCGGTGATGCCTTAGCTATCAAACCCGGCAGCTTCACTCTTATCGTAGGGCGGACGCGCGCGAGCGGTCCCGTAGCGGCGCTGGGAGTTGTGAGCCTGGTCGTCTCGGAGCGCCGTACCTGGACCGGTTCCTCACTTGCCCCATACATCCGTCTTGATGTTGGCCTGCAACCCACCGCTGTCGGTGGCGCCGTGGTTGATGCGCACGGCAAAGTTTTGGGAATCGCATCCCCGCGTTTTGCGCGATTCGGCGCTGTCGCTATCCCCGCCGCCACCGTTGATCGCGTCGCCGAAACCTTGTTGAAAAAAGGCCGCATCCCGCGCGGCTACCTCGGTGTGGCTTTGCAGCCCGTGCGTCTCCCGGATCATCTGCGGCAGTCTTTGCCACACAAAGAGAGAACCGCTGCAATTATTCTCGAAGTCGAGCCCGATGGACCGGCTCATAAGGCTGGAATCGTCATCGGCGACATCCTGGTGTCCTTGGCGGGACAGCCCATTGCGCGTCCCGAAAATGTCCAGCTCCATTTGCAGGCAGAAAACATCGGCAAGTCTCTGACCGCCAAGATTCTTCGCGGAGGCGCCGTGCGCGACGTGTCCATTTCTGTCGGTGACCGCGCCAACGGAGGAGAGTGACATGGCCGTCGCGGGATTTGGCGAGATTGCCGAACAACTTCGCCGTTCGACTCTTTTGATTCACGCCGGAGGCAAGGGCAGCGGCTCCGGTGTGATCTGGTCCAATGATGGCCTGATCGTCACCAACGCCCATGTGGTCCACGGTTCGAACGTCCGCGTCCAACTTTGGGACGGACGCGAGTTTAGCGCAGCACTAGCCGCGCGTGATCCACGGCACGATTTGGCGGCGCTACGCATCAGCGCGGACTCTTTGCCGGCGGCCTCGCCCGCGGATTCCTCGCAACTGCGTCCCGGTGAACTCGCCATCGCCATTGGTAACCCCATGGGCTTTGTGGGGGCGCTCACTACCGGCGTGATTCACGCCATCGGCCCGTTGCGCGGGCTGGGTTCCCAAACCTGGGTGCAAGCCAGCGTGCGGCTCGCTCCTGGCAATTCCGGCGGGCCGCTGGCTGACGCCCGTGGCCATGTGATCGGCATCAATACCATGGTTGCCGGACGCCTCGCGCTCGCTATCCCGAGCAATGCTGTTCGCGATTTTCTTGCCGCCAGCCCACGCAGCGCGTGGCTGGGTGTTGCCGTCCATCCCGTGCGCTTGCCTCGCGCCAATGGCCACGCGTTCGGATTGGTCTTGTTGGAAGTGGAGCCCGGCAGTCCAGCCGCGCAAGCGTCGCTTATGGCCGGAGACATTTTGCTTGGCACAGAGGAAAAGAGTTTGGAATCCGTTGACGATCTTGCGAGCGCGATCGATGGTCAAGGCTCGCGCCTGCTGCGTTTCGAATTCCTTCGTGGCGATTACTCACGAGTCCGTCGTGTAACCGTACGGTTGGGAGTTTCAAACGGCGGAAAGGATGTAATCGCCGCGTGATTCGCGTTTTTATTGTCGCGGCTTCGCCGCTGATTCGTGCCGGCCTACAGAGCATGCTGGCGGATAGCCGCGTGGATATTGTGGGAAGCGCCTCGGATCTCGAATCCATCTCCGGCCAGTTCGTTGACGCTGAGCCGGATGTTGTTTTGGTTGAAGTCTCCGCGGACACTCAAGAAGAGTCGCTGAACACGATTGAGCACGCAGAAATTGCGCGCGAGTATCCCGTCGTCGTGCTATCGGAACAAATCAAGTCTTCTTCGCTTTCCAACGCTCTTCGCGCCGGGGTGCGTGCCGTGCTGCAGTGTGATGTTACACCGGAACAACTCCTCGCCACTTTAGAAGCTGCTGTGGCAGGGCTAGTCGTCGTTCATCCCTCGGAATTGAATGCCGTTCTTCCTGCAGCTGTCAGCTCCTCCGCGCCTGTCGACGAGTTGCTTGAGCCGCTAACACGCCGTGAGCGTGAAGTGCTTCAAATGCTGGCCTCGGGACTCGCCAATAAGGAAATTGCCGCGCGCCTCGCAATCTCCGATCACACCGTCAAATTCCACGTAGCCTCGATTTTGGGTAAGCTCGGCGCTTCCACTCGAACCGAAGCCGTTTCCGTCGGAATTCGTCGCGGTCTGGTCTTGCTCTAATCACATTTCCAAAGAGCCGCAACGCGGTAGCAACATCGCGTCGGTGCGCGACATATAAGTGAGATCAACGTCGGCGGCCTTCCCAGTAATCCTCGAACCTACCGCTGAGTCGGCAGCAACGGAGGGCAATGATGGCGTTGTGCCCGACTACGAAGTTCAAGGCGTGAGCGATTTCAAGACTCTGGCTGAGCGGATTCAATCCCGCCTGTAATGCTGGACCTTTCCAAATATCAATCCATCGGCGAAGCGCTGCGGGATGCGCTGGATCAGTTTTCAAAAGAAGTGTGTTTGATTGAAGCCGACCGCGAGCGCGAAAAAGAGCGCCTGACCTACCGCGATTTCAAAGAACGCGCGCATCCGCTTGCCAAAGCTTTGCAAGAAACCGGTTTTTCGGCTGGCTCTCTCGCTAGCATCATCATGACCAATCAGTCGAAGTGGCTGATTTCCGCTTACGCCATCTTTTTTGCCGGGGGCGTTCTCGTTCCCCTGGATTACAAACTCACGCCGGACGAGCAATGGCAATTGCTCAAGCATTCTGGGGCTACCGTGCTCATTACGGAATATCCGATTTGGCGGCAACTCGGCACCTCGTCCGGCCGTGCCAGGGCGACGAACGTGCAAACCGTTCTGGTCACCGAAGCACCGGCAAACGCCGACCTCTCCGGCGCAAAGCGCTGGGAAGAATTTCACGGAACTGGCGACCCCGTTTTCGTCCCGCGCAAACGCAGCGACACAGCTTGCATCGTCTATTCTTCTGGAACGGGCGGCCGCCCGAAGGGCTGTATGATGATGCATGAAAACTATTTGGAGCAGTGCGTCGCGCTCACCTCGCTGTATCCGTTTTGGCCGGGCGTGCACTATCTCAGTATTTTGCCGACGAACCATGCCATCGATTTCATGGTCGGTTTTTTCGGGCCGTTCACGTGCGGCGCGGCCGTGGTGCATTTGCGGACGCTGCGCCCCGAATATGTGCGCGAGGCTTTTCCCAAATACAAAATCACTTACGTGAGCCTCGTTCCTCTCGTTTTGAAAAATTTGCAGAAAGGCCTGCAAGCGCGCTTCGACGCCCTGCCGCCGGGCAAACGCAGAATTTTCAAATTGCTCGTCGGGGTGAACAAAGCGCTGACGAAAGGGCGGCCGCGCCTGCGCATTAGCCGCCTTCTGCTGAAGCAAGTGCACGAAGCGTTTGGCGGAGAGCTTGCCACGATCATTGTTGGCGGCGCCTTCAGCGAACCGCAGACGCTGCAGTTTTTCTACGACCTCGGCATTCCCGTCGCCAACGGATACGGACTCACGGAAGCAGGCACAGCAATCACCGTCAACGATTTGAAACCGTTTCGCGCGGATACCGTCGGCAAGCCGCTGCCCGGGATGGAAGTGCGCATTTTGCATCCGTCCGCGGACGGCGTTGGCGAAGTCGCCGTCCGAAGCAGAACCGTCATGGCCGGCTACTTGAATGAACCGGAACTCACGGCGCAAACCATCGTCGATGGCTGGCTTCTGACCGGCGACCTCGGGCGCTTTGACGGCGCGGGCCATTTGCAACTCACAGGCCGCAAAAAAAACATGATCGTCACCGAGGAAGGGAAGAATATTTATCCCGAAGATATCGAAGTGGTTTTCGAGAGCCTTCCCGTCAAGGAATTTTGCGTATTCGCCGCCAACTACATTTGGCCGAAACGGTCGATGACCGGCGAAAAACTTGTTCTGGCGCTGCACCTCGAGCCGGGGCAACCATACAGCGAAGAACTTCGCCGAGATATCAACGCGCGCAACAATCGCCTGATAAACTACAAGCGTATCCACGGGGTCGTCCTGCTAGACGAGGACTTTCCCCGCACGGCTTCACTCAAGATCAAACGCAACGTTCTGGCAGAGCGGCTCGCGAAGCTGGACAGTGGCACCGCGATTCTGCCTTTGTAACGCAAGTGCCGAAGTGATTGCGTGGATCGGAAGCTAGAATTTCGGATTCGTTTGCGCTCGCAATGGATCGATTTTTCGCCATCGTCAACCCCGCCGCCGGTGGCGGCCGCTCCGCGAAACTCGCGGGACCTGCGCTGGTGCGCTTGCGCGAGAAAGGATTGAAGATTGACGTCATCGCTTCGACCGGCCAGGGGCACGCGGTGCAGCTTGCCCGCGAAGCCTACGATCAAGGCTACCGACGCTTCCTTGCAGTAGGCGGCGACGGGACAGCTCACGAAATTCTCAACGGAGTTTTTGCGGGACGCACGGCGGTCCAACGCATCGCTCTGGGATTCCTGCCACTGGGCACGGGCAATTCTTTCCTGCGCGACTTTACAGAGGATGGAGCGGCAGCTTCGATGCAGGCGCTGGCTGAAGGCCGCACGCGCGCCGTTGATCTTTTGCGGCTGAGGCACGCTGCAGGCGAAATCTACTCCTTCAATCTTTTGAGTATGGGCTTTACGGCCGATGTTGCCGCGCTGACGAATCGTATGTTCAAGCCGTTCGGCGATCTCGGCTATTTGCTCGGCGTTTTCGTGCGCGTGGCGCAGTTGCAGCGGCGCTCTCTGGCCCTGCGCTGCGACGACGACGCGGAATGGGATGAAGGACGCACGCTTTTCCTGACCTTCAACAACAGCAAGTACACGGGTGGCACGATGCTCATTGCGCCGGACGCCGATCCCACCGATGGGCTGATTGAATTTGTGCGCTGGGGGCCGATCGGCCGGCTCGGGTTGCTGCGTACATTGCCGCGACTCTACGACGGTTCTCATATCAAACATCCGCTCGCTTCACGCCGCGCGGTGCGCCACGTGGAATTCAAGGAAGCGGCGCCTGTGGACGTCATGATCGACGGAGAAGTTATAACGGTGGAGTGCCGTGCACTCGACGTTCTTCCCGCGGCCGTGGACGTCTTCATATGAAGAAAACCTGGCTGGCGATCCGCAGCGCCATACTTTGGTTTCTCAGTATCCTGCATTTTTTCATCGTTGCGCCGACGCTCGTGTTCCTGGGAATTTTTCTGGATGCCCGCAAACACGATTGGCTGCAGCGCACCTTCTGCCGCCGCATCGCTTTTTTGTCGGGCGCGCGCGTGGAAGTAGTGCGGTCGACGGGTTTCGATCCGCAACGGACGTGCTTCTTCATGTCCAACCACGTGAATCTCTTCGACCCATTCATCCTGTACTGCGCCATCCCGCAGTTTGTGCGCGGGTGGGAGCTGGAGTCGCACTTCAAGATTCCGGCGTACGGCTGGCTGATGAAGCGCTTCGGCAACGTGCCGGTTCCGAATGTGCGGCGGTCGTCGGATTTGAAGCGCATGTGGCGGCTGACGCAGGACGCAGTCGATGGTGGCACCAGCCTGATTATTTTTCCCGAAGCCAAACGGACGCGCGACGGTCACGTGGATCAATTCCAGGACGGCGGTTTCCGCGTGGCGCAGCAGCTGGGCATTCCGATTGTGCCGGTGAGCCTGGTAGGCTCCTTTCAGCATCACCGGACCGGCCGCTGGATGCTGTGGCCGGCGAAAATTACGGTTCATTTGCATGACACCATCGAAACCAACGGATTGGTGAAGGAAGACGTGCCCGCGCTGCGCGAACGCGTGCGCGCCATCATCGCGGCACCCGTGGAAGAAGCACTGGGGGGAATATGGTAGAGCGGGTTCCCCCCCGGCATCTTGCATGAATATCAAAGCAAAGGAGTTGCAAAATTTGCATTTCGTAAGTGCATGAAAAGAAACAACGAGGATGGCAGTGGTCAAGGGCGCGGGATGTACGCAGCAGGTCAGCATGGTTGCACGGCATCCTCATTTTCCGACCAGGTTGGAGTCTGTGATCCCGAACAGGATCGGGATATACGATCGCCATGGCCTGTTTGCTGTCAGATAGGGAGATGAATTCAGAAGGGCGCGGAAGAATCAGAACTCAGGTGCTATTTCCGGCGTGCTTCGGTACCCATGGAAACTGCAGTTCTTGGCATCAGGAACCCTGCTAGTACCGCTATTACTAAGCTCTTGCATTCCTATCATCAGGTTATGAGGTTTACGCAAATTCATATTTTACTTTCGTCTCGGTCTTCCAAATTCTGGATGATCTCGACCTTGGAACGGTTGCTCAAAAGTCGTTTATTACCAGGTTCTCTTCCTAGTGAAGATGTCAACTTAAGCTAGATCGGACCTTGTAGGTTTGAAGAGCTTGGAATGCCGTAAGGGGTCGCAACGGCCATTCCAGGATTTTACGGAGGCAAACCATGAATCCAGCCAGAATGTCCAGCATCTTGGGAATTATACTTTCCGCGCTCGCCTTGGTGTTTGCTCCAGCAGTTTCCGCCTCGCCAACAGGAAGCATAGCCGGTTCCGTAAAAGACCAGACCGGAGCGCTGGTTTCGGGCGCGAAATTGACGCTCACCAGCATTTCGACGAACGCCAAGATTGGAGCCATAAGCGATAGCAACGGTAGTTTTCAGTTCTTGCAGTTGGCTCCAGCTGTGTACTCCCTCCAAGTGGAAGCCAACGGGTTCAAGAAAGTTGTAGTGGACAATGTCGTGGTCGAGGTGGACCAGATCACGCACGTGGATGCTACGCTTCAGATCGGCAGTGTTGCGGAAACCATCGAAGTTGCCAGCGAAGCCATTCCGCTGCTGGAGACCGATCGAAGCACCCTGAGCAATGTGGTGGAGAGCCAGGTTATAAGCAACATGCCGCTGAACGCGCGCCAATATCTGGACCTGGCGCTCCTAACGCCGGGGGTGCTGCCTTCTTCGGCCGGCACGCAGGGCGGGGGATTCAACGTGTCCGGCGCCCGTTCCCAGGCCAACATATTTCTGCTCGATGGCGTGAGCAACATCGACACGCAAATCAATTCTGCGCTCGGGAATTTCCGCATCACCGATGCGGTGCAGGAATTTGCGGTGCAAACGAGCGTAGCCACGGCGGAGTTCGGCCGCGGCACCGGCGGACAGGTGAGCATCGTTACCAAAAGCGGCACCAACACGTTTCATGGAACGGCGTTTGAGTATCTGCGCAATTCCGTGCTCGACGCCGCGGACTTTTTCACGAACAAGAATCACGGCACGAAGAATCCTCTGCACCGCAATCAGTACGGCGGAACTTTGGGCGGGCCAATCCTCAAGGACAGAATGTTCTTCTTTACATCCTATGAAGGCTTCCGGCAGGTAGCTCCAACGGTCAGCACGACTCGCGTGCCGACGGCTGCAGAACGCGCGACAGTTACCGATCCTATCTCGCTGTCTTTGCTGCAATTCTGGCCCGCTCCCAACTTCACTCCGACTTCCGGGGCAAACAATTTCATCGCCAACGTCGGCTCCACGACTTTCGACGAAACGGGTCTCGCAAAGGTGGATTACAACTTCAGTGAAAAAGATCATCTCAGCGGGCGGTGGGCTCAATATGGAGGCACTGCCTTTACGCCCGGCGCCCTCCCGTTGCTGGGCGGCAACGGCAATGCGCCCGTAAGCGAATCCGGTGTCCTCAACCACACGCATACCTTTTCAGCGCGGTTGCTGAACGAAATCCGTGTGGGCTTCTCCCGCAACAAGACATTCATCACGGTGCAGGATTCCGGCTTTGATGCCTCGACGATATTTGTCGATTCGAGCGGGAATCCCCTGCCTGGCGTCGTACATGCCAGCACGAACCATCTCGATTCCGGTCTGCCGACGATCAATGTCAGTGGCGGCTTTGCCCCCTTGGGCAGCACCAGCAACCTGCCGCAAGGTCGGATCACCAACACCTACGAACTTTTTGACAATGTGTCGTTGATCGCCCCGTTCGGCGCCTCCAGACATTCCTGGCGTTGGGGCGTCCACGCCCGCCGTGAAGATGCCCGCCGGTTTCTGGACGGTTCGGCGCGCGGCCAGTTCAGCTTTTCCAACTTCGCGGATTTTGCCGCGGGCCGGGTCAATACAGCGACATTGCTCTTTGGCTCTACGCTAGCTTATTGGCAGCGGTACCCATGGGACGCCTACTGGCAGGATACCTACAAGGTGAAAGATAATTTCACGCTGAACTACGGCGTTCGTTACGAATATCCTTCGGCGATCCATCAGGTGCGCAACCAGGCCACCAACTTCATTACTGGCGTGGGCCCGGTACTGTTAGGCAGTAACAAAGTCCTGGCCATTGACACAACGAAGACTGGGCCATCTTCTTTTTTCTTTACGCAGGCGCCCTTTACTCTCTCCGACACTGGCGTGAACCCGGACAGGAACAATGTTGCTCCGGTTCTCGGATTTGCCTACACACCTCGCTTCACCAAATCCGTGTTTGGAAACGACAGCACCGTAATTCGCGGCGGTTTTCGCGTGGGATATGATGAGGTTTTTAACAACATCCCGGCGAATATGGCCCTCAACGCACCTTTCAACCTGACAACTACGCAGAACAAGAGTACTCAAACGACTCCAACAAATCCGACCGGCAAGTTCCCCTGGGCGGTCGGATTTGATCAAAATGTGCCCTTGGTGAAGTTCGTTGGCCAGCCCAACCAGGTCGGTTTGGTGAGTATCAGCGCCGAAGACCTGAACCTCGCTAGTTCTTACCTCTACCAGTACAGCCTGGGTGTACAGCGGAGATTAGGAAGCGCCTTTTCCCTTGAGCTGGACTACGAGGGTTCGGCTGGCCACAAGCTGGGCTTGTTCATTGACCAGAACCAGCCAAAGCTGGTCGGTGGTCAACGAATCTTCCCATACCCGTTCTTTGGCTCCGTAGGGACTGGCGTAGCCATTGGCAACTCGAATTATAACAGTGGCGTTGTTACGGCCAGATACCAGGGACGCCATAGCATCTATTTTGAGGGCTCTTATACCGTCGGGAAGTCCATTGACGATGGGTCATCGTATTTCGGGTCGACCGGCGAACGTGCGGGGCTTGCGGACTCGAACAACCTCGCTGCTGAACGCGGCCCGTCCTCCTTTGACATTCGGCACCGGGCGGTTCTTACGTACGTAATCGATTTGCCCGTCGGGCCCGGCCACCGGTTGCTGGGGTGGCACACCGGCATAAACCGCCAGGCGTTCGGCGATTGGCAAATCTCCGGCGTCACTTCGTTGCAATCGGGAACGCCATTCACCGTGTTTAACAGCTCGCAAGATTTCAGCGGATTTAACCAGTTCAATGACCGTCCCGACGTCGTCGGAACAGGGCCGCTTCACCAGGACAACTCCAATCCGGACGCGGCGTTCGACAAGACGTATTTCTCCGCGACTCCCCCGACGGGACGCGTTGGTACCTCCGGCCGCAACCAGTATTACGGCCCGGGCTTGCAGAATTACAACTTCGCGGTTGCCAAGAGTTTCCCGTTGGCTACCGAAAGAATGCATCTCCGGTTCCGGGCGGACTTTTTCAATCTCTTCAACCACACTAACTTCGCCAATCCTGTTTCGAACCAGAGCAGCGGAAATTTCGGCAAGATCACCGCAACCGTGGGCAGTGCCACGGCTACCGCCGTGGGCACAACCGCAGGCGTCGTCGGCGGTGGACCACGCGTGATTCAAGGGGCGTTACGACTGGAGTTTTAATCCGGGACGGGCCATACCGGTGTAGACGCGGCAGGACAGTAAATGCAATTCCTCAAAGGCTGAAGCACTTCGTGTGCGCGCTAATGTCGGAGTTAAAGATTAGAGGGAGAGCTTGATTCCGGGGAGGGTACGGCCAGCGCGAGTTTCCTGCCAGGTGAAATAGATGCGGTGGATGACGGTGAGCGTGGAAACGACGGCAATGACCCAAAGGACCGGCCCCATGCGATTGAAGATGCCGCCGATGATGAGCAGGACGATGCGCTCGGGGCGCTCCATAAATCCAACTTTACACAGGGGAATGAGGGATTCCGCGCGGGCGCGCGCATAGCTGACCATGACGGAGCCAGCAGTGGCGACGGCCGCCAGAACGACATAGGGAGTGCGGCCAGCCACCGAATAGTAAACCAAGAGGCCCATGTATAGGGCCATGTCGGCATAGCGGTCAAGCGTGGAATCGTAGAAGGCGCCAAAGGCGGTGACGCGATTCTGGCGCCGCGCGACCTGGCCATCCAACATGTCCAGGAATCCGGCAAAGAAAATAATCAGCGCGCCAGTGAAGAAGCCGCCCACCGCAAAAAAAGCGGCGGCGATAAAGTTCACGACTAGTCCAAGAAATGTAAGCAGGTTGGGATTGATTCCCGTAGCGGCAATTGCGCCAACAATCTTATCAAGCAGCCATTTGCTGCCGGTTCCAATTGCCCCGGTTAACGTAGCCATAGGCGCCTAATAGTGTCTCAGAATTGGCGTGGATTCGCGAAATCGGGCCCGAATTCTAAATGCGGCAAATCCTACAACAACCCCGTGTGGCTGCCAACGGCGTTTAGGTGTGCCAATTTGGATGGGGAATTTAAATCTTTTGCATGCGTCAATTGTTCTTGACGGAGAATGGGCTTCATCCTACAGTCGGGAAGTCTGCAACTACACGACAAAATACAATGAGCGAGCTCAATCGACGCAATTTTCTACTGCGAGCGGGGACGGGTCTCAGCGCCGCGTGGGTTACGGCGAGCTGGCCTGCCTTGCTGTCCGCCGCGACACACGCGCACGCCGCGGCAAAGGCCGCGACACCGCCAAAATTTGAATTCTTCACTCCGGAAGAGGCAGCCGAGGTCGAGGCCGTCACGGCGCGAATCATACCGACGGATGACACTCCCGGTGCCCGCGAGGCCGGTGTCGTTTATTTCATTGATCATGGGCTGGTCACGTTTGGGGCGGACGATCAAAAGACGTACCGCGAAGGACTGCCCGAAATGCGCACGCGAGTGAGTGAGATGTTCCCGGGAGCTTCCAAGTTCTCCGGCTTGACGGCGGAACAGCAGGACGCGGTTTTGCATTCGTTCGATGAAAATGCAGCTGCGGGCCGAAGAGCGTTCCGGGCGCGCCCGGGTGCGCAGAATTTTTTTGAGACGCTCCGTCAGCACACGATCGCCGGATTCCTGATCGATCCGGACTACGGCGGCAACCGCAACGGGGTTGGATGGAAGCTGATTGGCCGCGAACGCGAACACGCGTTTCAAGCCCCGTTCGGCTACTACGACAAAGACTATCCCGGCTGGCAATCGGCGGCGAAAGAAGCGGACAAGACATGATGGTGGACCAGCCACGTTACAAGACTTCCGACGAAGTGGACTTTGTGATCGTGGGATCCGGGGCGGCCGGTGGCATTCTCGCCAAGGAACTTTCGAGCCATGGATTTCGCGTAGTCGTGCTGGAGCAAGGTCCGTACCTGACGGAAGCCGATTTTACGCACAATGAAATCGAAATCCTGGCGTTGGACAAGCTGACCAACCACCCGAAACTCCAACCGACTACGGTTCGCAAAACGCCGGACGAGAAGGCCAAGCCACAGCGCGCGTTGGTTTACGGACGATGCGTCGGCGGGACAAGCGTACACTTCACCGCTAACTTCTGGCGGTTTCACGAAATTGATTTCATCGAACGTAGCAAGGTGGGCCCCGTTCCTGGCGCCGGACTAATGGATTGGCCGATCACGTACGCCGATCTCGAGCCGTACTACACGAAGGTGGAATGGGAAATCGGAGTCTCCGGGCAGGCGGGCGCCAGCCCGTTTGATCCGCCGCGCTCGAAGCCTTACCCGATGCCGCCGCTATCGGTGAAGTCTTCGGGCGTGATTTTTGAGCGCGCCGCGCGGAAGCTGGGATGGCATCCGTACCCCGCGCCGATGGCCATTCTTTCTCAAGCGCGTCCGGGACGGAGTGCGTGCGTGAATTGCGGGTTCTGTCTGGGCTTCGGGTGCGAAGTCGGGGCCAAGTCCAGCTCGCTGGCTACGGCGATTCGCATGGCGGAGAAAACGGGCCGCTGCGAAATCCGACCCAATTCCTATGTGCACCGCATCGAGACGGATGCCAATGGGCGCGCCACGGGCGCCGTGTACTTCGACGAGAAGCGCAACACGCATTTGCAAAAGGCGATGGCGGTGGTGGTGTGTGCGAACGGGGCGGAGACCCCGCGGCTGCTCTTGCTTTCCACCAACAAGCAATTTCCCAACGGGCTCGCGAACTCCAGTGGGATCGTCGGAAAATATTTGATGTTCAACAGCGGCGGGGTTGTGACTGGGCAGTTCGAGCACCCGCTCAACGACTACAAGGGCTACGCGGTGAGCCGCGTGCTGCACAATTTTTACGAACTCGATCCGCAAAAAGTCGGCTTCTACGGCGGTGGCGGACTGGATGCGCGCTTTGATTTTACGCCCATCAGTTTTGCTTTCGGCGGGTTGCCGCCCGGAACGCCGCGCTGGGGAAAGGATTTCAAAGCTGCGCTGGCGCAGGACTTCAACCGCACGATGGAGATTTTCTGCCACGGCACGTCTTTGCCTGTGGAGAACAACAGCTTCTCGCTTGACCCTGATTTGAAGGATGCATGGGGCTTGCCAGCGCTGCGCCTGACGTATAAGGATCATCCGGACGATTTGAAGCTCGGGAATTGGATGTTCAAGCGCGCAAACGAGCTTTTTGACGCCGCGGGCGCGCAGAAAAAGTGGAGTTTTCCGGTGGGGGAACAGCAGTTCGGCGTACACCTTCTCGGGACCTGCCGGATGGGGAACGATCCGAAGACGTCGGTGATCAATGCGGACCACCGCACACATGACGTCAAGAACCTTTTCCTTTGCGATGGCAGCAGCCTGGTGACCTCGGGACGCGGCCAGCCCACGATGACCATCGAAGCGCTGGCCTTCCGCGCCGCTGACCGCATCACGGCGCTGGCGAAGCGCGGCGAAATCAGCGCCTGATCTTGTACTCGATTCCGGAAAATTCAGTTGCCTCCTGTAACCGCGCTGCGCGCGTTATCGTCAATTCATCTGCGAGGGTCAAAATCGTGAATGAGAATCGTGCGAGATTCTGGCTGGGTATGTGCGGAACATTATTGTGCTTGTTGCTGGCGATTGCTGGCGCATGGGGACAGTCGAGCACGCAAAGAGCTGCGACTGCTCCGGCAGGTCCAAAATTTGCGGAAGAGGAGTTCAAGAATATTCAGGCGCTCAAAGGAATTCCGGCCGAGCAGGTGATTCCTTCGATGCAATTTATCGCCGCTTCGCTGGGCGTGGAATGCGAGTACTGCCACGTCGCGCACGCGAACGAAAAGGATGATAAGAAGCCCAAAGTCACCGCGCGCAAGATGATCAATATGATGATGGCGATCAATAAAGATAATTTCGAGGGGCATCGAGAGGTAACATGCTATTCGTGCCACCGTGGCTCCACGGAACCGGTGGGCACACCCGTCATCACAGACGAAGAGCCGCGTCGAGCAGCCGGGGAAGAGAAAAAGCCCGGCGAAGCAAAACCGGCGTTACCGGTGGCTGAGGAATTGTTAGACAAATATCTCGCGGCTATTGGCGGCAGCGAAGCGCTCCAGAGAATCACGAGCCGCGTGCAAAAGGGAACGCTTACAGTATTCGGCGGGCAGCATTTTCCAGCCGAGGTTTATTCGAAGGCTCCGGACAAGCGCGTGTCCATCATGCACCTGCAGGGCGGAGACAGCGTCACGGCGTTTGACGGGAAACAAGGATGGCTCAGCGTTCCCGGGCGTGTGCACATGATGTCGGCGGCGGAAAATGACACTGCGCACATGGATGCGGATCTTTATTTTGCGGCCCACTTGAAGACGCTGTACTCGAAATTCAGCGTTGATCCTGGTGAAAAGATCGATGGGCATGAAACCTACCTGGTGGCCGGGCGCACGCTGGGCCAGCCGCCGTTGCGCTTATACCTGGATAAAGAGTCGGGATTGTTGTTGCGATTGATCCGCTACGCGGAGACTCCCCTGGGGCGCAACCCCACGCAGATTGATTATTCGGATTATCGCGATGCGCATGGCGTGAAACTGCCCTTCCGCTGGACGATCGCGCGGCCTGGCGGCCGGTTCACGATTCAGGTCGAGCAGATTCAGCAGAATGTTGCGGTGGACGATGCCAAGTTTGTAGCCCCGCCCCCCTCTGCGGCAGCGTCAAAACCTTCAACTCCGTAATCTAGTTTAGGCTTAAGGAAGTCAAAAACGGCACTGGGCTGGGTTGTGGGTTGGAAAAAGTCCACGAACTCCCAAACAACTCCACGTTCATTTCCCAGAACGTCTTTCTCCGATAGTTTGCGACCTGCCGATTATATGGCCGAGGATACTTTCGCACCGGGGATGAGACGACCGCGGTGCGAAAGAAGGCTAGCATCACGGAGTTACAATAGCTTGATCGAGCTGACTTTCAACGTATCTAGCCACTCGCGAACCTTTCACCCCATCTTGCGAAGGGTGAATCCGAGAAAGAATCTGCAAGTCGTGTACTTCTCTAATTCATACTTCCTGAGCGCTTGCGCACCTTCTTCACCACAAGTTCTGGTGGAAGCGCACCGTTATTGAAGAGAAGCCCTCGCAGGGACACGGTGCTATCGTCAACCAAAGCGGTGACGCCCGAAACCCCCTCGAAGTCCGTCTCCCTCGATGTTTGAACGTGGATGCTGCTGATGCCGGCGTTGGTGAACAGTGCTGGCAGGTTATCAACGCTAAAGTCGGGTGGCATGATCGAGCCGGCCTTCACGTTTGGTGTGAACTGAGTCATCCGCAGCCGCACCCTGTCAGTGGTCACCGCAACGGGCGGACCTGGGTTCGCTGGACTTGTCATCCGTATCTGGACCGTTTGACCGGGCAATAACTGCGATGTATCCCTCGCCGCTTCGAAAGCGACCTGTAGCGCACTCGGAACCGGTAAGCCGTCAGCCTCCACTTGGAATCCCGGATTGCTTAAAGTGACGACCGTGGGGTTGCCGATGCTAACGTTGCTGACGCTTCTAAGTTCATTGAGCACAACTATCTCGAAGTGCGTTGCGTCGTCAACTTTGAAGACGATGCCTTCAAGATCGTCGCCCTCGGCCTCGTCTTCGAATTCAATCTTCTTGGCCAGGAACACCCCACCGGCCATGAGCATTGCGTCTACCTCGACAACCTGATTGTTCTGCAAACAGGTGAAGTTATTCGCAGCGCACGCCTCGAAGTCGAACGCCGTATTGTTGTCGGTGGTGATGAGAAAGTCGCCATCCGGCGTATGTAGCGTGAACTTCTTGTTCGTGGTATCGAGGTTTTGAACAGCTCCCCTCAAGTCATCCAAATCGTCCAGCTCGCCGCCAGGCTTCACCGTGATCTGCTGGGCGCTGACTGCTCCGGCGAGACTGAAATCCACGCCCAGAGTAGCGCTGAGAATTGTGTTTGGGTTGACGTCTACCTGAATGCCGGTCGGCGAATTCGCCATGATGACAATGCCCGAACCTGGAAAACTAACTGTCGAGGTAAGCGTTCCGGTTGGCTCAATCTCGCATACGGCTGCAACGGCACACCCTGCTAGCGCGGCTCCCGTGTCGTTCTTGAAAGTGAGTCCGGGATTGACAAACGTGAGCGTGAGGCTCGTGAATGTCCCCGGAGGTACATTGGCTGTGCTGAGAAACGCCGATTCGGTTTCGAGTTGTTTTACCTCAATCCGAGTTGGTCCTTTGCCGCCCAGCAGATCTGCGTTCCCAGGATTGAGCACCGCTCCTGTGACGTTTACTTCAAACGATAGCAGCGTGACGCCCTGTGGTGGGGTGTCCGTTATCGTGACTGACACTGCCGCGGCTCCTGGGGCTGCGGCCGCCGTAACGGTGATCGTGGCAGTGGAACTTTTCGAGGTGTCGTTGACCGAAGTCGCAGTGAGTGTGACGGTAGCAGGGTTGGGAACGGAGGTGGGTGCATTGTAGGTGACCGCACTTGAGGTCATGTTGGAGAGCGAACCGCAAGCGGCTCCGCTGCATCCTGCGCCGGACAGGGCCCAGGTGACTCCTCTGCTCAGGTAGTCGTTCATGACTGTCGCGGTAAAATTCTGCGTTCCGCTACCGGCCGGCACGCTGGCGCTTGTCGGAGAGATGGTTACGGAAGTTGGCGCTGCTGGCGGCTGAGAAGGCGCGTTATAACTGCCGCAGCCCGCTAGGTCGAGAAGGCCCGCGGACAAGATCAACCCGCACAAAACATAGCGCGGCATCAGACTGACGATGTGTCGTGGCATGTTCGAACGCCTCCCGAATCACTCATGCAGCTCGGCCGTTTTTCATTTGATTGCCTGCTGCCAGGTAACCCAAAAAGCTAAGGTTAGGCAATTCACAAAAGGCCGTTGTCATGGGGCTGTCGGGGAAATGTAAAGAGTCGTTCGCGCCTGCACACTACAAAGACAAAACATTTTCACATCCTAGTGACAACTCTTCGTTTCACTCCTGCCAGTCTCAATGGCCTGGCCGATAGGTGAGAATTGTGGGCAATTAGAAACAACCAACCGAAACAATGGGAATTATGATGCTGTCTAGATTAAGAGTTGTTGCAATGTTCGTCTTCGTTTTGGGAATGCTTCTCTCTCTTCGTCCGCCCGCACGTGCCATCCCCGCATTCGCGCGGAAATACGACCTGCCCTGCTCCGCCTGTCATGAGGCCTGGCCAAAACTGAATGACTTCGGGATTGCGTTTCGTGACAGGGGCTATCAATTGGGGAACGAAAAGGATTCCCCGATCTGGCAGAACCCAAGCTACTGGCCCATCACTTTCCGGATCACGCCGCAATGGCATAGGGAGAGCAGCAGCAACAACGTGGTGGATACAGTTCCGGGCGACCCGGCACTCGGGCAAACCTTTCAGAATGTCACGACGGATGGCTTTGATTTTGGCGGACTGGACATTTGGGCCGCTGGGACTCTTTACAAAGACATTTCCTTTTCCGTGCTACCGTCCTCTGATTCCTCAGGATCATTTCATTTTGAAAACGTATTCGTCCGTTTCGATAATTTGCTCGGCAACCGCTGGATGAACGTCAAGGTCGGGAAATTCGAGCTGGACAACCTGGTCTCCGAGAAACGGATGCTGTTTCTCTCCAACAACGGCGGTTTTTATCAGGTCTATCATTACACGCCGTTCCGCGAGGCACAGTTCCTTGCCTCGAATCCTCTCAGTACGCAGGTCAGTACCGCTTTCGGCCTTGGCGACAATCAATTGGGCGTTGAGCTGTCTGGTCACTCGGAGAACAGCTATACACGGTATTCGGTCGCCTTGTTGAGCAGTAATGAAGGCAACCCAGGTTTACCGAATCGGACCTACGACGGATGGGTCAGTTTTAATCACGGTTTCCAAGTAGGAAAGGTTGGAGTCCAACGCGTCGGTGCTTTTGCCTACTTCGGAGAACGACCAACATTCCTCAACACTTCACTGGGCGCCCCGGTTTTGGGGGAAGGACTCGGCAACAAGTCGTTTTATCGCGCAGGCCTCACTGGTCTCTTTTACATAAAGAAGCTCGACTTCAGCACGGTGTTTGTGCACGGTTGGGACAACGTCTTTCTCGGCACGGGAACGGCGGCAAATGCACCGCTGCCCGTGGGAGCGCGGGCGCCAACCTGGAACGGCGGGTTCATTGAAACTCACTTCACCTATTCTCCGCAGCTAGTCTTTGTGCAGCGCAACGAGTTCGTTCGGATGTCCCGTCAAGTCTTTAGCACAGACCCGCACGATTTGGGTGATGTTGACGCCTATTCGTTCGGGCTGAGGTACTACCCGTTCATGTTCAGCCGCGCCGGGCTGGCTCTCCACGCCGAGTACTCGCTCGTCCGCGCGTACAAGTCAGCTTCACCGCTTCCAACGAGTGCGAGCCCATTTGGGCCCGATCTGAGGACGAGTAGTGTGTTTTTCGGGCTGGATTTCGCTTTTTGAGAAGGAAACTCCCAATGAAGCGCAATCGCATGAAGGTGGATATCGCGAGTATTCTAGTTCTCCTATTTGCAGCAGGCGCCCAAGTAACGCCTGCCCAAGAAAGCCACATAGGCGGCATAACAGGGGAAGCTACCCGCGGAAGACACCTCTACCGACGCTATTGCGTCGGATGCCACGGTCCGCTTGGGGACGGCCGGGGAGAAAATGCGCCATGGGTCGACCCCAAACCGCGCGATTTTGTGACGGGCACTTTCAAGTGCCGCTCCACACCGAGTGGAGAGCTTCCGACCGACGAAGATCTATTCAAATCCGTGACCCGGGGACTCGTCAACTCGAACATGCCGCCATGGCTGCCGCTCACTGAGCAGCAACGCGCTGACCTGGTTGCTTATGTTAAGACTTTCTCGTCGCGATTTCGCGAGGAAAAGCCGTCCGCTCCCGTCGAGGTGCCCTCAGAGCCTGCGGCCGATCAGCAAAGCATTCAGCGCGGCAGCGAGCTGTATCAAAAAATGAACTGCTGGTCGTGTCATGGCAAAGAGGGGCATGGGGATGGCCCATCGGCCCAAACGCTAGTGGACAACAGGGGCTATCCAATCCCGCCGTTCGACTTTTCGGCCGGGACGCGCTTCAAGTGCGGCGAATCTAACCAAGACCTTTATCGCATTCTTATGACTGGACTTGATGGCACACCGATGCCTTCGTCATCAAGCGCTCTGACACCGGCCCAGACATGGGACCTAGTGCACTATCTAAGGGCGCTTCAAATAAACGCAAAGTATTCAAAAGCCAGCAGCCCACCGCGAACCGGAGGCTCCGTAGCTTTGAATAAACAGTTGGTAAGGAGACCTGAGCACGCCGACCTGTTTTGATTCGGTGTTTTGAGGAGAAAAGAGTCAAAAGTTGAGGTGCTAGGGCTCTTGGAAGGAAATCACTCATGGGCACAAAAACCAGATATCTCCATCTGGCAGCGGCCACGGCAATCGCTCTTTCGGCGACGCCCGGCAGCCCCAGCAGGAGCGCAGCAATCGAGAGAAAGAGCAGCGCAGCGAAGGCGGCTAGCAGCGGTCACTCAGAGGGGCATGAAGCTGGGACTGTATCCGGCACAGTAAGAGTGATAGGGGCGCAGACGGCTGCTGCGCGGATCAACATGGCCGCCGATCCCGCATGTTTGAGGATTCATCCGACGCCGATGATGAGCGAGGAAGTCGTCACTGAAGCGAACGGTGCGTTGAAGAATGTGATCGTCTATATTTCCAACGGGGTTGGCAATCGTTCCTTTGACCCCCCTAAGGAACCTGCCGTGTTCGAGCAAAAGGGTTGCAGCTACAGTCCGCGCGTCCTTGGGATGCAGGCAAGTCAGAGTCTGCAGATTGTCAACCTTGACCCCACCAGTCACAATATCCACCCCGTGCCGCAAAACAACCGGGAGTGGAACATCATCCAACCCCCCGGCTCATCTCCCATTGCGGAGACTTTCACTCGCGAAGAAATCATCCCTGTTCGATGCAATGTTCATCCTTGGATGAAGGGATACATCGCGGTTTTCAAGCATCCTTACTTTGCGATCACCAAAGAAGATGGCACCTTCGATCTTAAAGACGTTCCACCCGGTGAATACATGATTCAAGCCTGGCATGAAAAGTATGGCGTGCTGACTCAGAAGGTTACCCTCGAAGGCAATCAAACAAAAGTTCTGGAATTCGTTTTCAAGCCCTAAGGCGCGAACTCAGCTAGGGGCCTTTGGCTTGGGGTTTCATTCGCGATTCAAAGGGCCATTGGGCGGAGCGCCGAAGAAAGCGTGTCTCGTCATCGGCGCCCCGCTAGCCATAGGCAGCTCCTAGGTAGTTGTTCTATTTCGCGGCGAAGGACCAGGTTGCCCCCCGCTCTACTCCTCGTCACCATCAAGGCCGTCTACGGGTGTGATAGTGCCGAAGAGGCCGTCCTGCTCGCCGTTAATGCCGGCAGTGAAGAACAACGTATTGGCCGGTCCGGCCGTCCCGTCGTTGCCGAAGGTGAGAGACCAGAGCCCATCAATGGTTAGGATGGAATCATCGGGGTTCTTCACGAAGCCCATAAATTTGTACGTGAAGCCGTTGAAGGCGGCAATGCGGCCACTCCCAAAATTGCCGACGAGAATAGCGTTGCTAAATTCTCCGAAATCGCGGGTGGTCCAGACAACACCCCAGGGTGAGTTGAGCCACGTTCCATGCTGAAGGTGACCGATATTCCTGCCGGAGGGCTTGAAAAGCTCAACAAAACCGAGGCCATCACCGGCCACGTCATCGTGACGGGCAGGATCTTGCTTGGCATAGGTGACGAAGAGAATGCCACCGATGTTTTGAA
The DNA here is from genome assembly GCA_001917435.1 of Acidobacteria bacterium 13_2_20CM_2_57_6. Lineage (GTDB taxonomy): Bacteria > Acidobacteriota > Terriglobia > Acidiferrales > UBA7541 > Acidiferrum. Next base: position 33,059 of record MNEA01000020.1, read on the forward strand.
TATTGAACGGCGCAAAACCGTCGGGAACTCCCTCGGCTTCGAAAGCATCATCACCAAGGAACACACGCTTGAACTTTGTGTCGTAGATTTCGACGCGAGCCTTGCGGAAATTGGTGACGTAGAGAAATTTGTTGCCGTTGATTTCGCCGGAGGTTGCACCTTTATAGACGGCACCATTCGCTGAGCCGTTATCGGAGTTGTCGACCGTGAGGACAGCGTTCTGTCCGCCGTTCCACCCGGAGATCGTTCCATCTTCTGTGACGAAGATGAAGTGAGCGGACTTGCCGGGAGCAACCAGGAAATCCGTGGGGCTGCCATTGAACACGACACCCGTGGGAGTCGACGTGGTTCCTGCCGGCGAGCCGTTGGGGGGCGGAACGGTAACGACGAGCGGCCCTCCTTTGGACGGCGGCGGGAAAGCGTTGCCATTGCCATCGTACAGGGTTGATGTGCCGGAATTGTTGTTTGCGATCCACCAGGGGCTGCCGCCGGGGGAACGAGTCAGTCCCCAAGGGTTTTTCAGATTGGGGTCAGGAGGATTTGGCGTGGAAATCGAGGCCAGATCCGAAACGAGATTCGTTTGTTTATAATGTTGCGCAAGTGCGACAACGGGAAGCAATAGCACCGCGAGGCAAAGAAATAGAGAGCACCTCAAGGCTTCACGAACAAACTTCATATGTACGCCTCCTTCCAGATAATATTTCGTGTCGAAATTCGGGCTGCAGCGTGGGGACTGTCTACGGCTGAGGCCGGTTCTCGAGCTTTGTCCGGATTGAGATATCAAGAATTCTTCAAGAAGGTTGTCACGGCCATCTTTAAAAATTGTCAAAAGATTGTACGGCCACCGGGGGATGACTCATAAGTGAGCCCCTTATTTCTCTTCGTACCTCCTTGCCTACCCGCGAAGAACGGAAGTAATCCAGGCTCAATTCCGAATCCTCGTTTGGCCCGGATTTAACACTCTACGAGCGGAATTCTACAGAGGTTTCGACTCAATTGGAGGAGCGCACAGCTCGTCCCCGCTGAGCTTCATCGCAGCCGGGAACAGACGATCCGGTTGTTTGTCAGGATCTTGTCGCTGCATTGTAAACATTCTGTCTGCATCAGTGGGTTCGCATCATGAGCAGGACTTACCTGATGCCCGGCGCAAAGGGTATCCGGAGTACAATTAAGCGCTCTTCGATGCTTCGGGAGGAGAGACCCTATGAACTTTTCTACCAGAGCCCTGTTGCGAGCGGTTGAGCGGGTGCTATGGGTAGTACTTGCGGGTGGTTGGCCCGCTTTTGCTCAATCCCCTTCCGTGCCTGCCTCGCCGGCAACCCAAGCTGAACTGGACGCCAAAGTTCGAATGTTGAGCCAATCACTTGAAGAGACGCGGGTGGAGCTATCGGAGTCGCGGTCGGAAATCCGACAACTTCGGGCCGTGCTTGAACGTGTGCTGAGCAAAATGGGTGATCCCGATACGCCTACTCTCGGTGTCGCGGCCCGTCGAGAACAGACAACCGAAGAATCCGCTGGAGATTTTCAAACGGCGAAACCAAATGGTGAGCAGCACCTGGCCCGTATTACTGAGGAGGATTGGCAGATTGTGAATGCCAGGCTGGAGGAATTCCAACAAGACAAAGTCGAAAGCAGCTCCAAGTACCGACTGAAGCTTTCTGGCATAGGTTTGTTCAACGCCTTCGGCCAGACGGGTCATGTGGACAACCTGGACGTGCCAGCGGCCGCATTTCCACGACCGCCCGGAACTGCTTCCGGTAGCCTCGGCGCCTCACTCAGGCAATCAATTGTAGGACTAACAGGCGTTGGCCCAGACCTCTATGGCGCAAGGATGTCCGGTGACGTCCAGATGGATTTTTTCGGCGGCTTGCCAAGCGGCTACGGGGCAGCAACCTCAGGCGTGATGCGCTTGCGCACGGCCCGGATTCGGTTCGACTGGGAAAATACTTCAGTCGTTGTCGGCCTGGATGCACCGTTTTTTTCCCCCAACACGCCGACCTCCTACATGTCGCTAGCCGTGCCGGGATTCGCCTCTGCTGGAAACCTGTGGACTTGGGCGCCAACAATCCGGGTGGAACAACGGTGGGCGACACCTTTTTCTCAGTTCAAAATTGAAGCAGGCGTCATGGACCCCTCAAGGTATGCCGCTTTCGACGCGAGTGTGCGCACTGCAAATCCAGGTGAAAACTCTCGCCAGCCAGCGTATTTGCTGAGAATATCGGCAAACGGAAAGAGCGAAAATCGGCCCCTATCCGTTGGAGTTTCAGGTATTTACGTCCCACAGCGCTATTATGGAGGAGAGACGGTCTCTGGATGGGGCGGTGTAACGGATTGGCGGCTTCCGTTGCTGCCGCATGCGGAGCTGAGCGGCGAGTTTTTTGTCGGCAAAGGCCTGGACGCCTTTGGCGGAGTGCCATATGTATTGGTTCAGCCCTCAGATCTCAATCAGTATAATACTGTCACTGCGCCTGCCCTTGCCGGAATCAGGATGCTTGGGGGGTGGTCGCAGCTTAAGGTCAAGTTAAATGAGCGGAGCGACTTTAACTTGGCAGGCGGGTCGGGCGCTCGCAGCGCCCGTGGTACACGTCAAATCGCTTTACTCGATCCAACTCTCCAATTTCTGTCCCACCGCAACGATATGTGGTTTGCGAATTACATCTTTCGGCCGCGCTCTAATCTTGTGTTATCGACCGAGTATCGTCGCCTGAGGACTTACGAGGTCTCGGGAGCTCCGGCAATCGCTGGGCAAGTCGGCCTGGCAGTGGGGTTCATTTTCTAGGTGAACTATGAAGATCCGTCCACTCGGAATCGTTCCGTCCCTCTTGATCTTTTTCGTCACCGCTGCGGCCCAAACAAACGACCTTGCTGGCTACTCGGCGCAGACTGTCAAGGGCGAGGTCAGACTGATTCTGGCAGACTCGGGAGCGCCAATAAAGGACTCTTCCCGAGTAGTGGTTTGGCTCGTTCCCCAAGACTCGGTCCGTACGATAGGATTCAACGCGGAGCGAACGAACTACCGTATGGCGCAACACGACAAGAAGTTCGAACCCAATTTGTTGGTCGTGCCCACGGAAAGCGTCGTCGTTTTTCCGAACCTCGATCCATGGTTCCACAGCGTGTTTTCGCTTTACCGTGGGAAACGGTTTGACCTGGGACTTTATGAGGCCGGATCGCGGAAGGCCGTGAGATTCGATCGCACCGGCGCATCTTATGTGTTCTGTAACATTCATCCGGAAATGGAGGCAGTGGTCTTGACCGTGGACTCGGAATTCTATGGAGTGTCTGACAAGGCTGGACACCTCTCCATTGCCGCCGTCCCTCCCGGAAGGTACCTTCTTCGCGTGTGGTCAGAGAACGCCACTCCGGAGGCTCTGCAGGCCCTCGAACGTCCGGTCGTCATTGGCAACGGGAGCCATGGCCTTCCGACGCTCGCGATTCCAGCGACCAGACAAATTCCCATGAAGCACAAAAACAAGTACGGCCGAGACTATGATCCCAAGACGCTAACGCCAGAATACTAAAGCCGGCAGCACTCGCGCAGCAGCTGCCGCAGTCTCTTACGGAAGGCTGACAACTGTTATATATGCATGGGACCAACTTGGAATTCGGGGACAAGGGAATGGAAACCGTATTGATTGTTGAAGACAGCCGCGCCATGCAACGGACTTTGCGGCGTCTGTTTGAATCGGACGGGCTGCAAGTCCGGCTTGCATCCGACGGTGTTGCAGGCCTTGAGAGCTTCAAGAAAGACACGCCTAGCGTTGTGGTACTTGACTTGAAACTCCCGCGCCTGCCCGGCAAAGAAGTCTGCCGCGCGCTCAAGGCCTATGCAGCGTCAGTCCCCATCGTCGTATTGAGCGCCAACACGGAAGTCGAGGACAAGGTTCTGCTTCTCGAACTTGGTGCGGACGACTACGTTACAAAGCCCTTTAGTCCTAAAGAGCTGCTCGCCCGTGTGCGTCGTGCGATGCGCCGCGGCGAACCAACCACCCCACATGGCACAACCGTCGCACCAGAAACACCTCAACATGAACTGCTGGCGTTCGGCGATATACGAATCGACTTTACCAGCATGGAGGCGGCGCGCGCGGGCAAACCCATCATACTCACAACTCAGGAATTCAAACTGCTTAAGTTCTTTGCGCGCTCGCCTGGCAGAGTCATTTCAAGAGAAGAATTGCTGAACGAAGTCTGGGGATACACCAATTATCCGACCACTCGCACGGTCGATAACTATATCCTTCGTCTTCGGCAAAAGCTGGAACCCGACCCAGCCAACCCGCGCTACTTTATGACCATGCACGGTTCGGGTTACAAGTTCGCACGTGACAGTGTAGTGACCGCGCCTGAGAAATAAGGCTGTTCACGGGGAATCCCATGGCGCTTCTGCGGCTACGAACGCAACTTCTCATTGCGACCGTGCTGATAGTCTGCACGTTGACCGGCGCACTGCTGTTCATCGTCCGGTATACCGTTCGATCGGAGCTTGACAAGGAAGTGAAGGAGAGCACAGAAGCCTCGACCCGCGCATTTCAAAGTGTTCAGCGGCAACGGGAGTTCCAGCTGTCCCGAACAGCGGCAATGCTGGCCGAGCTTCCTACTTTAAAAGCGTTAATGACAACCGAGGACGCGCCCACGATTCAGGACGGCTCAGAGCCCTTCTGGAAACTCGCGGGCAGTGACCTCTTTCTTCTGGCTAGGTCAGACGGCAAAGTTCTGGGATTCCATGTCAAGAAGCAGGGGTGGAGCCCGTCTGTAGCCGAGGCTGATCTTAAGGGATCTGCGGAACAAGGAGAAGATGCGGCGTGGTGGTATGCGGACAGTCAGCTCTACTGGGTGTTTTTACGTCCGATAAACGTTGGGCAAGAGAATAACAGGAAACAACTTGGAGTGCTCGCCGTGGGATACCAGGTGGATTCCACTGTGGCCGAACAACTCGCGCTCGTTTCAGGCAGTCAGATTGCTCTTGCGATAGGTGACATCGTAATCGCATCCACGCTTCCGTCCCCTGAACAAAGTGAAATGAGGAAATGGATTGGTCGGAAAGATCTCGGCTCCCCAGTTGGACCACGCGAACTGACTCTGGGCACCGATCAATACCAAGTCGCATCGGTCTGGATTCACGAAGGTCCGCCGGCCCCCGTGCGATGCTACGTGCTCGTGTCCCTTCAACGGTCGAACAGTTTCCTCCAGCGGCTCAACCGCACAATTTACATTCTCGGAATCTCTGCTGTGTTCCTGGGCGCTTTGCTGCTCAGCTTTGTCTCTCGCACGATCACCCACCCCTTGGACAATCTTGTCTCGGGTGTCCGGGCGCTCGCCGCTGGCGACTACATGTTTTCAATCACGCCGCGCGGGAGCAGTGAAGTTGCGGAATTGGGAGAGGCGTTCTCGAAAATGCGCAGCGAGTTGTTGGTATCCCAACGGCGGTGGATCGCAGCCGAGCGGATTGCCGCTTTGGGGAACGCCGCGAGCTCGATCTCTCATGATCTTCGCCATCACCTGGCGGCGGTCGTCGCGAACGCGGAGTTCCTGTACGAAGCGGAGAACTTAAAGCTTAACAGGGACGAGATCTACCAAGAGATTAAAACTGCGTCGGCTGAAATGACCGATCTGCTGGATTCCCTGCGCGAATTGGCGCGAGCAGACAGCGCCGTATCTCCCGCGCCCGCTTCTCTCGATCAGACAGTCCGCCGCGCAGTCGACGCCGTTCTCACTAGGCCGGAGTTGAGAGGTCGACGGATTTTGATACGGTCGTCAGGCGAAATGGAAGGGGTATTTGACGCCAAGAAGATGGAGCGAGCATTCTTCAACCTGATACTGAACGCATGTGAGGCCACATCTCAACTGCAAGGCCAGATCAATGTCGAACTGCATTCCTCTACGGAATCGTTTGAGGTTCGAGTCGCCGACAATGGACCTGGCATACCGGCATCGATTCGCGCTACGTTGTTCGATCCCTTCGTCAGCTCCGGAAAACCTAACGGCACTGGCCTTGGTCTCGCGATCGTGAATAAAATTATTCGCGATCACGGAGGATCGGTGCGTGTCGAGCAAACGTCCGAAGCCGGAACAGTTTTTCTCGTCAAATTCCCGCGCTCTTCACGCGCCGTGAGCGCGAGGCCACAGGCAGCAGTTACCTAGAGCATAGTGCCATTCCGGCCATAGCATTGGCAATCGATCAGCTTCGCGACGGAATATCCGCCCAGGCCGTTTTTGCCTGCCGCCGCACCTGATGCAGCAAGGAGATGCCCTGCATGCAGTAAAGCGCGTGGATGCAGGATCTTGTGACAGCTCCAGTGATACGTAGCGCTCCAATCATAATCCGTACCCGTCCGGCCAACTCATCTTCCGCCCTTAAATCGTAAACAACAATAATGTCCGGCGCGGCTTAATGTGTCGCGGAAAGGCGGAGGTGTGGGATGAACAGGAAAAATCGCGATGTCGAGAAGCAGCGGTATTGGCAGAGGACGATTGGGGAAGCAGCGCGGAGCGGGATGTCGATTCGGGAATTTTGCCGGCAGCGCCGCGTGAAGGAAAGCCAGTTCTATTGGTGGCAACGCAAACTGAAAGCCGGCCGTCAGGAGCGGAACAAGCCGAGTGTTCAGGACAGAGCAGCCAGTTTCGCCCTTGTCAGTGAAGACGGTATGGACATGCCGGCCGGATTGGAGCTGGTGCTCCAGGACGGTCGTCGGCTGCGCATCAGCCAGGGAGTTCAGGAAGAGACTTTGCGAGCGGTTCTCGCGGCCATGGAGTCGGGGAATAAATAAGGATGCTGAGTTTTCCTGCGGCGATTAAGGCCTACCTGTGCACGGTGCCGTGTGACATGCGCCGTTCCTTCGATGGGTTATCGATGATGGCCGAACACGTAATCCGCTGCAACCCCTTCTCTGGACACCTGCTGGTTTTCTGTAATCGCCGCACTGATCGATTAAAGATTTTGTACTGGGATCGCGATGGCTGGGCGATTTGGTACAAACGACTCGAGGCCGGCACTTTTCAATTTCCTTTTGCAGAGACGGGACGGAAGGAGATCGCTGCCTGGGAACTCGGCCTGCTACTGGAAGGGATCGATTTGAGCAAAGGCCAACGAAGGAAACGCTACAGCCTGCCAGAGACAACGCCGCTTCAGGAAAATCAACCGATTGATGTCGCGCAGAAGCGTTCTTGAAAACTTCCCGCGCCCCTTACCTAACCCGCCGTGGAAACTCCGGAAAGCGCAGCGTCGGGTTCCTCTTTGCATATTCCTCATCTACCGCTGCGCGAAAGAGCTGGTAGTGCTTTTTGAGGCGCTCCACGTAACCAGGAGACTGCAGGACCCACTTGAACAGATTCAGAAGCGCCGGTGCGTAGGGAGTCTGCTCACTTAGGGGATCAAGCTCCGGCCCCTGCCATTCGGAGCGATCCGAGGCGGGAGCTCCGGCCCATTTCTTGTAGAACTTCACACTTTCCCAGCCGTAGTTGATGACCGCCCAAAACTTCCAGCCCGTCTCGGGCCGGACCACAACCACCACCACGCGCCGGCCTGGAAACCTTTTCATAAACGGAGTCATGGGCATGGTGGAATTGTATCGCCAGTGGCAGCGGCGGCAAGGTGGGAATCGCCGGGGCTGAGGAAAAAAATCAAGAAAGTTCGGGATTCTGAAAGAAAGTGCTTGACAATATCCGATATCATTGTAATGATATCGGATATGAAAACCACCCCAATCGAACGCAAGATCGAGCATCTGAAACAGCAACTCGCCGAGCTCGGGCCCATCCATCCGGGCAGCTTGAGCGAGCAGTACAACGTCTGCGGCAAGCCGGACTGTCGTTGTAAAGATCCCAAGGATCCCCAGAAGCACGGTCCTTATTACCACCTTAGTTTCACCTGGCGGGGCAAGGGCCGCACTCGCTTTGTGCGCTCCGAGCGCTTGGCCGAAGTGCGGCAGAAAGTCGCTAATTACAAACGTTTTCGGGAACTGACCGACGAATGGGTGGACCTGGTGGTGGAACTGGAACAGCAGGAACGGGAGCAAAAACAGTAGGACGATGGA